>CAIMNS010000156.1 GCA_903842945.1 uncultured Burkholderiales bacterium
CCCGCCACGGCAACGGGTGGCTCACCACCTTCTGCCACCCAAGCTCTGTAAATGGCCACATCCGCAGCCAGCATCACGGGCTGGGTATTGGTGGTCAAGGCCAGGGTCTCCTTCGGACCTTCTTTGATCAAAGTTTCTAAATCCTCGCCCAAGGCTTGGCTGGCCTCTTCAAGGGTCAACTTCACTTGGGGGTGAGAAGCCCAGGCATCCAGCATCCCAACGCTTTGTGAGCCCTGACCTGGAAAAACGAATGCATAGTGTTGTTGGTGACTCATCTTGCCTGGGGTCCTAGAGTTTGAACAAAACCGCACCCCAGGTAAATCCCCCACCCACGCCCTCAAGGAGGACGGTTTGAGAAGGTTTGATTTTCCCAGAGCGAACACCTTGGTCCAAGGCCAAGGGAATGGATGCGGCCGACGTGTTGCCATGGTCTTGCACCGTCAAAATGACCCGATCCATGGGTAACTTTAATTTTTTGGCTGTGGCTTGAATGATCCTGATGTTGGCTTGATGCGGCACCATCCAGTCGACATCCGCGGCGGTCAAGTTGGCTTTCTCAATGACCGCTTTTGCCGCCCCTTCAAGCAAACCCACCGCCAACTTGAAAACGGCTTGACCATCCATTTTGACCACCGGGTCCTCAAGCACGCCACCTGCATTGGCATACCCTGGCACATACAAGAGGCCCACATGTCGCCCATCGGCATGAATGTCGGTGGACAAGATGCCTGGTTCATCGGACGCCTCTAACACCACCGCACCTGCGCCGTCACCAAAGAGCACGCAAGTGGTTCTGTCTTTGAAATCTAAAATTCTAGAAAACACCTCTGCACCGACCACCAAAGCGCGCTTGGCATTGCCCGCCCGAATCATCGCATCTGCGATGGTCAATGCATAAATAAAACCACTGCAAACTGCTTGTACATCAAAGGCGGGGGATCCCAAAATGACTTGCGCTTGGGGGCTCAGTTGAGAAAGCTTGTTTTGTAAAATACAAGCGGTGGAAGGAAAGACCATGTCTGGTGTTGAAGTCGCCACAATGATCAAATCAATGTCTTCAGGCCCCAAGTTGGCCGCTCCCAGCGCTTGCACACAGGCCTCAAGGGCCAAGTCGCTGCTGCAGACATTGGCTTGCGCAAAATGCCTGGTGCTGATGCCCGTTCTCTCCACAATCCATTCGTCCGAGCTCTCGATCCCGTGTTTGGCCAAGTCACTCACAAGTTGAGCGTTGCTCACCCGTTCGGGGGGCAGAAAACTGCCCGTGGAGATGATTCTTGAAAATTTGCTCATGGGTGGCTTAATGCATTGACTGCGCTTGCACTTGCGCTTCAAGCAAGGTACGAGCTTTGGAGATCTGAGATTGCACTTTCTCTAATAAATGATTTTGAACCGCATCATACGCTCGATTCAAAGCCGTCTCAAAAGCCAACGCATCCGCAGAGCCATGGCTCTTGAACACCAAGCCCTGAAGTCCAAGCAAAGCAGCGCCATTGTGCCTGCGATGATCGACCCTTTTTTTAAATCCAGCGAGAACAGGATAGCTTAAAACGGCCGCCATCTTGGTGAAGATATTTCTTGCAAAACCTTCTTTGAGCAAGGTGCTCACCATCCAAGCCAAGCCCTCACTGGCCTTCAAGGCCACATTGCCTACAAAGCCATCACAAACCACAATGTCGGTGGTGCCTTTGAAAATGTCGTTGCCCTCGACGTTGCCATAAAAGTTCAAATCGCCCGCCTCGCTCGCAGCCCTCAGAAGCTCAGCGGTTCTTTTGATCATCTCACTGCCCTTGATGGCCTCCTCCCCAATGTTGAGCAATCCGACCGTTGGGTGGTCCTTGTTTTGCAACACAGAGACCAAGGCCGAACCCATCACGGCAAACTGCAACAAATGTGCGGGGGTACAGTCCACATTGGCACCCAGGTCCAGCATGGTGGTGGCACCGCCAAAAACATTGGGCATCTGACCAGCAATGGCTGGACGGTCGATACCATCGATGGTTTTAAGTACATAACGAGCAATGGCCATGAGGGCACCTGTGTTGCCCGCAGAGACGGCCACTTGTGCTGCGCCACTTTTGACTTGCTCTATGCACACGCGCATGGAAGAGTCTTTTTTACGGCGCATGGCGACCTCCACTGCATCGTCCATGTGCACAACCTCCGAGCACTCTAAAAAAGCAGCACGGGCATGCGACCAAGAACCACAAGAGTCTTTGAGTCCAACCAACAGGAGATGAGCTTGGGGGTGACGGCTTAAGAATTGAGTACATGCCTCAAGCCTGACTTGAGGAGACAAGTCTCCGCCCATTAAATCAATAGACAGCGTAATCATGGGCCTGTGGCTTCTGATGAAAGAAGAGGCATGCTGAATCTGCGAAGCATCAAAATAAAGGCCCGCGCTAATTGGATCAGCAACGGGCCAATTTGTCTAAGCAAAAATCAAGCTTCAGATTTGGTCTTCAACACCTTGCGTCCACGGTAAAAACCAGTGGGACTGATGTGATGTCTCAAGTGTATCTCGCCAGTGGTTGGCTCGACAGCGATCCCTGGAACATTCAATGCATTGTGTGAACGGTGCATACCGCGCTTGGACGGTGATTTTTTATTTTGCTGGACGGCCATGGTCGGCTCCTAGACGTAAAAGGTAAAAGATGAACTTGTGCGCGAAAGGCTGACTTACTGAGCCTCATCGCCCGCAGAACCAACGATTATAGCCTAAAGTCCAGTTTTTACTGCTTTTTTGACTTCAATACCGACAAGGCAGCGAAAGGATGTGGCCTTTCCTCCTCATTTTGCGCCTCAATGGTAGTTATTTGACCTAGTTGTTGTGTCAATGGCACAGGGCATAGCTCATGCAAGGGCACCAAAGGCAAGGCCATGATGAGCTCATCTTCCATCAACTCCAGCACATCAAATGCATTGGAGAGAACCAAAAACTCATCGTCTGACTCGTCGTCCAAAGCCATGGCGGTTTGCTCATCACGCACAAAACGAAACGTCCTGTGCACCTCCAGCTTTTGTATGCTCAGCCCCAGACAACGTTGACAAGTCAACTGAATGAGCGCGTGCGCTTGCAAAATGAAACCCGCTTTCGCGTCCAAGGAAAAGGGTGCGTGTGGATCCTGAGGATCACAAAAACCCGCCAAGCTCCAATCCACCCACTGGCCCAACTCTGCTTGTAAAACTTCGCTGGGTGGGTTGTCCATCAAAGCGTCTTGTCCATCCAGTGAATTTTTCTGCTCAGCCATCAAACGATGCAATCGCTCCATGGGTTCACGTCCCTGTTCGTGGCCAGCGGATTGAGCAAATTTGAGCACTTGCAGTTTGGTGAGATCGAAGTCTTTGGTCATTTAAAACAATGGGGGTTGGGACTTGCTATCCCGAGGATGAACGTAGAACTGTTTTTTTGGGTGCTTTCGCAAAACCGCTCAACTGCCTCTATCATAGACCAAAGGAATTGATTTCAAAATTGCCATCGCACATGTCCCCCAAGCCCATCCACCCCAAGCACTCGCTTGAAGCTCGAACGCTCATCCTTGGGTCGAGCTCCAAGTACCGCCATGAACTTTTGTCTCGCTTGCAGTGGCCCTTTGAAACCGTGAGCCCCGACATCGATGAAACGCCCTTGGAGAGCGAACAACCCATCGAACTGTCCCAGCGGCTCGCTCTGCAAAAGGCCCATGCCGTGGCTGTCCTTCACCCCAAGGCCATTGTGATAGGCTCAGATCAGGTCGCAGACCTTCATGGCCAATCGCTTGGCAAACCCTTGACCCACGACAAAGCAGTCTCACAATTGGAGATGATGAGTGGCCAGACGGTTCTTTTCCACACCAGCGTTTGCGTGTGTTGCAAAGAAACTGAGTTTTCAAATGTCTTTGTCTCCACCGTGAAAGTGGTGTTCAAAACACTTTCACGCCAGACGATTGAATCTTATTTGCTCAAGGACAAGCCCTACGATTGCGCTGGCTCGGCGAAAAGCGAGTCCCTGGGTGTCGCCCTCTTGGAGCGAATCGAAAGTGACGACCCCACCTCCTTGATTGGATTGCCCCTCATCAAAACCACCGCTTTGTTGGCTCTTGCAGGACTTGATGTGCTGGCCTCAAACCCTGCCAAACATCACCACCCACTTTAAATTCATCTCAAGGACCACCCATGGCCAACGGCACACTTTATTTGGTCCCTACGCCATTGGACTTTGGTTCGGCGCACACAAGCTCACTTGCACAAAGCCTTCCCCAGTCAAGCATTGACACAGCGGCACACCTGACGCATTGGATTTGTGAAAACGCAAAGTCAACACGGGCATTTTTAAAACGTGTGAACGAAGTCACGCCTTTGAAACAACCCATACAAGAACATGTGATGATAGAGTTGCCTCACCAAGTTCACAAAAAGGGCGACCACAAAGGTGAATTCAATGCCAAGGACCTTCTTCAACCACTTTTAGAGGGCCATGACATGGGACTGGTCAGCGAGGCCGGCATGCCGGCCATTGCCGACCCCGGCTCATCGGTTGTCCGAGCGGCCCACTTGATGGGCCTGACTGTGGCGCCCTTGGTCGGGCCCATCTCACTGATGCTGGCCCTTGCCAGCAGCGGCATGAATGGACAAAATTTCAGCTTTATTGGCTACCTTCCACAGGCCCAGGAAAGCAAAATTGAACGCCTCAAATACCTGGATCAGTGGATCAAAAAATCTGGGCAGACACAAATTTTCATTGAAACACCCTACCGCAATGAAAGCCTCGTGCGCAGCATGCTAGAGATTCTTCACCCCCAAACGCGACTCGCCTTGGCTTGTGGCTTGTCTGGCCCCCAACAATGGATTCAATCGCACCAAATAGAAAAATGGAAGACCTTCAAAACACTCCCCCCTTTGCAAGAGCCGTGCGTGTTCTTGCTGGGGGCTTGAGGGACAGACTTAGCGAAGAACCGCAGGCCGAGACAAAGACTTGAACGCCCCTTCTCCCAAGGCCGCACCAAAACGCTTGGCCAAGCGCTCGGCCACGCTGTCTTTTTTCGTGTAATCAATGATGACCTCGGCTTTGACCACCTCTCTGGCCACGAAGTCAAGGTTGCCCAAATGATCGGCCAAACCCATGTCCACCGCCTCTTCTCCAGTCCAAAAGAGCCCGGAAAACATCTCAGGCGTTTCTTTGAGGCGGTCTCCACGGCCGTCTCTCACGACCTTGATGAATTGCTGGTGAATGCGATCGAGCATGCTCAATGCATAGGCCTTTTGGGATTTGGATTGGGCACTGAAGGGGTCCATGAACCCTTTGTTCTCACCTGCGGTGAGCAGTCGTCTCTCAACGCCCAGTTTGTCCATCAGCCCAGTAAAACCAAAGCCATCCATCAAGACACCAATGCTGCCAACAATGCTGGCTTTGTCCACATAAATTTCATCGGCTGAAACGGCGATGTAATAAGCTGCAGATGCGCTCATTTCCTCAACCACCGCATACACGGGTTTTTTGTGGATGTCTTTTAAGCGCCGAACTTCATCGTTGATCATGCCCGCTTGCACAGGACTGCCACCGGGTGAATTGATCAACAGCACGACCGCAATTGCACTGTCTTCTTCAAAGGCGTCTTTTAAAGCACTGACCACTGTGTCTGCACTGGCATCGCTATCGGCGGCAATCTCTCCCTTGATTTCAACCACCGCCGTGTGGGGTTGACTGTTGCTAGAAGACACGCCGCCTTTGTGCACGCTCATCACCACGAACATCAAAAACAGGCCCAACCAAACAAAGCGAAAGAAGTTGCGCCACCATCTTTGCTTTTTTTGCTCTTCTAAGCTGGCAAAGGCCAGTTGCTCCAAAGTTTTGCGCTCCCAAGGGACGTCTTGGGCAGTCCCAGAGCTGGGAGGAAGCGAATCAGGACTTGGACTGGCTGGCTGGGCTTGAGGGGACTCAAAAGCGCCAGAGCTTGCATGAACATCTTCAACCACCGGTGCCTGAGCGCTGTCTGGCGTCGATTCGGATTTTGATGATGGGGGTTGGGGTGAGGAGTTCATAAACGGCTGTAAAACTAAATTATTTCAAAATCCAATTGAAAGGCCCTAGATCAAAGGGCCATTTCATTCACATATAGGGTCTTTACGGATCAGATTGTACGCACTTCGCCAAAAAACGTTGCCTTCCTTCTCCAAAACTTCTATTTTGATCAAGCCCGCCTTGCACGGCCCCCCCGTGCAAAGCCCCGTCTGTGGCGCATAAACCGCGCCATGGGTTGCGCAGATCAGCCACGTTTTGGACCGATCAAAGAAGTGGCCCTCTTGGTAATCCATTTCCATGGCCACGTGAGTGCAACGGTTCAAGTAGGCATGCACGTGGTCCTCAAAACGAACAGCAAATGCTCGGCAAGTTTGTCCACCATGAATCACATCAAAGACCACCGCCTTGCCGCCATTTTCAAGCGCTTCAGATGGACACAAAAGGTATTGCATCTGATGGGTCACATCCTCACCTCTTTGCCCTTGCCGCGTTCATTGCAAAAAACTTCTCCACCCATGGTCCTCGCCTACTTGTGAAACGACTTGAACCAATCCCATAAATCTTGCACGCTGTTGGCAAAGATCAAAGGGCTGTACTTTTTAAGTTCCCGGTCCTCATGGGCACCATAGGTGACCGCGGCACTTGGACAACCCGCTCTCTTGGCCATCTCCAAATCATGGGAGGTGTCTCCAACCATCAAGGTTCTGGTGGGCAAGGCCCCATAGAGGGACATCAATTCATGGAGCATCAGTGGATCGGGCTTGCCAGCCGTTTCATCGGCCGTCCTGGAGTCATCGATCAAGCCCTTCAGGGTTTTAAAGTGAAGCGCAGCATTCAAACCTGCGCGGCTCTTTCCAGTGGCAATGGTGATCACGTAATGCTCTGCCTTGAGCCACTCCAGCAGGTCAATCACCCCATCAAAAAGGGCCAATTCGTGTTCTTTTTTTTGGTAATGAAAGCGATAACGCTCACCGAGCTGTGGATACAAGTGCTCAGGGACATCGGGTGCGGCATGCGCCAAAGCAGCCATCAATGGCATACCAATCACATAGGAAGCTTGCATTGCGTGGGGCCTTTGACCCCCCACATCCTCCACCGCAGCTTGTATGCAACGCGTGATCAACTGTGTGGAATCAAACAGAGTCCCATCCCAGTCAAATGCGATCAAATCAAAGGGTCGTTGGGGGTTTGAAATCATGGTCTGTCTCTTCAGCGCTTCATGTTCATGGCCTTACAGCCTGGCTCTCCAAGCTTTGCTGCTTGTCGATGAATTCTTGCAATTCTTGTGGGAGCGCACATTCTAGGGTCACGGGTTTGGCGATGTTGGGGTGAAAAAATTTCAACTGCCATGCATGCAGAAACATGCGCTTCAGACCGACTTTTTGAAGGGCTTTGTTTTGATCGTAGTCACCATACTTTTCATCGCCCAAAATGGGATAACCCAGACTGGCCAAATGAACCCTTATTTGATGCGTGCGGCCAGTTTTGATGGTCACCTCCAGCAAGGAATAAGCGCCCACAAGGCGCGCTACTTTCACCAAGGTAATGGCCCTCAAACCCGAAGGGTCATCCTTGGGCGCCACCTTCACTCGCCTTTCGCCTTCTTGGGTTCCATTGCTGAGCAAAAACCGCTTGAGCGGTAAATCAATGACCTTTCTGTTGGAGGGCCACTGGCCATGTACCATGGTCAGATAAGTTTTGCCCGTCTCACGCTCTCTGAATTGGTCTTGAAGGTGCTTGAGTGCGCTCCTTTTCTTGGCCACAAGCAAAATGCCCGACGTTTCACGGTCAATTCGATGGACCAACTCCAATGATTTGAGCAAAGGCCGGGCCTGCCTGAGTTGCTCAATCACCCCAAAACTCACACCACTGCCCCCATGAACCGCGACGCCGGCAGGCTTATCGATGGCCATCAAGTGCTCATCCTCCATCAAAACTGGAAATTCCCGAGCAGGAATACCTCCAGAAAGGGCCAACTCTTCCTTGAGTTGCGCTTGCTCTGAGGTCCTCAAGGGCGGAAGGCGCACGACATCCCCGCTTTGAATTCGACTGTCTGCCGATGCTCGCCCCTTGTTCACGCGCACCTCCCCTGAGCGAATGATGCGGTAAATATGGGTTTTGGGCACCCCTTTGAGGTGGCGCATCAAAAAATTATCCAACCTTTGGCCAGCGGACTCCTCATCCACTTCGATTAGTTTTGCCTGAAATGGCTTCTCAGGCCCTAAGGGTCGTATAATGTTATTCACCAGCGTTGGATTCCAAGTACTTGATTTGTTTTGTCATTTGGTCAATTAGATCACGTAAACACCCCAAGCTGGCGGTCGATGCCCCGACAGGCCCCGCGACACAGACTCACCTCCTATGAAGTGTGAGGGGTGCGCCCCCCATCGGTTGAGCCGACATCCATTGAACTTTGATACGGAATCTACAAAGTTTGACTTGCCTCAATGAACCTATGGTCCAAGACAAGTCAAACGGATCATAGCGAGAAAAGAAATTTAAGATGTTGATGGTGTTTTTCATGTTGCCCCTCTTTCTGTATGGGATTTTCCCTATGACAGCGCTTGGGTTCGCACGCAACACCCCATGGTCTTTGCACACTCGGATGGCCCGCTTTACAAAAGCGTTGCCCACTCCTTTGCAACTCGCTCCTGTCCACGTGCCCAGTCTTCGCCAGCGACCTTAAAACGGTCGCCCTCACAGGCGAATCTTAGCGGCAATTCCTTTCGTTCTTGGCGTCGTTTCAGGCATCGTTGGTCCGTCATGGGCCTGTGATGTTTAGTTATATATATGTAAAGGAACGCATCAATGAAACGGATGCTTATCAATGCCACGCAAGCTGAAGAAAGACGCTTAGCGATCGTAGACGGTCAAAAATTACTTGACTATGAAATTGAAATTGAAGGAAGAGAACAGCGAAAGGGCAACATCTACAAAGCTGTTGTGACCCGAGTGGAACCTTCCCTGGAGGCTTGCTTTGTTGACTATGGAGAAGAACGCCATGGCTTCTTGCCCTTCAAGGAAATTTCCAAACAATTTTTCAGCTCCAACATCTCTCCTAGCCAAGCTCGCATACAAGATGTGATTCGCGAAGGACAAGAACTTTTGATCCAGGTCGAGAAAGAGGAGCGAGGCAACAAAGGTGCCGCGCTCACCACCTTCATCTCCTTGGCGGGCCGTTATGTTGTTTTGATGCCTAACAACCCCAGGGGTGGCGGCGTGAGTCGGCGCATTGAAGGCGATGACCGTGCGGATCTCAAAGAGGCCATGGACCAGTTGGAATACCCCAACGGTATGTCCATCATTGCCAGAACCGCTGGCATCGGTCGATCGGCGCCTGAATTGCAATGGGATTTGAACTATTTGCTCAAATTATGGGCGGCCATTGATGGCGCCTCCAAGGGTGGCAAAGGGGCTTTCTTGATTTATCAAGAGTCCAGTTTGGTCATCCGAGCCATTCGCGACTATTTCAACAATGACATCGGCGACATCTTGATCGATACCGATGACATCTTTGATCAAGCTCACCAGTTCATGTCCCACGTGATGCCCGAGCACGCGGCCCGTGTCAAACGCTACAGAGATGATGCACCCCTCTTTAGCCGCTTTCAAATTGAACATCAAATTGAATCCGCTTACGCAAGAACGGTGAACTTGCCCAGTGGTGGCGCCATTGTGATTGACCACACAGAGGCCTTGGTTTCTGTGGACGTCAACTCCGCTAGAGCCATACGTGGAGGTGACATCGAAGAAACTGCCACGCGCACCAATTTAGAAGCCGCCGAGGAAGTTGCTCGTCAAATGCGCTTGCGTGACTTGGGTGGCCTGATTGTGATTGACTTCATTGACATGGAGGAGTCCCGCAACCGCCGAGATGTAGAAAACAGACTTCGTGACTCATTGAGACAAGACCGTGCACGTGTGCAGTTCGGCACGATCAGTAAATTTGGCCTGATGGAGATGAGCCGCCA
This sequence comes from uncultured Burkholderiales bacterium, assembly GCA_903842945.1. Taxonomy (GTDB): domain Bacteria; phylum Pseudomonadota; class Gammaproteobacteria; order Burkholderiales; family Burkholderiaceae_C; genus Limnohabitans. The sequence continues at coordinate 9,970 of CAIMNS010000156.1, forward strand.
GCGTCTGCGACCCGCCTTGTCTGAGGGCGCCTCTATTCCTTGCCCGCGTTGTGGCGGCTCAGGACACGTCAGAGACACCGAGAGCTCAGCCCTTCAAATTCTCAGGATCATTCAAGAAGAGTCCATGAAAGACAACACGGCGGCGGTTCATGCTCAAGTGCCCGTTGAAGTGGCTTCCTTTTTGCTCAATGAAAAACGCACTGAAATTGCCAAAATTGAGCTCCAGCAACGCATCAACGTCTTGCTGGTGCCCAACAAAGCCCTTGAGACGCCCAACTACAAACTCGATCGCCTCAAGCACGACGATCCACGTTTGGACAACATGGAGGCGAGCTACAAAATGGTCGATGAGATCGAAGACGTGACGGCAGTCACACGTCGCTCTCAAGAGCCCACCAACCGCCAAACACCGGTGATCAAAGGCGTCTTGCCTGATGCACCCGCACCCATGCACGAAACGAAACCAACCGTTCCTGCCGCGTCCAAAACACCACCCCAACCCGTCACCACCCAAGGCTCTGGTGGGGTGTTCGCTTGGATCAAGTCTTTGTTTGGCTCAGGAGAGGCCAAAAAAGCAACGCCAGCCACATCCAAGACTTCCAGTGACGCCAAAAGAGAAGACAAGCGCGACACCAAAGAGGCAAGAAACCCCAGGGACTCTAGACGCGGGGGACGCAGAGGCGATCGTGCTGATCGTCCTGAGCGTGCCGAACGCGGCGACAAAGCCCCAAGGTCGGAGAACACTGCCGAGCAAGGCACTGACGTCAACAACAGCAACGCCGAACCACGCGCCGCGCGCCCCCGCAATGCAAGAGGTGGTTCACGCAACGCTCAAAATGACCGCTCAACGGACACCCGCTCTCAAGATCCTCAGGCACGCACTGAACCCTTGAACAACGCAGAACTTGAGCGGGGAGAAACTGAGCAGCAACGTCCAAGCAGACGTGAACGCGGCGAGTGAACCGATGGCCGCCGAGAAAGAGGCGCTCGAAAAGGCTCTGAGCGACCCCAAAATGGTGAAGACACGCCAAGCCGCGGCAACAACGACCACCCGGCCCCAGCCACGCCCGAGCAGCACCTGGTTCAAGGAGATGCGCTGAACAACAACGACTCTAGCGCAGGTTCTATGAATTCGGCCAATCCTCCTGAAAACAAAGAGAGAAGAGGGCGTGACCGTTATGGCAGAGACCGTCGAGAGAGAGCGCCTCGAGACAACGACAGCGCTTTGATCGATCAAGGACAGGCCCAAGATCTCACGGCGTTCGCATCGAACGAGAGCGCTGACAACACGTCACAAATCCGCCAAGGCTCCTACTTTGATGCGCCACAAAGCGCACCTCAAACAGCCGTGGCAAGAAGTGACAGTGCCCGAGCCGAGCCGAAGGCGGCGTCTTTAGCCCCCTCTTCAGTGCTGGCCCCCGCCAAGCAGAACCTTGACCAAGCACCTTCAAAGCCTGCCCAGGCAGCCAAGATCGCCATGCCCAGCATTGCATCTTATGACTTGCCCGTAGAGTCCTTGATCTCTTTGACGCAGTCTTCCAATTTGCAGTGGGTCCAATCGGACCCCATCAAAGTGGCACAGATCAAAGCAAGCATTGCCAATGAACCCCGTGCAGTGCGTGTTCCCCGTTTGCGTCCTGCTCCTGTGGAGCTTCACGAAGGTCCACTGGTGTTGGTGGAGACGAAAAAAAATCTCAGTCAATTGAACTTGCCCTTCACCAACGACGCCAAATAAGAGAGGCCTCAGGCAAGACCGCGTTGACAACAACGCGGCTTTGCTTGAACAAAAGGTTTTAAAAGAAGGACCAAGGGAGCCCTGACCCAAGGGCCAAGGGATGGCAGGCTAGAAAGGCTTCAAGCAAGACGCTCGGGGTCTAGTGCTGCAGCAAGGCCGCCTGGCGCCAAAGTTCAAGCGCCTTTGCATGCTCGCCCTTTTGCTCCATCAACTGGGCCATTGCAATCCAAGCACGTCGTTGAAGACTGGGGGCCATGTTTCTATGACTGGCCAACTCCAAAAGTTGCTGCGCTTTGCCCCATAAAGCATGGTGCATGCATGTTTGCCCATACAAGTACTGCAATTCGGTCACTTGCGGGTGCGAACGCACCGCTTGTTCCAAGAGGTTCAAGTCGTGTGAATTCGGTGCCAAAGCCAAGATCACGCTTTGCAAAAATAAAACCAACTGTTCACGCATCTCAGGCGACAGGCTTTGAGGTTCTTTGTACAAGATCGCTCGGTCGTGGTCGAGCCACTCCTTGGCCATCTCAACCGAGCCCTCCAAGCTCAACAAACGCTTTGCTGCCAACATGCCAATGCCTTGCAGTTGGCGCTCTTTGGCCTCCAAACGACCCCAGGTTTTGAGCAACTGCGCCTCATCTTTGGCTTGTGAAAGACAAGATGCAATGAGGCTTTTCAACAAGCTTTGGGCCACACTGGCAGAGAAGGCGCCATGCTTGGCCAAGAGCTTGGCGGTCTCCAGGGCGAGTTCATTGTGCTCGCTCAAGCGAGCAGCCTTGAGCCTTAACCTTAAAGCCACCGTCCTTCTAGCTGCACCAGCGGACAATTGCGCCAAACTCGACAAGGCCGCCTGAGGGTCTTTGTCCGACAAATGCCACCGAGTCGCCAACAAATGACTGGTCTCCATGGGCTCGACATGAGACATCACCTGCAAGGCTCTTGACCACGACAGGGCTTTTTCAAAGTGGGACTCTCGCCCGACTTGGTCTCTCAAGGCGTGTGCCGCCTCGGCGTGAATCAAATGCAGCATGCATTGAAGCTCAGACAGATAAATTTCTGAGAGCGCATGCTCCATGCGCCCAGAGTTCAAATCTTGCAAAAGCACCAAGGCTTTGTGAGCAGACTTTTGAGCGCGAAGATAGCGACCTGAAGAGAGCTGAAAAATCGATTGCAACAGCCCTTGTTGAACGGCCCTTTCCTTTTGCAGCAATCGCCACCTCTGAGCCCTTTGGGGCAAGTCCACCAAAAGCTGGGTGCCCCTGAGGGTGACATACAAGGCAAGAAAGCTAAAACCCCATAACAACATGACCAAATTGAGCGAGAGATCGACTCTGTAGGGTGGCCAAAAAAGTGTGACCACACCTTGATTGGCACCCAAAAAAATGGACAAAGCCACGGCCACTGCAAACAAGAACAAAAACCAAATGGCAGCGCGCATCTCAGTGCCCTGCCTGCGCTTGTGCAAGGGCCGTCAAACTCTCAGATAGAGACGGCAACTGCAACTGCTTTAAACTCACTTGAATGTTTTGCAGCAAAGCCATGGCGACGGCTGTGTTCTTTTGATGCAAGTCAAAATATTGATTGATTTCTTTTTGTACGATCGCTGTATCCGCTTTGGCGGTATCGACTTGTCGGGCCAACAAGGCCATCCTGGCGTTGAGCAAACGCAGTTTTAAATTCTCACGCACAAAAAAAGCTTGCTCTGGGCTGATCAACACCCCTTGTGGGTGATCGATTTGACTGACCCGCAGGAGGCCCTTGAACTCCACCCACACCGAGGCCAATGCCTTTTGCCACCACCCTTGGGTGATGCGTTGCGCCCAAGACATGGGCGCATCTTGCGCTGGCACTTGGGAGCCCTCTTTGTTGCCAGGGCCTGGTGTTGGAGCTGAGCTTGCACCCAAGGACAAAGCGCTTGAGGATCCCTTGGGTGATCCACTTGCTGCCAGACCACTTGTTTGGGTCTTGAGCACGTCGTTGCTCAGTGGCAACTCATCCATCAAGCGAATCATTTCGTCCATCTGAATCAATAAATTCGGCGTGTCGGCCAAAGACGAACTTTTGACGCGATCCATGTCTTTGGCAATGGCACGCTGCACACCACTTAATCGAGGTTGAGAGATTTTTGCCAAACGCTCTTCAGACGCCTTCAAGGCAGCCAGCAAGGGTTGCAAACTTCCTGTCAGCATGGCTTGCTGTTGAGCCAAACGCAAGGAGGCGTCGATGTCTTCCATCAAGTTCTCGTCTCTAGAGCGACTGAGGCTTTGCATCAAGGCGTCCAATTGCGCTCTTTGTAAAACCACTTCACTCAACTTGTTTTGCGTCAGTGCAAGTTTCGCTGCTGTATCCCGTGTCAAATCAAGCGATTCCTTGGCCAAGCTCTTGGCCTCTAAAGAGACCAAGGAGGTGTCAGCGCTTTGTCTGGCGACCAGTTCTTGCACATGGGAGAGTTTGTCCCAGAGATAAAAACCCACCACCACCGCAAGAACGCTGCACATAGCCCATAGCGCAAGAAAAGACTTGAAGAACACGCTGTTAAGAAAGACAGGCACAGCTTTGGCCTTGGCCCGTTCAAGCGCTGGATGAGCACGTGTTGTTGGCGCATCACCTGCTTGCCCCCTTGAGGGCTGGGCGTCTGAAGCCTTGTCTAGGTCAGAGGCAACACCGGGTGCGGCAGATGACTTGACCGACTGAACGCTCGCAGGCTCTTTTTCTGAGGGGTGAGGCGTTGAGTCGTTCTTGTTCATGAGATGGATTCTAGTGACCGCAAGACATCCTTCACATCAGGTCGTGACAAGAGAACAACACCAAAACCCAAATCACGAAGTGCTGTGGCAATTCTTTCATGGGTCACAATGGCACAAGCCTGAGAAAAATCAGCCCCCTTTAACTGCTCGGCCAAGTTGCTGACCGCTTGGGAACTGCTGAAAACCCAGACATGTGTCGGCTTTAAAAATTCTTGGGCCCTTTGACGCTGTTCTTCACGCCAAATGGGTGAGCGCCTTTGGTAGGCCACCACATAGTTCACCTCAAGTCCATGCGCCAGGAGTTGTTGACTGAGAAACTCTCGCCCCATGCCATTGGACAAGTCTTCAGACCCGCCGGCATGCTGATCCGTGCCTCGCACAATCAAGACTTTTTGCGCGGCCTTCACCGTGTGTTGGACACGCAACCAAAGATGCTCACTGTCCCAAAGTCCAGACTCATCTTGTGGCATCCAGATGCAGGGTTCAGCGACCCCCGCTTTTAACAAGGCCGCTTTGCTGCCACCTCCAGTGACCCAACACGGTGTGCGCCAAGCGCTCATATCGAATTGAAGATGGAGAAAAAATTGAGCCACCGCTTGCGGGCTCACAAACATCATCGCGTGGTATTGATCCACGTGTGAACCCACTGCCTTCAGGGCGCTTGGATCGGGGGGACCCTCGATTTCAATCAAGGCCAGATGACGGACCCGTAAGCCCTTGTCTTTCAATGCACTGAGCCAATCCTCGGACGGGGCCTGTGGACGAGTGATCACCACGGTGCGCACAAGGCTTGGGTCCTGCAAGAGTTGTTGGGTCATGAAAAAATGAATTCTGGATCAACTGGATCACAAAGAAAGCACTACACAGGCTTCATCACTCGAGCCCCTGAATCGATCAGCATTTGCGCGACCGCCTCACCCAGCGCCTCGGCAGCCAAGAGGTCGGCCACTTCTGCGGTCAATTTTGCAGTGACCAGTGGGCTTGCCGCCTCCAACTCTCCCCAAGCAGCGCGCAAGGTCAAATACTCCCCTTGAACGGTTGCGTGGGCGGCCAAAGGCATTGAGCAGCTCCCGCCCATGCGTCTAGAGACCGCACGTTCTGCAGCAACTGCCAGCCAAGTGGTCTGATGAGACAGTGCCTTGAGCACCTCTTGCACATCGTCTCGATCCGCCCTGATCTCAATGCCTAAGGCACCTTGACCGGCTGCAGGAAGCATCTCTGTGATTTCAAAAATGTGCCTGATGCGCTCTTGCAATCCCAAGCGCTTTAAACCCGCTGCAGCCAACACAATACCGGCATACAAACCCTCGTCCAATTTCCTCAATCGGGTATCCAAGTTACCACGAAGAGGCTCAATCTTTAAATCTGGGCGCAGGGCACGAAGCAGCACTGTTCTGCGCAAGCTTGAGGTGCCAACCGTGGCCCCCTGTGGCAACTCTTGCAAACTCGCATAATGTGAGGATACCCAGGCATCTCTGGGGTCTTCTCGCTCCATGACACACCCCAAATGAAAACCTTCAGGCAAATCCATGGGCACATCCTTTAAAGAGTGCACCGCCAAATCCGCATGCCCATTTTCCAAAGCCACTTCAAGCTCCTTGACAAAGAGACCCTTGCCGCCTACTTGGCTCAAGTTGCGATCTAAAATCTGGTCCCCCTGCGTGGTCATGCCAAGCAACTTCACGTCCAAACCGCGCTCGGATAAAAGAGCTTGAACATGGTGTGCTTGCCAAAGCGCCAAGCGGCTCTCGCGAGTGGCAATGGTCAAGGTACGAAGAGGTTGTTTTGCGTCTGAATTCACGATTGATGAAACACCATAAAAAGAATTGATTGAGATCCTAGCACGGCGAGGGTCCATGACGCCTTAGTCCAAACCCCAAAACGGACTCAGCGCGCATCGATGGGCTTTAGACAGCGAGGCTCTTCAAGGCGAGGTCTGGGTTGGCAACGTCTTCAGGGCTTGGGTTGCACCCAAGCTCAAAAAACTTCTTGGCCATCATGTGGTCCATCACCGCATTCACACTCTCCACACAGGCCAGGCGACCCTGATCGTAGTGAAAAAGTGAAAAACTTTGCTCATTCGCACCTGGCCGCTTGATGGTTTTGGGTGAGGATGGCAAGAGCCCAACCATTTGAAGTCGCATGGCACCTTGTTCAGACCAAAACCAAGGGGTAGGCTTGTACGAGACGGACTGACCCATGATGCTTTGGGCCGCCACTTTGGCTTGGTCGTTGGCATTTTGGATCGACTCCAGGCGCATGCCCGCACCAGTCGGCCCGTAAGGAAAGACCGTACAGTCACCGATCGCCCAAACATGGGGCAGCGAGGTTCTCATTTGATCATCCACCACAATCCCACCGTCGCACGCCAATCCAATCGATTGCGCAAGCGTTGTCTCGGCTTGCGCACCGATGCCCAGCAACACGCGTTGCACCTTCAACTCTTGGTCTTGCAAAGCAAGGTGAGTGAGTTGATGAGCTTGCGTCTTGTAGCCCGAAATGACACTTTGCAAGCGGATGTCCATGCCCGCAGCCCTATGGGTTGTCAACACATGGGCTGACAACTCCGTCGAAATGGATCTAGCAAGCAACCTGGTGCTGACCTCTAAGACGGTCACCTCTTTTCCTAGAGCGTTGAGCGTTGCAGCCAACTCCAGGCCAATGAATCCGCCACCGATGAACGTGACACTTTGGGTGTTGGCCAGTTGTGACCTCAATGTTTGAGCATCTTGTGCGGTCCTGAGCAAATGCACATTCTCTAGCTCTGGACCCAACTCAGGCAAGCGCCTAGAGCGCGTACCGGTCGCAAAAACAAGCTTTGAAAAGGGCACGCTTTGTCCAGAGCCCAAATGCACCACTTGCTGTGTCAAATCAATGCTTTTGACCGCATCGCCCAAGTGGACTTGAATGCCCTGTTGATCAAACCACGACTGGGCACGGATGAGTTGAACCGTTTCGTCGTCCTTTTTAAAAAAAGCTTTGGACAAGGGTGGGCGCTGATAGGGCAAGGCATTCTCTTCACAGACCAAATGCACCCTTTGCCCTTGACCCAATTCGGCCAAAGAGGCACAAATTTGTGCGCCTGCATGTCCACCACCAATGACCACAATGGAGTCTTTACCCATGTCTTGAATTCCTAAAGTGTTGCTCATCCGAGGAGCGAAAATGCCATCATAGGCCTCTTTGACCCCGCTTTTAAGACATTTTAAAGGGTCTGCCCCTACCGCTCGCCCACAACTGACACTCACCCAAGGCCTGCAACGGCTAAAATAAGCCCATGACTACGAATTCCCTTGATCAAAAATCACAGGCCTGGTCTGGCCTTTTCACTGAACCCATGAGCGAATTGGTTCAACGCTACACAGCGAGCGTCTTCTTTGACCAACGTTTATGGAAAGCCGATATCCAAGGCTCTTTGGCACACGCGCAAATGCTTTTCGAATGTGGCATTTTGAGCGCCGAGGACTTCGCCTCCATTCAGCGTGGCATGGCGCTGATCACCGAGGAGATTGAAGGTGGCCATTTCGAATGGAAGCTGGCCCTAGAGGATGTGCACTTGAACATCGAGGCCAGGCTCACACAGTTGGTTGGCGATGCGGGCAAGAGACTGCACACCGCCAGATCTAGAAACGATCAAGTGGCAACCGATGTGCGCTTGTGGCTCAGCGCAGAAATCGATTTGATTCTCTTGCTGTTGAACGACTTGCAGGCCGCCCTCTTGGCCTTGGCAGAAAAAAACATCGACGTGATCCTTCCTGGATTCACCCACTTGCAAGTGGCACAACCCGTGAGTTTTGCGCACCATCTGCTGGCCTACATAGAAATGTTTTCGCGCGATGCCCAACGCATGCAAGAAATCAAGGCCAGAACGAACTGCTTGCCTTTGGGCTCAGCGGCCCTGGCGGGCACCAGTTACCCCATCAATCGCCTTCGTGTGGCAGAACTCTTGGGCATGGTCAACGCTTTGGGAGAGCCCCAAGTCTGCCAAAACAGCCTTGACGCCGTCAGTGACCGTGACTTTGCCATTGAGTTCACCAGCGCATGTAGCTTGTTGATGGTGCACATCAGCCGAATGAGTGAAGAGTTGGTCTTGTGGATGAGTCAAAACTTTGCCTTCATTCAAATTGCGGATCGCTTCACCACGGGCAGCTCCATCATGCCGCAAAAGAAAAACCCCGACGTGCCCGAACTCGCTCGTGGTAAAACCGGACGGGTGGTGGGCCATTTGATGGGCTTGTTGATGCTCATGAAAGCGCAGCCCTTGGCCTACAACAAAGACAACCAAGAAGACAAAGAACCCCTCTTTGACACCGTTGACACCGTCAAAGACACGTTGCGTATCTTTGCGCAAATGATCGCGGGCGAAAAAGACCCGATCACGGGGGTTGAGAGCGGTGGCCTACGTGTTCAAAAAGAAGCCATGCAAACGGCGGCCCTTAAAGGCTATGCCACAGCGACCGATTTGGCCGATTATTTGGTCAAAAAAGGACTGCCCTTTAGGGATGCCCATGAAACGGTCGCCTTGGCGGTCAAACAAAGCATGAAGCAGGGCAAGGCCTTGAGCGACCTCACCCTGCAGGAGCTTCAAAGCTTTCATCCAAGCATCGAAGCCGACGTCTATGCGGTGTTAAGCTTAGAGGGATCCCTTCACTCCAGAATGAGCCTAGGCGGCACCGCTCCTGATCAAATCAAGTCACAAATTCAGCGCCACGCTCTTCGCCTCCAGAAAGAATCCGCATGCCTGTGATCACGACCATTGAAGACTTAAGACGGATTGCAAAAAAACGCGTTCCAAAAATGTTCTACGACTACGCGGATTCAGGCTCATGGACTGAAAGCACCTACCGCGCCAACGAAGAAGACTTCAAGGGCATCAAATTTCGCCAACGCGTGGCGGTCAACATGGAAAACCGTTCAACCGATAGCAGCATGATTGGACAGACGGTGAGCATGCCCGTGGCCATCGCACCCACGGGCTTGACCGGTATGCAACATGCCGACGGAGAAATCTTGGCGGCCAAAAGCGCTAAGAAATTTGGCATCCCCTTTACCTTGTCCACCATGAGCATCTGCTCCATCGAGGACGTTGCCAAAGAAACCGGTGGGCACCCTTTTTGGTTCCAACTCTATGTCATGCGAGACCGGGACTTCATTGAGCGCTTGATCGAGCGAGCTCAAAAGGCCAACTGCTCGGCCTTGGTCTTGACCTTGGACCTTCAAATTTTGGGGCAAAGGCACAAAGACCTTAAAAATGGCTTGAGCGCACCACCCAAGCTCACCCTGAGCAGCATCTTGAATTTGATGACCAAACCCAGTTGGTGCTTTGAGATGCTCAACACATCCAGGCGTCAATTTGGCAACATCGTGGGCCACGTCAAAGGCGTTGAAGACATGGGCTCCCTGTCTTCTTGGACAGCCGAACAATTTGACCCCAGGTTGAACTGGTCGGATGTGGAGTGGATCAAAAAGAAATGGGGAGGCCCCTTGATTTTGAAAGGTATCCAAGACGTTGAAGACGCCCAATTGGCCGTCAACTCGGGTGCCAACGCCTTGATTGTGTCCAACCATGGCGGGCGTCAACTCGACGGGGCAGAGTCCAGCATCCATGCTTTGCCCAAAATCGTTCAAGCGGTGGGCAAAGACATCGAAGTGCACATGGACGGTGGCATACGCTCAGGCCAAGATGTTTTGAAAGCCTTGGCCTTGGGTGCCAAGGGGACCTACATTGGTCGCTCCATGCTCTATGGTTTAGGCGCCATGGGAGAACATGGGGTGGACAAAGTGCTTGAGATCATTCACAACGAGCTCTCTCTCAGCATGGCGTTTTGCGGTCGCACCAACGTCAAGGATGTGGACCGGTCGATTCTGCTACCCGGCAGTTTCCCGCCTTGGGTTTGATCACCTATCTTGTGCCTGCTCAACTGAATTGAGTCAACGCCAGCAAAGCTCAAAGCCACCCCATACATCTTGGTCAAATGGCCTCCAACTCAACACCATGCACCTCTTCAACGGTGCTGCCCATGAGCACAGCAGAGCCAAGCACACCTGCTCAAACCGCGTCTGAGCTTGCAGCGACCCCCTTGGCCGATAGTTTTGAAGAGGTTTTTGCTTGGCCCATCGCGGCTGACCGGCCCACCCTTGCGCCCAAAAGCTCCACTGAGGATCGCAACGCTCACCAAAAAGAGCCGAGCGCTTACCCCGGCGGATTCAAAAGACGCATAGCGCATTTGGACATGGATGCCTTTTACGCATCCGTTGAGTTGCTGCGCTACCCCCAGCTCAAAGGCCTGCCCGTGGTGATTGGAGGCGGTAAGAAAAGCCTGGTCCAACAACTCCATGGGGTCGACCCCAGCAGTTGGGATGCACAAACCCCTTTGAACGCATTTCCTCAACTTAAAAACTATGCGGGCCGAGGGGTGATCACCACAGCGACCTATGCTGCACGCCGCTTTGGTGTGGGCTCAGCCATGGGCCTCATGAAAGCGGCCCAACTGTGTCCCGAGGCCTATCTCTTGCCCGTGGACTTTGATCAATACCGCCATTACTCCAAGCAGTTCAAAGAGATTCTTTTAGACATCTGCCCGGTGATGCAAAACACTGGGGTGGACGAAGTGTATTTGGACTTCACTCACGTGCCGGGTGGCCAGCGAGAAGATGGATTGTCTTTGGCCAAGCTGATTCAAAGGAGTATTTTCCAGGGCACGGGACTGACCTGCTCGATAGGTGTCGCACCCAACAAGTTGCTCGCCAAAATGGCCAGTGAATTCAACAAACCCAATGGCATTTCGATTGTGCTTGAAGCGGATTTAGAGTCAAAAATTTGGCCCCTGGCTTGTCAAAAGGTCAATGGCATTGGCCCCAAAGCCAGTGAAAAATTGAACGCCATGGGCATCAAGACCATCGGTGACTTGGCACAACAAGCCTTGGAGGTGTTGATGTCGGCCTTTGGTCAAAAATATGGGGCATGGTTGTATGCCGTGGCCAGAGGTCAAGACGATCGAGAGCTAGAAACACACAGCGCACCGGTCTCCATGAGCAGAGAGACGACCTTTGAACGCAACCTCTTGGCCGCGCTTGACAAAAAAGAGTTGGGGGAAATTTTCACGCGCTTGTGTGAGCAAGTCAGCGCAGATCTGCAAAGAAAACATGTCATGGGCAAAACGGTGGGGGTCAAAATCAAGTTCGATAATTTCAAAACCGTCACAAGAGATCAAACGCTTGCATTCCCCGTCGATCAAGCGCTTGACATCCGTCACGTCGCCTCTCAGTGCTTAAAACGTATTGACCTGGGTCGACGCTTTCGCCTCTTGGGGGTGAGGGTCTCTTCTTTGGAACCCAAGCGCCCACAGGAGCACGCAAAAAGCGCTCCCCTTCCTCAACCCGTGCAAGGCTCTTTGCTTGCCGGGTCTTGAAAGATCATTGCCTTGCCGTTCTGTTGAACGTTGGCATTTCTTGAGGGTGACTGGTTCGAAAGGGGTTGATGTCCAAGCCCCCGCGACGCGTGTAGCGAGCATAGACATTCAACTTGGTGGGCTTGCACCTGCTCCAAATGTCCATAAAAACTCGCTCGACGCACTGCTCATGAAATTCATGGTGCTCTCTAAAGCTGATCAAATAGGCCAACAAAGCTGCTTGATCGATGGCGGGTCCTGTATAGGCAATGCGAATGGAGCCCCAATCGGGTTGACCCGTGACCAAGCAGTTGCTCTTTAAAAGTTTCGAGCTCAAGACCTCGCTGACAGGCGCCTGATCCAACTGCGCCGTGAGCAAATGGGGCGCGGGTTGGTAGAGGTCACACTCGATGTCCAATCGATCCAGATCCAAACCATCGAGCTCTTGAATTTTTTGCGTGTGAAAGTCTTTGGCCTCGATCACCTCCAACAAGACAGAAGGGGGGGTCAAAGCGGCACGATCAGGCTCATGCAGAGGATTTTGCCAAACCGCCCGTGAGATGTCTTGAACGATCTTTTGTTTGACCTCTTGAGCGCTTGCAAAACACGTTTGACTAAAACTGTTGAGGTACAGCTTCATGGATTTGCTCTCTATGATGCAAGGACTCTCACAAGGCACCACCAAACGGGCCAAGGCGACTTGTGGCTTGCCCTTGGCGTTGAGCCAACTGAGCTCGTACACATTCCAGATGTCTGCACCCATGAAGGGCAAAGCGGTCGAGCCATTGGGCAAGCGAGGCAGACCCAGCTCATCTCTTTTGGTTTGCCGAGTCAAGGGATACAGCAACCCGGGATCGTAGCGATCGGCATACAAGGTGGGGCGTCCAAGCGCAGATTGTTCGGGTGAATTCATGGGTTTATGCAGGTTGAACTTTAACGGGATGGGATTGCAAAAAAGCCAACAAGTCAGGCATCAAAACCGGCGTCAACTTGTCAGATAAATCATGGGCCATGTGCTCAATTTCAAGCCAAAGAGAGCCCAAAATTCTTCTGTGCGTGTCGCGCCCACATGCCACGGGCACCAAGGGATCATGGGTGCCGTGAACCACCAAGGTGGGGGCTCGGATGAGGTGCAAAAGATCAGCCCGATCAGAGTCGGCCATCACCGCAGCAGTTTGTCGCAAAATACCCATCGGTCGGTAACTGCGCGCGATGGCCAGTTCAACCCGCGCTTTGACGTTGGCGAGATCGTCTTGAAAGCGTGGACTCGAGATCATTTGCAAGGCTTGCATGGCCTTGTCCACAAAGCCCTCAAAGCCATGTGCGTCGCTCAAGGGCATGTACAAGCTTTGCAACAAAAGCGGGTTGGGCTTGGGCAAACCACTGGCTCCACTGGTGCTCATGATACTGATCAAACTGGCAACTCTCTCAGGATGGTGAATGGCCATGCGCTGTGCAATCATCCCCCCCATGCTCAAACCCAAGACATGCGCCTTTGGGATGTGCAAAGCATCCAAAACCGCCAAGGCATCCAAAGCCATATCGCTCAGGGTGTAGGGCACTTTGGAGCTCACACCCAATTGCTCCTTCAATCCCATCCATAGCAAATTGGGCGCTTTGGCATGCTTCATTTCCGTGGACAAGCCGCTGTCTCGGTTGTCCATGACGATGACCCGGTACTTGGCCTTTAAAAGAGACTCGATGAACAAGGGCGACCAAGAAATCATCTGCAGCCCCAAGCCCATGATCAAAAGCAAGGGTTCGTGCTCTGGGCTACCGTAATCGGCATATTCAAGGTCAACGCCACGCGAATGGATTTTCATGTTTGAGCGGGTACTCCAGTGTTGATCTTGTGAACCTAGAACAAGAACATCAAGGTTTTAATTTTTTTGCGGCCTTCTGAACACCCATTGATCCTCTGAAGAGGATGGGGCATGGAAGCTGTAACCCTCATAGTCAAAGGCTTGAAGGTCTTGGGGGGTTTTGATGTGGTGATCGATGGCAAAACGCACCATGAGACCACGAGCTCTTTTGGCAAAAAAACTGATCACCTTGTACTTGTGATCCTTCTCGTCTTCAAACACACACTCAATCACCCTGGACTTCAAAGCCTTGCGATCGACCGCTTTGAAATACTCCTGCGAGGCCACATTGATGATGGTGGGCTCACGTTGTGCGCCCTGCAATTCATTCAAATGCTCAGAGATGCGTGAACCCCAATATTGGTAGAGATTTTTAAAGCCCCCTTGCACCAAGGATGTGCCCATCTCCAAACGGTAGGCTTGCATCAGATCCATGGGTTTCAGCACACCATACAAGCCACTCAAGATCACGATGTGCGACTGCGCAAATCGAAGCCCCTTCAGATCCAAACTCTTGGCATCAAGCCCCTCATAAACATCGCCATTGAAAGTCAACAAAGCAGGCCTTGCATTGTTGACATCAAATTGTGCACTGAAGGACTTGAAACGTTGCGCGTTGAGTTGAGCCAAAGGCTCGCTGATTGACATCAGGCTTGAGAGTTCTTGGGGTTTTAATTTTTTTAAGTGCGCCACCAAGCGCATGGTCTGATCAACAAAAACAGGCACTTGTGGCTCAAAGCGAAGCGCCGACTTTGAGAGCGTGGTCTCAAAGTCCAAGGTTTTGGCTGGAGAGAGTAAAAAAAGCATCTTGACAAGGAGGGCGGTGAATGGCTTTAAGGGACGTCAAACAAACTTGACGGTGGCGTCATTTTAGGTTGAATTCACTCACGTCCACGGGCTAATTTCAAAGCTCAACAAGATTTCGCTCAACTGAAATCCTCAAGCAAACTGGCCAATGCATTGGAGGCAATGCTCACTTGTGCTGCGTAGTGCAAATGGTCACAGCCCAGTTCCAGCGCTTGGCCGCCCTTCAAAGACGCCATCATCTCCTGGGGTAACTCAAAGCGAAGAAAATGAACCGCGGATGTTTTTTCATGGTTGTGGCGCACCAAGTCTTCATCGGCAAGGGCATAAATCCTCTCTTGGCCCCGAAGCTGAACAAACAAGCGCTCTTCAACACCAACAAGACTGGACAAAGCGCGTTGACGCTCCAGGGGGTCCGGGTACTGCAGCAGCAAAGTGGCACTCCAATTGTTGCCCTTGGGCACCAAGGGCTCATAGGCATCGATCTGTGCTTGAACACCGATTTCATCAACAATTTTCTCTGTTCTGAGCATCTCTTGAATTTGATAACGAATGGTCAGTTCGCTCTCAAACTGAACCGTCATGTGCGCTCCCAAAGAGATGCTTCTGAGCTGTCTGTGCGCCATGAGATCCGCACGGTGCTGTTGCCTGTACTTTGCATAAGCCTCCAGAGACATCAAATTGTCAAGTCCAATGTATCCCAGTTTTTTCATGTGGCAGGTCCTCGATCACCATGTTTCATCGCCAGCGCCATGCAGCACCAAGGCAGGCCCGTTTTCAACTCAATCTTTGAAATCAAGCAAAGCCTTGGTGTAGCGCATGGCATGCGAGCGCTCTGCCTTGGCCAAGGTTTCAAACCAGTCTGCAATTTCATCAAAACCCTCTTGCCGAGCGGTCTTGGCCATGCCAGGGTACATGTCAGCGTATTCGTGCGTCTCTCCGGCCACGGCAGCGGCCAAGTTGTCGCGCGTGGTGCCAAAGGGCAAACCTGTCACAGGGTCTGAGCACTGCTCGAGCCACTCCAAGTGGCCGTGCGCATGTCCCGTCTCTCCTCCTGCGGTAGAGCGAAACAAGGCCGCAACATCTTGTTGCCCTTCAATGTCGGCTTTGTTGGCAAAGTACAAATATCGCCGATTGGCTTGGGACTCTTGCGAGAAGGCCTCTTTCAAGTTGTTTTCGGTCTTGGAGCCCTTGAGTGTGGACATGATCTATTTTTCCTTGTAGTGAACGCGCGACATGGGCACCGATGTCCATTTTAAAGACCCCCACTGAAAAAGTCTCACCTTGATCCAGGTCGATAGATTAACCCATCTAGGACAAGAAAACGATGCCCCAGCATGATGTAAGTGTTTTATACTCATTTCTTGTGTTTATTTACACCCTTAAAAGCTCAAGTCGCCTTACACTTGTGTGACATGACTTTTAACATTTGGAGACACCATGTCCTCTCAAACTGTCCCCTTCACACTGACCACCCCGCATTTGGAGTCCTTGCCCAAGGCGGCTGATATACAGCAATTGCATCATTACGCTTATCGCGCCAGGGATGCCGAAGAGACGAGACATTTTTATGAAGATATTTTGGGTTTGCCTTTGTACCACATCATTCAAAGCGATCATGTGCCGAGCACTGGCGAGTATTGCCCCTACACGCATTTTTTCTTTAGACTTTTAGATGGCTCCTTCATCGCCTTTTTTGATTTGGGAGACGACCAAGCGGCGCTGCCCTCCCCCAACACGCCCGCCTGGGTCAATCACATTGCGTTCAGGGTCAACACCATCGATGAACTCGAGCGCGCCAAAGCCAGGCTGCAAGCTCACGGCATTGACGTGTTGGGCGTGACCGATCACCATGTCTTTCAAAGCATTTACTTCTTTGACCCCAATGGCATCCGACTTGAATTGACCGTTCAAACAGGCAGCAAAGAGACCATGCACAAAGAAAGCCTGGATGCCCACGAAAGGCTGAAACTTTGGACCCAAAGAAAAGAGATTTGGCGAGCCGAGAAAGCAGCCACAGGTGCTCAAGTCAAGCTCAAGCCCGAGAGAAACGACCGGCCGGAATTTTCTAAACCCTAAGGTTCTGTGCAAAACCTTTGACGAGCCTGCGCCTTGGACACACGCCAAGGCCCATTCTTTTAGCGCAGCTTGAAGTGCATGAAGGACGGTTAAAATGCCTTGATCTTTTACAAAAAGGACCCCCATACGGTCCTTTTGTAGTTTTTGTACTTTTTGTACTTTTCTTTTTCCGCCTTCATGGGTCTTTATGAACTCTGCCTCCAAAGAAACTTCTGCGCCAGTTGCGCCCATCAACCAGCCCGCGTTACAGAGCCTGTCCAAATCGTTTGAACCCGCTGAAATTGAAGCCCACTGGGGCCCAGAATGGGAAGCCCGTGGCTACGGCGTGGCAGGCTTCAAAGGTACACAAATGGCAAAGCCTGGTGCACCTGGGTTTTGCATTCAACTCCCGCCTCCCAATGTGACGGGTACTTTGCACATGGGACATGCCTTCAATCAAACGATCATGGACAGTTTGACCCGCTATCACCGCATGTCTGGCGCCAACACCGCATGGATCCCAGGCACCGATCATGCGGGGATCGCCACTCAAATTGTGGTGGAGCGACAACTCCAAGAGCAAGGCCTGTCCAGGCACACCCTAGGCCCCACAGAGCAGGTCTCCAGAAAAAACTTCATCGCTAAAGTTTGGGAGTGGAAAGAGAAAAGTGGCAAAACCATCACCCAACAAATGCGCCGCATGGGTGACAGCGTGGACTGGAGTCGCGAGTACTTCACCATGGATGAGCCAAGAAGCGAGGTCGTGACCAAGGCTTTTGTTCAACTCTACAAGGAAGGCCTCATCTACCGGGGCAAACGCCTTGTTCACTGGGACCCCATCCTTAAAACAGCCGTCTCCGACTTGGAAGTGGAGAGCCAAGAAGAAAAAGGCTTCATGTGGCACATCGCCTACCCCGTAGAGAACTCCAATGAACGCTTGGTGGTGGCGACCACCCGTCCGGAGACCCTGCTGGGCGACGTGGCGGTCATGGTCAACCCCGAAGACGCCAGGTACCAACACTTGATCGGTCAACGGGTGCACCTGCCCTTGTGCGAGCGATTGATCCCCGTGATTGCCGATGCCTACGTGGACAAGGACTTTGGGACGGGTGTGGTCAAGGTCACCCCTGCACACGATGCCAATGACTTTGCCGTCGGTGTGCGTCACCAACTGCCGCAAATCAACATTTTCAATTTGGATGCCAGTGTCAATGACCAAGCCCCCAAGGCCTATCAGGGACTGGACCGCTTTAAAGCACGTGAGCAAATTGTGCAGGATTTGAAAGAAGCGGGTCTCTTGGTCGAAGTCAAAGCCCACACCCTCATGGTTCCTCGATGTGAGAGAACCGGACAAATCATTGAACCGATGCTCACCGATCAGTGGTTTGTGGCCATGACTGAAAAAAGCCAACTGGATCCCAAGGGACTGTCCATCGCAGAAAAGGCCATCCGAGCGGTTGAATCGGGTGAAGTTCGTTTTGTGCCAGAAAACTGGGTCAACACCTACAACCAGTGGATGAAAAACATTCAAGACTGGTGCATCAGCCGACAGCTTTGGTGGGGTCACCAAATTCCCGCCTGGTACGACGAAGAGGGTCACGTCTATGTGGCGGAAAGCTTGTCTCAAGCACAAGAGCAAGCTGGTCCAGGTCGTCAACTCACCCAAGACGCCGATGTGTTGGACACCTGGTTCTCCTCGGCCTTGGTACCTTTTTCAACCTTGGGATGGCCCAAAGAGACCGAGGACTTTCACCTGTACTTGCCCAGTTCCGTGTTGGTCACGGGCTATGACATCATTTTCTTTTGGGTGGCCAGGATGATCATGATGAGCACACACTTCACGGGCAAAGTGCCCTTCAAAGATGTGTACATCCACGGCTTGGTGCGCGATGCACAAGGCAAGAAGATGTCCAAGTCTGAGGGCAACGTTCTTGACCCCGTCGACTTGATTGATGGCATTGAACTTGAACCTTTGCTTGCCAAAAGGACCACGGGTTTGCGCCGTCCTGAGACCGCGCCACTGGTCAAGAAAAACACAGAAAAAGAGTTTCCTCTGGGCATCCCGTCGTACGGCGCTGACGCATTGAGGTTCACCTTTGCAGCCTTGGCGTCCCTTGGGAGAAGCATCAATTTCGATCCCAAGCGCTGCGAGGGCTACCGCAACTTTTGCAACAAACTGTGGAACGCCACACGTTTTGTATTGATGAATTGCGAGGGGCAAGACTGTGGCCTGGAACAACACTCCAAAGAGCAATGTGCTCCTGGTGGACCCTTTCATGGTTACATGCAATTCAGCCAAGCCGACCGCTGGATGAGTTCCATGCTCCAACGCGTGGAAGCGCAAGTTGCGCAAGGCTTCAAAGACTACCGACTCGATCTGGTGGCCAACGCCATCTACGAATTTGTCTGGAATGAGTTTTGTGATTGGTACTTGGAGATCGCCAAAGTACAAATTCAACAAGGCAGCCCCGCACAAGCCCGTGCCACAAGGCGCACGTTGATTCGCACCCTTGAGGCCATCCTTCGCTTGAGCCACCCCTTGATCCCCTTCATCACGGAAGAATTGTGGCAAAAGGTCGCACCTGTTGCGGGACTTTGGCCCAAAGACCATGACCGAGCGTCTGTGAGCGTTTGCGACTATCCTGTCTCGCAACCCGGCAAAATAGATCCACTGGCCGAACACGCCATTGCCCAGTTGAAGAACTGGGTCGAAGGCTGCCGCAACCTGAGAGGTCAAATGAACATCTCCCCAGCGACCAAGGTGCCTTTGTACATCTTGGTAGGCAACGCAGAGGAGAGCAATTTCATTCAAAACATGGCGCCAGTTCTCAAAAGTTTGGCCAAACTCCAAGAGATCAAAACCTTTGAGGATGAAGTGGCTTGGCAAAGCGCAGCTCAAAATGCCCCTGTTGCCGTCTTGGGCCAGTCCAGGGTGTGCTTGTTCATCGAGATCGATCAGGCCGCTGAAAGCGCACGTCTAAGCAAAGAGGTCTTGAGGTTAGAGACCGAACTGAGCAAAGCGCAAGCCAAACTCAGCAACGAGGCTTTTGTCGCCAAAGCGCCGGCCAAAGTCATTGAGCAAGAGCAACTGAGGATAGAAGAATTCACGTCGACTTTGGCCAAGGTCAAAGATCAACTCAAGCGCATATCAGCTGGATGAACCGCCTTGATGAGTCGCCTTGATGAATCAATTATTTTGGAGCGAAAACTTTGAACCCTTCCACCTTAACCAAAGCTGTGTTTCCCGTTGCAGGCTTGGGGACGCGATTCTTGCCTGCCACCAAAGCACAGCCCAAAGAAATGCTGCCCATTGTCGACAAGCCCCTGATTCAATACGCGGTCGAAGAAGCTTATGAGGCGGGCATTCGGCACATGATCTTTGTCACCGGAAGAAGTAAGCGTGCCATTGAAGATCACTTTGACACGGCTTACGAATTGGAAAATGAACTTGAAATGGCCGGCAAAGAATCTCTCTTGTCCTTGATCCGAGACGTTCAACCCGCTGACATGCTTTGCTCTTACATCCGTCAACCCCGTGCCTTGGGTCTTGGACATGCCGTGCTTTGCGCAGAAAAGTTGGTGGGCCATGAGCCCTTTGCTGTTTTATTGGCCGATGACTTGATGATTGGGCTTGAGAACGGCAAAGGCATATTGACCCAAATGGCAGAGGTCTTTTTTGAAACCCAGCAGTCCGTTTTGGCGGTGCAAGAGGTTCCCAGCGAACAAGTGCACCGCTATGGCATCGTCTCTGGTGAAGCGCTTGGCGAAGGCAAAACGCAAGTCAAACGCATTGTAGAAAAGCCAAGGGCCGAACAAACCGACTCACGACTGGCCGTGGCTGGGCGCTACATTTTGAGCCCGCATATCTTTGACAGGATCAAAACCGCAGGCAAAGGGGCACTTGGAGAAATTCAACTGACCGATGGCATTTCTGAATTGTTGAAGCACGAGGGCGTGATCGCTTACAACTACCAAGGCAAGCGATTTGACTGCGGCTCTAAATTAGGTTTTCTTCAAGCCACCGTGGAGTTGGCCTTGAAACACCCCGAGGTGGCTCAAAACTTCAAAGCGTATTTGAACGAGTTCAAGACGTCTATTTAAAGTCCAGGCTAGAACTTTATTTTCTTTGCAAGACAAAGACAAACTCTTGACCACTCGCCGAGTTCTCGAGAAGCACATGCCCCGTTTGCTTGGCAAAGGCTTGGAAATCTCTGCTCGCACCTGGGTCCGTTGAGCGCACCCTCAAAATCTCTCCACTTTGCATGCTGGAGAGGGCTTTTTTGGTTTTCAAAATAGGCAAAGGGCAATTGAGCCCACTTGTATCTAATTCTTGGTGAATGTGCATGGTGATGAATCTTGGTGGGTCATGTCATTGAAGATGTATTTCATTCGTTCTCGCTGCGATCTTCCCAGGCTTTAAAAACGGGCTCTATGCCTCTTCTCCTTTGCCAATCTGCGACAGCGTGACCCGTGCCTGAGGGCCAGCAAATGATCTCATGAGGCTCGTAGAGTTTGTACTCCAGCAACTCTTCACTGAGTTGAATCACACCGTGTGTGTGCGCATGATAAACGATCAGCACTTGATTTTTCTTTTGGAAGTCATAGACCCCAACCAAACTCAAGTCTTGCACCTCTAGGTGGGTCTCCTCCTTGATCTCCCGCGTGATGCCGCCCTCGGGCGTCTCGTGGGCTTCCATGAAACCCGAGATCAAAGCAAAGCGTCTTTGGGCCCAAGCGGCATTTCTTGCGAGCAAAATTTTTCCCTCCCACTGCACAATCGCTGCCAACACGGGCGTTGGGTTGTTCCAATGGGTCCACTCACACGCTTTGCATCTGAGGCGCGTGACCGTCAGTCCATCCTCTTGCCGAGCGATCTGGGACAAGGCTTCTTTGCACATGGGACAATAAGTGTAATCACTCATGCTGGAAAGACTCCCGTAGACAAGTAGCGATCCCCTCGGTCACAGACGATGAAGACCACCGTGGCATGGTGAACTTTCTTTGCAATTTCCAGTGCAACCCAGCACGCACCCGCGGCCGAAACACCGGCAAACAAGCCCTCCTCCTTGGCCAAGCGTCTACACATCTGTTCAGCATCGCCCTGGCTCACATACACCAACTCGTCCACGTGGCTTGGGTCATAGATGGAGGGCATATATTCCTTGGACCACTTTCGAATCCCAGGAATTCTCGAGCCCTCAGAAGGCTGCACACCAATGATTTTTACATCGGGATTTTGCTCTTTTAAATACCTTGAAACGCCCGTGATGGTGCCCGTCGTGCCCATGGCGCTCACAAAATGAGTGACCTCTCCATGCGTGTCTCTCCATATTTCTGGCCCCGTGGTTTCATAATGGATCCTGGGGTTGTCAGGGTTGCCAAATTGATCCAACACCCGTCCTCGCCCCTCTGACTGCATCCTCAAAGCCAAATCCCTGGCGTGCTCCATGCCCCCTGTCTTAGGCGTCAAAATCAGTTCAGCCCCAAAAGCCTTCATGGTCTGTGCGCGTTCAATGGACAAGTCCTCAGGCATGATCAAAATCAATTGGTAACCTTTGATGGCTGCGGCCATGGCCAAGGCGATGCCCGTGTTACCCGATGTCGCCTCAATGAGTGTCTCACCGGGATGGATATCTCCACGCTCCTCGGCTCTTGCAATCATCGAAACGGCAGGACGGTCTTTGACCGATCCGGCCGGATTGTTGCCCTCTAACTTACCCAAAACCACATTGGAATGGAGTAAAAGCGTTGCTTGCTCAACTCTTTGCAGTCGAACCAAGGGCGTATTACCGATCGCGTCCGCCAAGGTCGGAAATTTTGTTCTTGAATATGTCATAATACAGGTCTTCAACACTTTAGCCGAAGTGGCGAAATAGGTAGACGCAGCAGATTCAAAATCTGCCGGTGCAAAACACCGTGCCGGTTCGATTCCGGCCTTCGGCACCATTGGGTCCATCCGTGCTTTACTTGCTCAAAGCCCAATGTCGCATTATAGAGAGCTCAAGTACCTCAACAAGTTCTACGGCCATTTCCTCTTGTTTTTTTGAGCAGGGCACGGCCATGGCGTCCTCGACATCAACCCATACCCTTGTCTTGTCATGGGAACGCCGTTTGGCCAACCTCATGGGCATTTTGATCAATACCTCATGGTGATCTTGCAAGGACTGGTCATACAATCTGAGTGCGCATGGGTTTTGTTGGCCCTCTCAGCTTGCATCCACCTTTCATTGTCTCAGCCTGTCCTTGGAGTGATCGCATGATTCTTTTAACACCAGCCCCCCTTCACCTTGAAACCAAGGTCAGCGCGTTGGCGCATCCCTCAAAGTTATTTTGCATGGCGACCTTTTGGCTGATGGGCTTGGCCTCTTTGCCCCTGCTCGCTCAAAACTACCCCAACAAACCCATCAAAGTGGTGATTCCCTTTGCAGCAGGCTCTGCCACCGATCAAATCGGGCGAGCCTTTGCATCCAAAATGTCCGAGGAGCTCGAGCAACCCCTGGTGGTTGAAAACAAAGTGGGGGTCAACGGCATGCTAGGGGCTGACTTTGTCGCCAAAGCAAGTGCTGACGGCTACACCTTGCTCTTTGGCACCAACAGCACGAATGCTGCCTTGAAGAGCTTGATGAAAAAGCTCCCCTACGACCAAGACACCGCGTTTGCGCCAGTGGCCTTCATGGGCTCTGTTCCTTTGATCGTTGCGGTCAACAACGAAGTGAGCGCCAAAACATTGAAAGACTTGGTCAGCATGGCCAAACAAAAACCTGGCATGTTGACCTTTGCCAGTGCGTCGACCTCACAATTGGTCTCAACAGCCATGCTCGCAGGCATGGTGGGCATTGAGCTCAATCACATCCCCTACAAAAGCGGCCCCACCGCCATGACTGATTTGATTGGTGGTCAAGTGATGATGTTCACCGCCGACTTTGCCGTGATGCTGCCCCAAGTCAAAGCCGGTAAAATTCGCGGCTTGGCCGTGACCTCCACGCAGCGCTCCAAAGCGATTCCAGATTTACCCACGGTCAACGAAGCCTTGGGCATCAAGGGCTACGAGTTGATTGCTTACTTTGCAAGCTTTGCACCGGCTGGCACACCCAGAGACGTTGTTTTAAAACTCAACAAAGCCTCCAACAACGCGGCAGCCAGCAAAGAAATCCAAGAGCGCTTCATGGAGTTGGGCTTTGAAGTGGATCCGAGCACGCCTGAGGCCTTGGCCCAAAGAAGCAAGCTTGAGACAGCGAAGTGGGCCAAAGCCATTCACGACGCCAAAATCGAAGCCCAATAAAGCGCTCAGTTGGGGCGCTCAGTTGGGGCGTTCAGTTGCGCGTTCGCTTGAGCCTTGACTCAGGCGCTCGATACGCACGCCACGTCTTGTTTTTCTTATCTCCATGGAACCTCAACCATGTCTTTTTTGTTCAGCCCCTATGCACTGAGTTCCCCCAAAGGACCTCTCCAACTTGCCAACCGTGTCGTTGTCGCACCGATGTGCCAGTACTCCGCCGTTGAAGGCTGCGCCAGCGATTGGCATTTGATGCATTGGGCCAACTTGCTGAACTCAGGCTCGGCCATGATGATCCTTGAGGCAACGGGCGTGACACGAGAGGGTCGCATCACCCCGCACTGTTTGGGCTTGTGGGACGATGCGACAGCCAGTGCCTTGGAAGAAAAGCTCCACCGAGCCAGGCAACTCGCGCCCTACACGCCTGTGTGCATTCAACTCAGTCACGCTGGCCGCAAGGCCTCCAGCGCTGCCCCCTGGGACGGTGGTGCTTTGTTAAGCCTTGAGCAAGGAGGTTGGAACACCCATGCCCCGTCCGCCATCCCGCAACAAAGCCAAGAACGTGCGCCTTTGGCTTTGGACCTCAAGGGTCTGAAGGACATTTGCGATGCCTTTGTGCAGGCCGCCAAGAAAAGCCAAGACATCGGCATGGAGGCGGTCGAGTTGCATGCGGCGCATGGCTATTTGTTGCACCAATTTCTCTCGCCCATCTCCAACCACAGAGTCGATGCGTATGGTGGCAGTTTTGAGAATCGAATTCGCTTTCCTTTGGAAGTTTTCAAAGCGGTACGAGCTCAATTCGCTGGCGCACTTGGCATGCGCATCTCCGCCTATGACTGGGTGGAAGGTGGATGGACACCTGAGGAGACCGCACAGTTGTCCGTTCAACTCAAGGCCTTGGGCGCAGATTTTGTGCACATCTCCTCGGGTGGCGTCTCAAGCGCGCAAAAACTCGTGGTCGCCCCCAATTACCAAGTCGGCTTCGCGGCCAGCGTCAAAGCACAATCGGCTTTGTCCACCATTGCCGTGGGCTTGATCACGCAAGCTCAACAAGCCGAAGACATCATCGCATCGGGTCAAGCCGATTTGGTCGCTTTGGCCAGAGCGTTTTTGTACAAACCCAGATGGACCTGGGAGGCGGCAGCGAGTTTGAATGGACAGGTTCAAGCGAGCAAACCCTATTGGAGATGCTTGCCCAAAGAGGCGCAGCACATTTTCAGTGGCCGACAGAACACGCAACGCTAAGCTTCACGCTTGGGCGATGAAGAACGCTTGACCTTCATCTTTGCCTTTGAACACCCAGGCCCTCTTTGGGGCTTGGGTAACAAAGTTTCAGCCCCAGAGATTTTTTCATTCTCTTGTTGTCCAGTTTTCTAGACTCAGCCAAAAAACTCATCTGCATGGGGCTCAGGTGCGCCTGGATCTCCTCAAACGACATTCGAACAGGTTGGGGCAAATTGAACCATTGCGCCACCAAGCCGTAGTAGTCCCCCATCTTGATTTGTGCATCGTCGCTCACATGAATGGCTTGTAGGTTCTGGCCTTTGAACAAAGCGAGGACGCAGGCGCGGGCCAAATCGTCTGCATGGATGTGGTTGGTGTACACGTCGTCTGCGGGACTTAGAACAGGCATGCCCTTTTTGACACGATCTATCGGCGTTCCCCCTTCTCGGTCCAAGGCATAAATGCCTGGAATTCTGAGCGTGCTCAGTTGCACCCCCTGCAAAGAGCGGCGAGCCCACAGACGCAGTTGCTGCTCGGCATCCACCCGTCGACGTGCTCGGTCACTTTGAGGGTTGACGAGTTGCGTTTCTTTGACCCATTGGCCATGACAGTTGCCATACACACCCGTTGTAGATCCATAGACTATTTTTTGAGGTGGCTTTCTGAGCGCCAAAGCACGGAGCAGGGATCTTGTTCTTTGGTCTTCACGACCTTGGGCTGCAGGTGGCGCCAAATGGAGCACCTTGTGCGACAGGCCCGCGAGCCGAGGAAGCGTTTTGGGATCATCCAAGTCGCCCAAAAGAGGCCTCGCACCCCCATCCCTCAAGGCCTGGATCTTTTCAGGACTTGAAGTCAAAGCCACGACCCGGCAATGCTTGGTCAATTGAGGCAAGGTTCGCATGCCAACATCACCACACCCCACGATCAACACTTGGGTGCGTCTAAAACGAGCAGGCAAAGCGCCCAAAGAGGATGAATGGACGGACACGAACAGTTGTTTAAAAAGGTGAATGAAAGACCAAAGGCCATGAAAGCGTCTGCCATGGATGGCCTGTGCACTTAGAAATTTTCTCACAATAACCAAGGCCAGTGACAAACCCTCAAAAAATGCCCGCACCCAAGGACGATCCCTTGGGCTCCAAGGCTTAAAATGGGAGACGACTTCATCTACTTCAGCTGATCTTCAACCTTCCTTAAAACAAGCCATGCCCTTTACCGTCACCATTGAGCCCAGCTCTCGTCAATTCAATGTCCAAGAGGGCGACAACATTTTGTTGGCCGGCATTCAAGCGGGCGTCTCCCTGCCCTATGGGTGCAAGGACGGCGCATGTGGATCTTGCCGATGCAAAAAAATCAGCGGCCTGGTGACCCAAGGCGAACATCAAGCACGCGCTTTGAGTCCAGAGGATGCGGCCAACGGCTTTATTTTGACGTGTTGCGCAACTGCACACAGCGACCTGGTGTTGGAGTCCAAACAAGTGTTGGATGTGGGCATGCCGGTGGTGAAAAAAATGCCGGTGCGATTGATCTCAGCTGAGAGAAAAGCACCGGATGTGATGCTCTTAAAGCTGCAGCTCCCACAAACCGAAACCTTTGAATACCTGGCGGGTCAATACATTGACTTTCTTTTGAAAGATGGACACAAGCGCAGTTACTCCATTGCCAATGCGACACCGCTGGTTCACCTCACCGACGCCAACAACAACGTCCTCAAATGCATCGAGTTGCACGTTCGTCACATGCCAGGAGGCTTGTTCACCGACCATGTTTTCCAAAGTCTCAAGGACAAAGAGATTTTTCGCATCGAGGGACCTTTGGGAGGATTTTTCTTGCGCCCAAGCAACAAACGCATGATTTTTTTAGCGTCTGGCACTGGCTTTGCACCCATCAAAGCCCTCATTGAACATGTCATGACATCGACCGATGAAAGCCTCCAACAGCGGCCCATTGACTTGTACTGGGGGGCGAGGTCTTTGGCTGATCTTTACCTGCACGACTGGGCCATGAAAGCCAGCAAAGATTGGCCAGCTTTGAATTACATACCGGTTTTATCAGAGCCCACAACCCAAGACGCGTGGAGAGGTCGAACAGGGTTTGTGCACCTGGCAGTTTTACAAGATCACCCCGATTTATCACAGCATCAAGTCTATGCCTGTGGCGCCCCAGTGATGGTGGACGCCGCGAAGAAAGACTTCATAGCGCAAGCACAACTGTCAGAAGATGATTATTTCGCTGATGCATTTTTGTCCCTAGCTGACACTTGAAAATGGCAAACGCATCAGGTCCTTGCAGAATGCACGCTGGTGTTGAATGCGTTTTGAGCCGCTTCGCTCCCGTCGATGAGCTCGACTAGGCGCCCAAGTACGCTTGACGCACAGAAGGGTCAAGCAGCAAGTCTGAGGCCAAGCCACTCATGGTGACCAAGCCTGACTCGATCACATAAGCGCGATGGGCCAACATCAAGGCTTGGGTTGCGTTTTGCTCGACCAACAAAATGCTCATGCCGTCCTTGGACAACTGACCAATGACTTCAAATATTTTCTCCACCATGATGGGAGACAAGCCCATGGAGGGCTCATCCAAAATCAACAAGGTGGGTTTTGCCATCAAAGCACGAGCGATGGCGAGCATTTGCTGCTCCCCACCTGAGAGATGACCGGCCAAATGCTTGAGTCGATCCCTCAAACGAGGGAAAAGCGTCAACATTCTTTCCAGATCGAGCTCGATCTCTTGGGTTGCAGTTCGCAGATAGGCACCCATCTTTAAATTCTCTTGCACGCTCATGCGCGCAAACACCCCCCGCCCTTCGGGCACCATCACAATGCCCTTGGCGACCAAGTCCCATGCAGAGCATGGCACGATGGACTGGCCCATGAATTCAAGTTGCCCGCGCTCCAAGGGCAGCAGCCTTGTCAGCGCCTTCAAGGTGGTGGTTTTCCCAGCGCCATTGGAGCCAATCAAACTCACACATTCACCCGCATGGACTTCAAAACCAATCGATTTGACGGCTTGAATACCTGAATAACTCACACACAAGTCTTTTGCCAACAAAAGAGGGGGCTTATCCATGGACAGCGGCTCCTAGACCCAGATAGGCCTCAATCACTTTCTGGTTCGTCTGAACCTCTTGAGGTGGCCCAACGCATATCAAATGCCCCTCGTCCAAGACGCTGACGCGGTCGCACAAGCCCATGACCAACTTCACGTCATGCTCTATGAGCAAAACGCTCACCCCTCGTTGACGAATTTTTTGTATCAACTCTTTGAGCGCCAATTTTTCAGTGGCGTTCATACCCGCTGCCGGCTCATCCAATGCCAACAGCAAGGGCTCGGTCGCCAAAGCACGCGCGATCTCCAAACGTCTTTGGTCGCCATAGCTCAAGGTCTTGGCTCTTTTGTCGGCAAACTTCTCAATGCCCACGTACGCCAACAACTCTTGTGCTCGGCGCTGGATGAGCGCCTCCTCAAGCTTGAACGCATGGCTTCGAACAAGTGCACCCCAAACACCCACATGGGTTTGAATGTGTTCGCCCACCATGACATTTTCCAAAACCGTCATTTCTTTGAACAAACGAATGTTTTGAAACGTTCTGGCAATACCTGCCTTTGCAACCAAGTCCACTGCACTTGGCTCATAGCGCACATTGTTGATGAAGAAGTCCCCTTGATCGGCCTTGTACAAACCGGTGATGACGTTGAAAAAAGTCGTCTTCCCTGCACCATTGGGCCCGATGAGTCCATAAATCTCACCTTTTTTGATGGTCAAGTTGACATGTTGCAGGGCCTGCAAACCACCAAAGCGCTTGCTCGCGCCTTTGACTTCCAACACGAATGGAGTTGGTGTCATGTTGGGTCTTTTTGATGTTGATCTGCTGGCGCAGGCCATAAACCTTGCGGGCGAGCCAGCATCACCGCAATCATGGTCAAAGCAATCAACAATTGACGCAAAATGGCGGCATCGATTCGGCCACCCGTGAGGTCTTGCAAGGGAGTTGCCACATAGCGCAGCAACTCCGGCAAGGTCGAGAGCAACAACGCCCCGAGTACGACACCTGGCACATGCCCCAAACCACCCAAGACCACCATCGCAACAATCATGACGGACTCCCCCAAGCCAAAAGATTCAGGGGAGATGAAACCTTGAAAAGCGGCAAAGAAGGCGCCAGAGACGCCACCCAGTGTGGCCCCCAAAGAAAAAGCCAGCAGCTTTAAATTTCGCGTGTTCAGTCCCATGGACTGCGCCGCAATCTCGTCTTCTCGAATGGCCACCCAAGCGCGTCCAATTCTGGAGTGTTGCAATCTCCAACAGAGCAACACACTCAACACGACCATGACAAGCAAAAGATAATAGTACTGAGTGACCCCAGCCAACTCCAACCCTCCCACCATCAGCTTCTTGGACAAGGGGTGGCCCGCAATTTGAATGGGGTCGATGGAGCCCAGACCCCTGGGACCGTTGGTGATGTTGATGGGCTGGTCCATGTTGTTTAAAAACACCCGAATGATTTCCCCAAAACC
This sequence comes from uncultured Burkholderiales bacterium, assembly GCA_903842945.1. GTDB lineage: Bacteria > Pseudomonadota > Gammaproteobacteria > Burkholderiales > Burkholderiaceae_C > Limnohabitans. The sequence goes on from CAIMNS010000156.1 coordinate 39,585, forward strand.
CAAGGTCACAATGGCCAAATAATCCCCTCGAAGTTTCAAGGTGGGTGCACCTAGCAACACCCCCATCCCTGCGGCCAGCAAGGCAGCCATGGGCAAAATCAACCACCAAGGCACGTGCATGCCAGCGCTCAGGAGTGGCGCCCAAAAGGGATAGGCACTTAAAAGCTCCATCAATTGAGGAGAGGCCAAAAGCGCATACACGTAAGAACCCAAAGCGAAAAAGGCCACATACCCAAGGTCCAAAAGACCTGCAAACCCCACCACGATGTTCAAACCCAAGGCCAGCATGGTGTAGATCATCGCCATGTCTAAAATTCTGACCCATGCATTGCCAAAGGGTTGCAAGATCAGGGGCAAAACCAACAAAGCCAGCCCAAAGAACAGGTAAGAACGCTGTCCCATGCGTTGAACGAACCAGGGGCTCTTGGTAAAGTTCATGCTCAAGCTCTTTCAGCGAGTTTCTCGCCCAAGAGACCCGAGGGCCTTAAGGTGAGCATCAAAATCAAGACCAAAAAAGCAAAGATGTCCGAGTACTGACTGCCTAAAATTCCACCCGTCATGTCACCCAAATACCCCGAGCCGATCGACTCGATCAGGCCCAAACACAGCCCCCCAACCACCGCGCCTGGCAAGTTACCAATGCCGCCCAAAACAGCCGCCGTGAAGGCTTTGAGGCCCGGCAAAAAACCCATGGCGTGATGAACAGTGCCAAAATTGGCCGCCCACATCACACCCGCCACACCGGCCAACACCGCTCCAATCACAAAGGTCAGAGAGATCACTTGATCGGGCTTGACACCCATCAAGGAGGCCATTTCTGCGCTCTCAGAGCATGCGCGCATGGCACGGCCCAATTTGGTCTTTTGCACCAAAAACATCAAGGCACATAGCAAAAAGACCGTCACACAAAGAACCATGACTTGTGTGGGCGAAATCACCGCACCCCAAAGATCAATGGGTTGGCTGTCAAAGGGACTTGCATAGGATTTGTAGTTGGGCTTCCAAATCATCATGGCAAGGGTTTGAAGCAAGATCGATAAACCAATCGCGGTGATCAAGGGTGCCAACTTAGGAGCTTTTCGCAAGGGTCTGTAGGCGAGTCTTTCAATGAAGAAATTCAATGCGCCACAGACCCCACAAGACAGCACCAAGGAAATCACAAAACCCAGGCCCTGAGGCAAGGCTGGAAACGATTGCCCCAAATAGGCCATCACACTCCAACTGATCAAGGCCCCCACCATGACCACCTCGCCATGCGCAAAGTTGATCAAGTTGATGATACCGTAGACCATCGTGTAGCCAAGGGCCACCAAGGCATACATGCTGCCCAAAACCAAGCCATTGATGATTTGTTGAACGAGGACGTCCATGCTCATGGCTCTTTGGTGGGGATGAACGCGTCTTTGACGTGTGAGCGTTCAGCGTCTGATGCATTCGCTTGTACATTCGCTTGTCGGTTCAAATCTTGCAGGCTCTTTAACTTCTCTGCAATTTTGATCTCAAGCCCACGCGGCACAGGATGGTAGAACTGCTGGGCCAGCACATCATCAGGAAAATAATGCTCCCCTGCTGCAAAGGCTTGCGGCTCATCGTGAGCATACCGATAGCCTCGTCCATGGTCCAAATCTTTCATCAATTGGGTGGGGGCGTTTCTCAAGCGCAAGGGTACTGCTCGAGTGCGGTCCTCTTTCACAAACTGCTTGGCCGCCTTGAAAGCTTTGTAAACCGCATTGGATTTGGGCGCGACACTCAAGTACACCACACACTGAGCCATGGCCAATTCTCCCTCAGGCGAGCCCAACCTCTCCATGGTCTGCATGGCATCCAAGGCCATGCTGAGGGCCCTTGGATCGGCGAGACCAATGTCCTCGCTGGCCATTCTGATCATTCGCCTGGCTATGTATTTGGGATCCACGCCACCATCCAACATGCGAACCATCCAGTAAAGTGCTGCATCCGGATCCGAACCTCGAACGGACTTGTGCAGTGCGCTGATGGTGTCATAAAACTGCTCTCCGCCTTTATCGTGCCTGCGAAGTTGTTCGCCCAAGACCTGTTCAAGCCAAGCCAAATCTTTGGGTTCATCGCTTTGATGGGAAGGTGTTTTTTGATCGATCAAACTGAGCATCTCAAGGGTATTGAGCAGCCTTCTTGCGTCGCCATCTGCATAGTTCACCAACCTGGCGCTGGCCTCCTCGCTCAAAGGGGGAAGCGAGATGTGTGTTTTGGCCTTGTCGATCAAGGCCATCAAATTGCTTGCATCCAAGGGTTTGAGCACATAGACCTGTGCGCGCGAGAGCAAAGCCGAATTGACTTCAAAGGAGGGGTTCTCTGTGGTCGCGCCAATGAAGGTCAACAGCCCAGACTCGACGTGAGGCAAAAAAGCATCTTGTTGGGCTTTGTTGAAACGATGGACTTCGTCTACAAAAACAATCGTTCTTTGACCTGGATGGGACAGCTCAAAAGCCTTGGCTCGATCAACCGCGTCGCGAATGTCTTTGACCCCACCTAAGACCGCACTGATCATGATGAATTGCGCGTCAAAGGCGCCCGCCATCAAGCGCGCAAGCGTGGTCTTGCCCACCCCTGGCGGCCCCCAAAAGATACAACTGTGTGCCACGCCCGATTCAAACGCCCGTCGAAGTGCCATCCCTTCTGACAGCAAATGACTTTGACCTATCAGTTCTTGAAGCGTCTTTGGGCGCAATCGCTCTGCCAAGGGCTCAAGCCATGAAGGACTGGGTTTGGACACATCGAAGCTCACTGCCCAATCACCTCCACGCCTTGTGGGGGCTTGAAGCTGAACTGCTCAGCAGTCAGCGCTTTGGGATTGATCAAAAAATCAGTGAAATTCAAAGACGACTCTTGGTAAAAAGCATCTCTCATCTCTAAGCGAGAGAGTGCCACGCCTTGATCGCTTTGCTTCAAACCAAAACGCACCCACAACAAGGGGCCATCGGGCTTCTTGGGCGTGCCTTTGACCCATTCAAGTCCTTCTGAGTTGGGCAAGGCTTCAAGTGTGAAGTCTCGCTGAATGAAGCTCACATCAGCGGCCAAGGCGATCAAGGCTGCTGGCGTGTTGCCCATGGCCTGCGCTTGCGATCTCGTGCTGACTTGCGCGATGTCTTTGTCATAGACCCAAAGGGTTTGGCCATCGGCCAAAATCATTTGCGCAAAAGGCGTGGTGTAGTCAAACCTGAATTGGTGAGGCCGAATAAATTTAAAAACGCCCTTGGAGACTTTTCTTTTGATCGATTGACCTTCCCGTTGCGGTGATGTCACGGTTTGGGTGAATGAGGCTTGCGCACTGTGCGAAGTTTTTAAAAATGCGTTGAGCGTATCAATCGCGTCGGCGTGTGCGGTAGAAGAAAACAGCACCCCGATCGCCCCACAGACCCCACCGATGCCGCTCCAGGCCAGTGAATGAACCACTCCCAACAAGAAACGCAAAGAAGGTGACATGAGCGGGTGTCCCTGAGGTGTTTAAGCGTTGCTACCCACGGGTACCAAAATTTCTCGGTGCCCGCTGCTGCTCATGGCGCTGACCATCCCCGCGCGCTCCATGTCTTCAACCAAACGTGCTGCTCGGTTGTATCCAATTTTCAAGTGACGCTGAACCAAGGAGATGCTGGCTTTCCTGTTCTTCAAGACAATTTCTACGGCTTGGTCGTACAAGGGGTCCTTCTCGCCTCCTTGGTCACCAAAAAGATCGATCTCTCCCGTCTCCGCATCAACAACGCCTCCTTCAAGGATCCCTTCCACATAATCGGGTGCGCCTTGGGTTTTTAGATAATTGACCACTCGGTGCACCTCTTCATCGCTGACAAACGCTCCGTGGACTCGAATTGGAAAACCTGTCCCACTGGGCATGTACAACATATCACCCATGCCAAGCAATGCCTCCGCACCCATTTGGTCCAAAATCGTTCTGGAGTCGATTTTGCTACTGACTTGAAAGGCGATGCGTGTGGGGATGTTGGCTTTGATCAATCCCGTGATCACATCGACACTAGGACGTTGGGTAGCCAAAATCAAATGAATACCCGCTGCCCTGGCCTTTTGCGCCAAGCGCGCAATCAGCTCTTCAATTTTTTTACCCACGACCATCATCAAGTCAGCCAACTCATCGATGACCACCACCACGTGCGGCAAGCGGGTGAGAGGTTCTGGCGAGTCGGGGGTCAAGCTAAAGGGGTTGTAGATGAAATTGCCCTCTTGTGAGGCCTCGTCAATTTTGACGTTGTAGCCCGATAAATTTCTGACCCCCAACTTGCTCATCAATTTGTATCGGCGCTCCATTTCAATGACACACCAATTCAGGGCATGCGCGGCTTGACGCATGTCCGTGACAACGGGTGCCAGCAAATGTGGAATGCCTTCATAGACACTCATCTCAAGCATCTTCGGATCGATCATCAACAGCCTGACATCTCTCGCCTCGGCTTTGTACAACAATGACAAGATCATCGCGTTGATACCCACCGATTTACCCGACCCGGTGGTACCTGCCACCAGCACATGTGGCATTTTGCCTAAATCGGCCACGACGGGGTTACCGACGATGTCTTTTCCAAGGCCAATGGTGAGCATGGACTTGGCTTCGTTGTAAATTTCAGAACCCAAAATCTCACTTAATTTGATGGACTGCCTTCTGGCATTGGGCAACTCCAAGGCCATGAAATTTTTACCAGGGATGGTCTCCACGACGCGAATGGACACCAAGCTCAATGACCGGGCCAAGTCCTTGGCCAAGTTGACGATCTGGGAACCTTTGACGCCAATGGCGGGCTCAATTTCATATCGTGTGATCACCGGGCCCGGCGCAGCGGCCACTACCCTCACCTCGACGCCGAAGTCTTTCAACTTTTTCTCTATAAGACGGCTCGTCATCTCAAGCGTTTCAGGCGATACCGTGTCTTGACGTACCGCCGAGCTGTCCAACAAATCCACGAGCGGAAGATTGGAGTCCGGCAAATCTGTGAACAATGGCTTTTGACGCTCTCTTGCGATGCGCGTGCTCTTTGGCACATCCAATATTTCTTTCTCATACACCAACTTGGTCACATGCGGGTGCTCGATGGCTTCGATGCGCTCAACCACCGAGACCTCATCGCGCTCCCTGGCGGCGGCTTGACCCATGGCCAAGTCTTGGGCAATTTCTCTTTTTTCTTTGAAGGCCAAAAACCAATCATCGAGTTGCGCGCCCAATCTCTCGGCCAACTCAACCCAAGAAAATCGAAACACCCAGGCACACCCTACTATCATAAAAATGATAAATATCAATCCTGACCCATTGAACCCCAACCACTGCACACCAAAGGATCCCGTCAAGTAACCCAAAACCCCTCCAGCAAAGTGACCTGGCAAGTGGTGATCAAAGCGGTAAAGTCGGGTCCACTCCAAGCCGGTGCTCGAAACCATCAAAAGTACCAATCCGCTCCAATAGGACCAAGGCGTATCGAGCCAGTGGTACGAAGACAGGTTTTGGGTACCATCGCGCCTTTTTTCAGATTCTTTTGCTGCTCTCAATCGTTCGTTGTGAATTTTGCCCATCAAAGCAGAAAACCAAGATGAAAGACCTGCCAAAAAACACCAAACAACGGAGTAACCAAACAGAAAAAAGCTCATGTCGCTCAACCAAGCGCCAATCTTTCCACCCCAATTGAGAGTTTTGCTCAAAGACCCTGAGGTGGTCCAAGCGGGGTCTTGGGCTTGGTGAGTGATCATTGAGATCAACCAAAAAACAAGAAAGACGAATCCTACAGTCAGTGCAATTTCTTGGGTAAAGCGTCTAAAACCCGTCATTTGATCGGGCTCTGAGGGGTCGTTTCGCAATGTATTCAAGGAGTAGGTCATATTGGGAGAATAGCTTAACCCAAAAAAGGTTGAGCGTGACTTAAGTTGTCCAGTTAAATGCAAGTCCATTGTATTAAGGAAACACACGTATTTTTTCTCATGCTCGTCCAAGAATTTGATCTTCAGCAAACGCTAAGCCTGCCTAAGAACCTACAATAGGAGATGGAAGACGCATCCATGCCACGCATGAATGCTCTAAGATTCACCACCGATTTTTTGCGAGCAAACCTGCCATCATGTCCAACACCACAAAACATGCAAAAGTACTGATCTTGGGTTCAGGCCCTGCCGGTTACACAGCAGCCATTTATGCAGCCAGAGCCAATCTTCAACCCCTTTTGATCACTGGCATCGCTCAAGGTGGCCAACTCATGACAACCACCGATGTCGACAATTGGCCCGCCGATGTGAACGGGGTACAAGGGCCGGAGTTGATGCAACGCTTTCAAGAGCATGCCGAGCGCTTTAAAACAGACATCATCTTTGATCACATCCATCAAGTTGACTTGAGCAAACGCCCCTTCACCCTACAAGGAGACTCAGGTCATTACAGCTGTGATGCCTTGATCATTTCCACCGGCGCATCCGCCAAGTATTTGGGACTTCCCAGTGAGCAAGCCTTTATGGGTAAAGGCGTCTCTGGGTGCGCAACCTGTGACGGCTTCTTTTACAAAGAACAAGCGGTCTGCGTTGTAGGTGGAGGCAACACAGCGGTCGAAGAAGCTCTGTACCTCTCCAACATCGCCAGTCAAGTGCATTTGATCCACCGCAGAGACAAGTTTCGCGCAGAACCCATCATGATTGACAAACTGATGGAGAAAGTCCAAAGTGGCAAAATCATTTTGGAACTTCACCGCGAACTTGAAGAGGTCTTGGGCGACCCGTCTGGCGTGACCGGTGTGCGACTTAAATCAACAGCGAGCCCCTCACCCCAGGCCACCAAGGATTTGAGTGTTCAGGGTTGTTTCATAGCCATTGGCCACCAACCCAATACGGAAATTTTTGCCAATCAACTGCAAATGAAAGATGGCTACATCATCACCCAAGGTGGTTTGCAAGGCTTTGCCACCATGACCAGCGTTCCAGGCGTCTTTGCTGCCGGCGACGTCCAAGACCATGTCTACCGCCAAGCCATCACAAGTGCAGGCACAGGCTGCATGGCGGCACTGGACGCACATCGCTTTCTAGAAAAAAATTAAATCTTTAGTATTTATTTTTTAAGATTTGACGCCAGATCGCATCAACCCATGTCTCCAGGGGGTTTGCGAAAGCCATTTTGCCAAGCTATAATGGAGAGCTTGGCAACTTTTGACTCCAAAAGAAAGTTGTCATTTTTCGGGATACCGCCCCCGTACTTGGCGAGGTGAGGTTCTTGCGTCAGCAACGACCGTTTTAGGAGTGTTCAAAATGGCACGTGTATGTGAAGTAACGGGCAAAGGCCCCATGGTTGGGAACAACGTCTCCCATGCCAACAACAAAACCAAGCGTAGATTTCTACCGAATTTACAATACCGTCGTTTCTGGGTTGAAACTGAGAACCGTTGGGTTCGTTTGCGCGTCTCCAGCGCAGCTCTTCGCTTAATCGACAAAAAAGGCATTGACACCGTGCTCGCTGATTTGCGCGCTCGCGGTCAAGCTTGATCCCCACCCATTGAAAGGACGACATCATGGCTTCTAAAGGCGGACGCGAGAAAATCAAACTCGAATCAACTGCAGGCACCGGTCATTTTTACACCACCAGTAAAAATAAAAAAACCATGCCTGAAAAAATAACGATCATGAAATTTGATCCCAAAGCACGCAAACACGTGGAATACAAAGAGACCAAGCTCAAGTGATCTCTCTTCCCCCGCTTCAAGCAGGGGACCATGTGTTGCGCTGAACCAAGTTCAGACAGAAAAAAGCCTGCTCATGCAACCATGGTCAGGCTTTTTTTATGCAAAGTGGCTGTTCAATCGTCAAACCATGGGAACCGCCCAAGTCAATTGAATTGATCAAGCCCTAGCTGAGCGCAAGACAGCAGAGAATTCTCTCAATGCCAAAATACCGCTTTGCTCAGCCTTGGTGCACCAAGCTTGAAGCTCCAAGGTCAATTGCTCGGATGACGAAGACGTGGTTTGCCAAAGAGATCGCAACTCTTCTCTCATCTTGATCATGGTATCGATATTGGGCATGGCTTCTCTAGCGGCTTGCAAGGCTTGACGCGCTGAAAGCGGGATCTTCTCAAAATCACGGTGCACCCATCGCTTGGCAGTTTTTTGAACAGAGTCATCAAGATGCTTGTTCACATTCTTCAACTCTTGCTGATAAACGCTTTTCAACTTCAAGGCGTAATTGGCCATGACCTCATATCGATTGGCAATCAAAGCCTCCAAAGTTTTGGCGTCCGCCACAGGTTTGATATTGCCACGTGCAAGTTTGGGTGGAACTTTTTTAATTTTCGCCAACCCCACATAAGCCAAGGCCTGAATATAGACAAAACCAATATCGAACTCATAGGGCTTGATCGACAGTTTGGCTGAGGTGGGATAGGTGTGGTGATTGTTGTGCAACTCCTCACCACCGATCAAAACACCCCATGGGACAATGTTGGTGCTGGCATCGGGCGCCTCAAAATTGCGATACCCCCAGACATGCCCAACGCCATTGATGATGCCGGCAGCTGTCACGGGAATCCAAAGCATTTGGATGGCCCAGATGCTCAAGCCAGCAGCCCCGAACAGCACCACATCCATGATCAGCATGATGGCCAGCCCATGCCAAGCAAAACGGCTGTACACATGGCGCTCAATCCAGTCGTCGGGCGTGGCGTGTCCATATTTTGCAAGTGTTTCTTGATTTTTTGCCTCGGCACGGTACAACTCCGCACCCCGCCAAAAAACCGTCTTCAGCCCGCGTGTTTGAGGACTGTGTGGATCCTCATCGGTTTCGCATTTGGCATGGTGTTTTCTGTGGATGGCGGCCCATGCTTTTGTTTGCATGCCCGTGGTCAACCACAACCAAGCTCTAAAAAAGTGGGCAACGACAGGATGCAAATCCAATGCCCTGTGCGCTTGATGACGATGCAAGTAGATCGTGACCCCTGCAATCGTGATGTGCGTGAGCACCAAAGTCACCAGCACGAGCGCCCAAGCGCTCAAATTCAAAAGTCCTTGGTCAACCCAAGTCAACACCTCATAAAAGAGGGGGTTCGTCATCAGTGTCATAAAGTATGTATGCCCTAAAAAGAATGTCACGTAACACCCATTTTAACGCCGGCGAAGCTTTTTAGGTCAAAAAACATCCCTATGTCCTTTGATGGACAAGCGAATCAACACAGTGAGTTGACCGATTAAAAACAGATCAAGACGCTCGCTCCCAAATGGCAGCAAAGAATCCATCACAATGGTGTCGATGGGGCCAAAGCCTTAAATACAATCCATCGGTTGAGCACAAGTCTTGGGCATGTTGAATTTTCAATTGCTCCAACACTTCGGCTGCAGGCATGGCCTTGAAACCCGGATGGGCCAAAGAGAAGGCTTGCGCGATTTTTTCATTTTCCTCTTCCAACAGGCTGCAAGTGGCATAGACCAATCGACCGCCTACCTTGATCAATTTAGCCGCGCTCGTGAGAATGTCCTTTTGCTTGACCAACAACTGCTCAATGCCTTGAGGAGACTGCCTCCACTTGAGATCCGGGTTTCTTCGCAGCGTACCCAATCCCGAGCAAGGAGAATCGACCAAAACACGGTCGATTTTGCCACTCAGTCGCTTGACGCGTTCATCGCGCTCGTGAGCGATGACGGCCGGGTGTACATTGGAGAGTTGACTTCTTGCAAGCCTGGGCTTCAAGGCATCCAAACGGTGGGCCGAG
>CAIMNS010000157.1 GCA_903842945.1 uncultured Burkholderiales bacterium
TGAAATCATTGTCTTTGGAATTCGCACGCAAAGGTTTACGCGTCAATGGCATTGCACCTGCTGCCATTGAAACGCCCTTTCTTTTTAGCGCATTTGAGGCAACTCAGATGACAAAAGAAGAAGGCCTGAAAATTGCTGCGGAGTCTTTGCCCTTGGGTCGCATCCCCACTGCGCAAGAGTTCGCCCAAACGGCCTTGTTCTTGACCTCTACCGGTGCGAGCTCCATCACGGGGCAATTGATCTCGCTAGACGCAGGAGCGAGCGCTGGCGTATTTCCAAGACAAGCTATTTAGTCTATTTTGAGCCCGGTTTTGATCGCCAAATCTTTGTAGGTCTCGCGCTCTTTGGCCAAATACACCGCAAATTCAGCAGGGGTATTTCCTCCAGGAACCACCCCCATGTCAAACATGCGCTTTTGAATCGTCGGATCTTTCAAGGACACAGAGAGTTCTTTGTAAATCAAGTCAATCACAGCTTGGGGCGTCCCAGTAGGTGCCATCAGCCCTATCCATGCACTCATCACATGACCCGCAACACCTGCATCTATGACCGTTGGCGTGTTGGGCTTGAGAGCAAAGCGCTGCCTAGAGGTGACAGCAAGCAGTTTGACATCCCCCGTGTCAATGAGTTTTTGGGGAGAGGGGTAATTCTCGATCAAGAAGTCAAAATTTCCAGCCACCAGATCCATCATCGCCGGGGCAGCTCCACGGTAGGGGACATGGGTAATGTCCAAACCCGCCAAGCTTTTGAGCAACTCACAATTCAAGTGGCTAAATGCCCCCACGCCAGAAGATCCACAGGTGATTTTGCCTGGAGACGCCTTGGCCGCCGTCAAAATTTCTTGCACCGATTTGAAGCTAGAACTCTTACCCACCACAAAAGCACCGGGACTGTCCGCAATCAAAGTGATTGGCACAAAATCACGCTCTGCATTAAAGCTGATGGGGGTGCGACTGATGGCGGGCATGATGGTGATCGGCCCAGGCGAGCCGGCCAGTAAAGTGTAACCATCCGCCTTGGCTTTGTTGACTTGAGCCGCCCCGATCAAGCCACCGGCACCTGTGTTGTTTTCTACAATGAAACTTTGGCCCAGTTTTTGGGTGAGCTCTGCCGCTGCAATTCGCGTGAGCACGTCTGTCGCACCACCAGCAGCAAATGGTACGATCACTCGAACAGGTTTAGAGGGGTACTTCTCTTGTGCATGGACCCCGCCCCAAAGAAATGACAAGGCCAAGATCAGGACCGGTGGTTGACAAATGTGCTTCATTCCATCTCCATTTTTATCGTGAATTGTGAGGGTTATTTAGTCTATCCAAGAGCCACCATTGACGTCCAAGACCTCTCCGGTGATGAAACCCGCTGTTTCAGCTGCCAAAAAGGTGACCGCCTCGGCAATGTCTTCAGCTTTGCCCATGCGCCCCACTGGGATGAGGTCTTTGAGGGATTGAGGGAAATGGGTGGTCATATTGGACGCAATAGGGCCAGGGGCGATTGCATTGACCGTGATGCCATGGTGAGCATTCTCTTTTGCCAAAAAAAAGGTCAATGCGTTGATTCCCGCCTTGGAGACGCCGTAGGCAACATTTCCAGCCCTTGCCTGTTCTTCTGGATTGATCCAAGGCCTAGGATTGCCACCATTTTTTGACAAAACTGAGCTCATGCTGATGATGCGTCCGTAACGCTGGTGGCGCATGTGAGGCAACACCGCTTTGGAACAAATGAAGGTGCTGGTCAAGTTGATGTTCAAGACCCTGTGCCACTCCTCCAAGCTCACATCAGAGGAGCTACCTTGAGACACGATCCCGGCAATGTTCACAAGGACATCAATTTTTTTAAATTGCTCAACGACTTGAGACACCGCTTCCAAAACGGACTGCTCTTGCGTCACATCGGCTTTCAAAACCAGCGGATTGAGGGATGGATTCAAAGCTTTGAGCTCTGCAACAAGGCTCTCGCAATCGTTGATATCGATCAAGCAAACTTCAGCGCCCTCTTTGACAAATTGAATCGAGGTCGCACGCCCCAAACCACCAGCCGCACCGGTGATGATGGCGACGCGGTTTTCTAGTCTTTTCAAAGCACACCCCTTCGATGTTTTAAGCACGAACCCTTGCATTCAAACCTTGAAGGATGAATACCTTTTATTTTTGATTATAGAACTGCAAATCTTTCGAATGTGTGAGGGATTCTATTGAGAAGCCTCTATTAAGTACCTATTGAGGTAAGTACCTAGGCCATCTGAGGCAATGAGTTGCTTAAAGATTTGGTCTATGGCATAAAATTACAAGCTGATGGATTGCTTATCCAAAAATGATCATCTGATTACTGCATTTATCTTCTTTTGGAGGTCGAAATGTTTAAATATTTCCGAAGAATTCTTGCATGGCCGACAAGCCTCTTTGGTGCGCTCGTATTGCAACTTTTGACATGCGCTATGGGCCTTAGTTTGGCCCATGCCGACTATCCGGAGCGCTCCATCAAAATGGTGGTGCCCTACCCTGCTGGCGGCGCTACAGATGTGGTCGCTAGAGCGGTAGCGCAGAAATTGGGCGACCGACTCAAGCAACCCGTTGTGATTGAAAACAAGGGAGGTGCAAGTGGGCAAATTGGCGCTGACTTCGTGAGTAAAGCCACGCCCGATGGCTACACCATCGTTTTCACGGCAGCCGACACCCACTCGATCAATCCCTATGTCTATCCGAAGATTGCGTACGATGCAAAAAAGGACTTTACACCCATTGCTGAAGTTGGCATTTTGCAAATGACCCTCATCGTCAACCCCAATGTAAAGGCAAAAACAGTCCAAGAATATGTCAATTTAGTCCGCCAACAGGCGGGCAAAATGTCCTACGCATCCTACGGCACAGGCAGCTCTAGCCATGTGGCCATGGCCATGCTCAATGTGTCCGAAAAATTAGACATCTTGCACATTCCCTTTCAAGGCGCTGCACCAGCCATCTCTGCGGTCATGGCCGGTCAAATTGACGCCATGATGGTTCCCTTGACCTTGGCCTACCCCAACCACCAAGCGGGCAAAGTCAGGCTCTTGGGCGTAGCCGCTCCCAATCGCTTTGTGAGTGCGCCTGACATGCCCACGTTCACCGAACAAGGCTACCCCATCAATGCGACCCCTTGGCTTGGCATTTTGGGACCAGCGAAACTGCCCCAAAACATCATCGAAAAACTGAACCTAGAGATCAATGCGGTTTGCGATGACCCTCAAATCTTAGATCTGTTGGTTAAAAATGGCTTGGCCGTTGAAACCAAAAACGTCTCTCAGTTCAAAGCCTATTTAGACTCAGAGTCCGAGCGTTGGGGCGCAACCATTCGTGCTGCCAATATCAAAGCAGAGTAAATTCATTTTAAAAAGTCACCATCCTATGAAAATCTGGCACCAAAGTTTTACCGTTTTAGAAGACCTGCCCGCTTACAAAGCGGCCATGGAAAAGCACATCAAAAAAATTGTCCGTCCTGATACCGAAGTTGAAATACATGGCTTGATTCCAGGCACGTATCCGAGCAATTATCCGGGTACAGACATCGCTTTGAGCTCACTGTACAGCATGCATACAATGCAGTGGCTGGTTCAAGCCGTCAAAGCCAACCGTGCAGGTGTGGACGTTTTTGCCATGTGCACGATCCCCAACCCCCTCATACGTGAAATCCGCACCTTGATTGACATCCCCGTAGTTGGATACGGGGAGTCGAGTTTTCACCTTGCCTGTATGCTGGGACACCGCTTTGGGATCTTGATGTTCATTGACAAGATGATTCCCATGTACCAAGAGCAACTCGCAGCCTATGGCCTGACCTCCAGGTGCGTGGGCATCGAACCCGTGGGCTTTACGTTTCAAGATGTTTTGCCCGCCTTCACCGATCCTGAACCTCTGATCGAGCGGTTCAAAAAAAGTGCAAGAGCTCTCATTGCCAAGGGAGCCGACGTGATCGTGCCGGGTGAGATGCCTTTGAATATTTTGCTAGCAAGCAATGGTATTTCTCGCGTTGACGATGTGCCCATCATTGATGGACTGGCCGTGACCATGAAAATGGCCGAGATGATGGCCGATTTGAAATCGAATTTTGGTCTATACCAAACCCGTCAGGGCTGGTTTGGCAAGGCCCCTGAGCGCGATCGCGTGGAGGAGCTTTTTGACTTCTACGGCTTGAGCAAACTTCTCAATCAACCTTGAATTTTAAATCTCGCCTATAGGTCTTCAAAAAAATGTCATATCCTAAGACAATTCAAATTCATGAACTCGGTCCTCGCGAAGGTATGCAGATCGAAAAAAATCCAGTCACCACCGAGGACAAAGTTCGTCTGATCGATATGCTCTCAGAGTGTAATTTTCCCGAGATCGAGGTCGTCTCCTTTGTCAACCCCAAGTGGGTCCCACAAATGGCCGATGCGGAGAACATCGTGGCAAAGCTCAAGGCTGCGCCCCATACCAAATACACCGGTGTTTATTTGAACATTCAAGGCATGAACCGAGCCCTTGCCACCAAGAAACTCTTTGTAGAAGGCAGCTTGAGCATCACGGCCAGCGAAACCTTTTCCAAGAAAAACACCAACCGAAGTATTGATGAGACCTTCGAGGAGGCCCAAAGACGTGTAGAGGCTTTCAAAATCGCCAATATCCCTGCCACTGAAGTCAGTGTGATGGCTGCTTTTGGCTGTAACTACGAGGGCAATGTGGATCCCGATAAGGTCGTGGATCTGATTGCGCGGCTCATGAACCTTGCAGAAGAAAACGAATACAACATACAAAACATTCAACTTTGTGACACGATGGGCTGGGCCAATCCTCAGTCGATCAAATACTTGGTGGGTAAAATTCAAGACCGCTGGTCAGCGCAAAGAATCAATTTGCACTTGCATGACACGCGTGGCATGGGCATGGCCAATGCATTGGCAGCGTTGGAGATGGGGGTCGATGATTTTGATGCTGCGGTCGCGGGTTTGGGAGGATGTCCGTACGCTGGGTTCAAGGACGCACCGGGTAACATAGCGACAGAAGATTTGGTGCACATGTGCCATGAGTTGGGCATTGAGACTGGCGTTGATTTGGAGCGACTCGTAGAAGTTGCTGTAGAGGCCGAAAAGATCGTTGGCCACCCCCTTCCTGGCAAAGTCATGCGCGGGGGCAGACTTGAAGCGTATCGCAATGCCGCAAAGCATTGAGTCCGTTCATGAGCTCTTTTGATACTTCACCCAAGCCAGAAGATTTTGCCCATTGGAGAGGGATGGTTGGCAAGCCTTTGACGTCAGAAAATCCCCTAGAAAAAGACACCCTTCGCCGCTTCGTTCAAGCCATCATGGACAGCAACAAACGCTACGTCGATGAAACCTTGGCCTCCAACAGTCGCTACAAGGGTCTGGTCGCTCCTCCCTTGTACCCGGTTCATGCCTTTCGGCCCACCACCACTGCGCCTGATCCACTGCGTTTGATCCAAGACGACCCCCAAGCCGATGGCGCAGGCCAAAACGACAGTGTCTTTTTTGGTTTGCCTCCCATGACCTCCCCCTTCAAGAGACTTCTGAACGGTGGCAACGAAATAGAGTTCTTTCGTTGCTTGGCTGTTGGCGAACGATGTGTCGCCAATGCTTGTTACAAGGACGTGCTCTTGAAAGAGGGTAAAAGTGGCTCTCTTTTATTGGTTGTGATCGAAACAACTTTCAGCACCGAGGCTGGCGAGCAACTTTTAATCAACCGTCAAACCTTGATTTGGAGATAGGCAATGTCAACCCCTTGGGAACACCTCAAAGAAGGCACGTTGCTCGCAGAGATCAACAAAGGTGTGATCACCTCTTCGCACATCATGCGTTGGTCGGCCGCAGTAGAGAATTGGCACCGCATTCACTACGATCATCGCTTCGCAACCGAGCACGATAAATTACCCGACGTCCTGATCAACGGATCTTGGAAGCAACATGTCTTGGTTCAATTGGTTCAAGATGCATTGGGTGAGGATGCCTGGCTTTGGAAGATCAAATTTCGTTACAAGAAAATGGACGTGGCGGGAGACTCGATCTTGGCACAAGCAAGAGTGGTCAACAAAACAAGCTTGGATGGGCTGGGTTTTGTGACACTCAAAATTGTGTTGCTCGACCAGCAAGGACAAGAGTCCACTGCTGGCTATGCCATTGGGGTGATCCCCTTACCCAATGGCAAACAGGTGCCCTATCCCTTCGCCCCTAAAGAGATGTACTCAAGCATTCAGTTGCCACAGGATGACTAAGAAAAATCCCGTGCATGGCACCCCGCATTTGATGGATCTTTTGCGGCACAACTCTTTGTATTTCCCGCACAAAGTGGCTTTGCGATTGGATGCAAGAGAAGTTACAAATCTTCAATTGCTTGGCCATGTCAACTCCATTCAAAAGCACTTTGCAAGCTTCATACATCCTGGTCAACGGGTCGCTTTGTGGTTTCAAAATTCTGTAAATTGGCTTGCAAGTTTCATTGCCATCAACGCACTCGGGGCAGTAAGTGTGCCTATCAACACGCGATTGACATCACCCGAGCTTGAAATCATCTTAAAAGATGTTCAACCCGTGGCCTTGATCACCAGCAAGTCCTACCGAGGCCGAGCGTACGAGCAAGAAGCGAGAGAGGTCCTCGGTCGTTTGCCTTGGAGCACTCTCTTGCTGGATGCAAGCGTGCTGGAGGGTTCAATCGATTGGCCTGTGGAGCGCTTGGGAGTGGGTGCATTTAACCTGGACACGCCAAGCCTACCTGACTTGATGTGCATTCAATACACATCAGGCACCACTTCTCTACCCAAGGGAGCCATGCTGCTCAATCGCAGTTACATGCAAACCGCATATCACGTGGCAAGTTGCCAAGGCTTGAGTCCCCATTCAGAATTCATCAGTGCAGCCCCCTTCTTTCATTGCTCTGGCACGATGCACGCCATCACGGTGTGTTTGGCCTCCGCGGCCACACTCAACGCCATGTCGACCTGGGATCCTGAGCTGTTTTTGGCCTTGGTTGAGAAGCACCAATGCGATGTCTCCCACATGGTGTATTTCAGGGATGTGTTGGCACTCCAATCAAACCAAAGTCGACGCCAGCTCCAGTCCATGAAAGTGACCCATGATTTAGGAACGCCTGAGTTCTTGCAACGCATTCATGATGAATTGGGTATTCCTGGGATTTCAAACATCTATGGCATGACGGAGACTTGCGGTCAATTTGCCATGTGGCATGCAAGAGACGACTTAAAGAAAAGGCTCAGCTCCAATGGTCGAGCTCAGGTGGGCAATGCATTTCGAATTGTGGATCCTCAAACCATGAAGGTCTTGGGCCCAGAAGAAATGGGTGAAATCCAAATGCGCGGGCACACCATCACACCCGGGTACTTTAACCATGAAGCGGCAACCCAGCAAGCTTTCACCAAGGACGGTTGGTTTCACTCCGGGGACTTGGGGACACTCAATGAATGGGGTGAGCTCACCTACATCGCCAGGCTCAAAGACATCATCCGAGTCGGTGGTGAAAACTTGGCCCCCGTGGAGGTCGAGCAAGTCTTGCGCGACTGCTCAGGACTTGCCCAAGTGTGTGTCTTGGCCCTTCCCGATGACCGCTTGGATGAGGTTGTGAGCGCGGTGATTGTTGGTGCGAATCCACTTCAAGATTGGTCTGAGGTGGTTGGGAAAATGCGCCAACGCTTGGCAGGCTTTAAAGTGCCGAAAAGCATCTACTTGGCCGACTCCTTGCCCATCACAGCCACCAATCGTGTACAAAAAGAAGTTTTAAGATCGCAGATTCAAAAGAACCTCCTTCGTCGAGTCGTTTAAAGAGGCAAGAAGCCCTATGAAATTATGGAACGTGCAGACCCTAGATTTGGGTCAAGTTGAATTGAACCGACGTCGCATGATTGCCAATGCCTCGGGCAATGGTGTGGTGCGCGTTCCGGTTCAAGGTTGGCTGTTGAGCAATGGGACACAAAAGGTGTTGATTGATACGGGCTTTCGAAGCCCCGATGTCCTTCAAAAACTTGGCGACAGCGCCAATGGCATCGCGACCCAAAGTAACCGCGTGAGCGAGCAGTTGCAAGTCTTGGGGCTAGAGATGCGAGAGATTGACTTCATCATACACACGCACTTGCATTTGGACCACGCGGGACAAACCGATCTATTTCCAATGAGCACGGTGGTCGTGGTCAATCGGCGGGAGTTGGAATATGCAGTGAGTGGCTTATCCGGGCCGTCGTATCCACCTGAGGACATCAAGCACCTCATAGATCGCTTGCATACACCTCAGGCCTTGCAACTCTTGGACTTGGAGCACACCCAATCTGAGGAGATTTTGCCAGGGATTGTTTGTACGCCAGCCGGTGGTCACACAGAGGGCTCGATGCTCATTCATGTGCAGACCGAACAAGGCATGGCTGTGTTTTGCGGTGACTTGGTGTACAGCGTCTTTTTTCAGTTGCTTTCAAAAACCATGCTACACGCAGACCCCGTGCTCTCTGCCAATTTTGTGGTGTCTAGAAGACATGAAAAAGCGGCCATCAAGCGTTTGCTCCAAAGTTACCCCAAATTCACCCTTTATCCAAGCCACGATCTGCCTGTGGAGATTGAGTCCGGACGTGTGATTCCAGGCTCCTTTAAGGGAGACGAATGCGGGCCCAGTGGGTGTTGGTGCACCTTCATCGAAACCATGGGCTATGCAGAGCATCCCACCAAGGAGCGGTCATGAAAATTTGGTACCAAAGCGCCAGCGCCTATCGGTTTGAAAGCGTTTGGGACGAATACGGTAAGACCTTGCAAGAACAATGCAAAAACGTCGCGAGCCCTGGTGTTGAAGTGTATGTGACCGGCATACCAGTGATGGTGAGAGACATTGAAAACTGGAGGCATTTGCAATATTTGCAGAACATTCAAACGCTCAAAAACATGAAAATCGCTCAGCAACAAGGCTTTGATGCCTTTGTGATTGGTTGCACCTTGGATGTAGGACTTTATGAAGGACGCGCGATGCTTGACATGCCAGTCATTGGTATCAGCGAATCTGCCTACCATTTGGCCATGCAATTGGGCAGAAAGTTCGCCATTGTGACCAGCTCATCGGCATTTCCAGAGGTGTATGCAGAGCAAGTCACTCGCTACGGTGTTGCAGCCCGGTACATGGACAAACCCTATATTTTGAATGCCTCGGAGGAAGAGATTGCGAGGGCTTTATTGAACCCGGCACCCATGATCGAGAAGTTCAAGGAGCAAGCTCAAAAGGCCATTGATGATGGCGCCTCGGTGATCATCCCTGCTCCGGCCTTTTTGTCAGCCTTGGCAAGCAAGGTTGGACTGAACGAATTGAAGGGGGCTGTGATCTTGGATACAGTCTCTATAGCACTTAAACAAGCTGAAATGATGGTGGCTTTGGCCAAAGTGAACATCCATCCATCTAGACAAATTGGTGTTTTTTGTAAGCCCGAAACAGGTTTTGAAAAAGACTCGATCTATCGACTCGCTAGCGAATTCAACTTCAACAGTTGACTCAGCACCAGTCCCATGATCAGCGCTTGAGGCTCAAAGAGGGGGATTGAAAAAAACCGAACTCATCAAAACGCCCTCCTGAAGCGCCCTTTATTCATTCAGCTTTGAGATTGGCAATTTTTGCAAGTTCTTGGCCTAGCTTTTTTTTGCGCTCCAATTGAAGCACAAGATCCTCCGATGGTCCACCTGCTGGTGTGACGGCCAAGGAAGGCAGCACCTTTTCGGTGAATGCTTTATCCAACAAAAGTCCATTCACGGCGAGGTTCCATTTCTTAACAATCTCAGGTGGCAAACCCTTGGGACCCACCAACGCTAGCCAATTTCTAAAATCTAAATCAAAACCTTGATCTGAAAATGAAGTTGCATCACCTGCATGAATTGACCTCTGTTTACCAGATATGACGGCAATCATTTTTAATTTGCCCTCCTTGACCATGGGTGAAACAGTTGCTGTCGATAGATTTGAGGATTCAACTTCACCTATGGTCAATGCACGAGACAAGTCTGCAGGTCCTTTGTACAAAATATGATTAAAGCTCACTCCAGTTTTAGCCTGAATCCACTCCATGTACAAATGCATGGTTGAGCCTCTGCCGCCAGAACCCCAGGTGACTTGACCAGGTCTTGATTTCGCATACTCTATGAACTCCTTCATGTTTTTTGCAGGCACTGAAGAATTGATCACAATAGATTGCTCCATGTCTCCGATATGAATGATGGGCGTAAAATCTTGGCTTTCATAAGATAATTTCTCGTAGGCCAATGGATTGATGGTCAAAATATTTCCATCAGGTAAGCAAAGCGTGTAACCATCAGGAGACGCCTTCGCACAAGCATCCATGCCAATGCTGCCATTTGCACCAATTTTATTCTCCACCACAATGGCTTGACCAAGATTGGGGCCAAGTGCATAAGAAATTGATCGCGCCATCACATCCAACGTTGATCCAGGTGGAAGAGGTACGATGATACGAATGGGCTTGCTAGGATAATTCAGTTGCGCCAGCGCTTGAGGTGGACTCCAGGACACCAACAATGAAATGAAGACCATTGATACAAGGTGTATTGGTTTGAACATTCGCTTCACAGTATGCATTTGTATTTCCCTGAAATTAAGAAACATTCGAGTTATTCATCAACAAAAAATCAAATCCTATTTTTTTAAAACATCATAATTATTTTGATTAATGGCCGCAAAGTACTCCCCAGCGGTGATGGGCTTGTATTTAGGCGGATCGGCATCTGAGTAACAACTGTCAAAACATTCAAGATTGACATCGGATCTTGGCGCAACAAAGAAAGGGATTGAATATCGAGTTTCCCCAGTTTTATTGATCACTCTGTGAGGTGCTGAACGGAACTTATCGTTTGTCCAGCGACTACATAAATCCGCGTTATTGATCAGCAGGCAATCTTTGAGAACAGGAACATCAATCCATTGATTTTTTTTATTCAAAATTTCTAATCCAGGTACGTCTCCTTGCGCTAAAAGGGTCAAATAGCCATAGTCTGTATGAGGACCAATTCCAAATTGACCATCTAGAGTCTTGTCTCTGGGCGGATAGTGCAACAATCGAAGGTTATAAACAGGTGGATTAAATGCATCGTGCAGATTCAAATAATTTTCTGCTAAATTTAACGCTCTGCATTGAATTTTCAGAAGATGACATACCAGCCTCTCCATGGCCTCGAAATACTCAAGCACAGTTTCCTTAAAGCCAGGAAGATCAGAAATCCACTGATTATCAAAAATCCAAGACTTGTTTGATAGTCGATCAGGATGATCAGAGGCATACTCCTTTCTAATATAGTAAGAGGCACTGGTGTCTGGGTGAGAGCTCTTACCATAAATCGATGTTCGCTGCGTTTGCCCACCTTGCGGCAAGTAACCTACAACTTTATTGACAACTTTGATGGCTAGCTTTTTTTCAAGAGGCAAGTCATGAAATCTCTTTGATTGCACAAACATACGGTCAATCAAAGAGGCGTCAATATTGTGGTTGGTGAGAAAATAAAAACCAAGATCTTCACTAGCACTTCTCAAGGCGCTGGCTGTCTGCTCAAGAGAATTGGGCTCTCCTCTAAGATACGGCGCCAAATCAATGATGGGAACCCTTAAGTCTTCATTGGTATGGAGATAAGAAATTAGATCCATGAAATTTACTTCCGATAATTAAATAAAAACACCAATTGATCATTTGATGCATATTGCACTACGTCGAAAAATCGATCTTTACTTTTGACAAAAATTCTTTCATGTAAGAAGACTCATCCTTTAACTTGGCCAATATTTCACCCCTTGGAACATCTGTTGGCTCCAAACCATTCATTCGTAATTTTGCATTGACTGTAGGGCTCATGACTATTTTTCGAACAGCATCTGACAATTCTGAAATCAAGGCATTTGGAGTTCCTAAGGGCGCAAAAATGGTGTTGCCTGTTGGAATGGTCTCACCCTTGAGAACACTTGATAAATTCGGCAAACCAGGCAAACTGGCCACTGTGGTTTGAGGAACAATCGCAATCCAATTCATCTTGCCCAATTGAACCATCGGCCCCGCAACAGGAAGCGTCGTGATCACTGCATCTAAGTGCCCACCTGCTGCATCGGCAATCATGGGAGGCCCGCCCTTGTAAGGTACAAGCGTCATGTTCAAACCCGCATTTTTTTGCAACAAGAGCGCCGCCATATGATGTGGTGTCCCAATTCCAGCCAAGCCCATCCTTAAGTTTGGGCCTAAATCTTTGGCCTTGTTGAGAAATTGATCTAAATTTTTTACTCCCAACTGCGAACTTACACAAAGCATCAAAACCAAATCCGCCATGGAGGCGACGGGTACCAAATCGTGCATTAAATCAACATTCTTAAGTGCAAATTGAGGTACCAAGGGGTTCAGAGTCAGCTGCAAATTGCTAAAAGCACCAAATACACCAGAGTCTGGAGCAGCCTTCAATACGGCATCCACTGCAATATTGCCTGCAGCACCTGGTTTATTTTCAATCGTCGATTGCATACCCGTGAGCGCACTTAAGCCTTCAGTGCATGTACGAGCAATAAAATCTGCCACGCCGCCTGCGGGATAGCCAACATAGAATTTAATATTCCGTCCAGAAAATTGCTGCTGTGCATGTCCAATGCTGGGTAATGCGCCAAATAGACCGGAGCTTGAACAAGCCAAGAATGTTCTTCTTTTCATTTTTATACTGCATCGGTTGATTAAAAAATTCTCTTTGAGGACGACTTTATAAATTAACTCACTTTTATTAAATATACACTAAGTAAAAACGATTACACCAGAAGTTTGCCTTGATGAAACTTATCTAATCTGGTGTTTCCTAGCCTAAAACTGATGTTGATCGTGTACGAACCATAGTAAATACCCTTGAAATTCTTCTAGCGGTTTAAGCTTCATAATAGAAGGAAATTTACAAGCAAAGATTGCATGGGAGTGCTCAGATGAAAGTTGGATTAATTGGTCTTGGGAAAATGGGACTTGCAATTGCACGAAGA
This sequence comes from uncultured Burkholderiales bacterium, assembly GCA_903842945.1. Taxonomy (GTDB): domain Bacteria; phylum Pseudomonadota; class Gammaproteobacteria; order Burkholderiales; family Burkholderiaceae_C; genus Limnohabitans. The sequence continues at coordinate 13,008 of CAIMNS010000157.1, forward strand.
CTAAGAGATCAGGGTTTGGATCAATTAGTTGTTTGGGATCACGATGTTGAAAAATTAAAACAATGTGAGGCAATGAATTTCAAATCAGCAAAAAATGCCAGCGAAGTTTCACAGACTTGCGATATTGTTTTGAGTATCATCAATGACGACGCAGGAGTTAAAGAGCTCTACAGCTCAAAAGAGGGGCTACTGGCCAA
>CAIMNS010000158.1 GCA_903842945.1 uncultured Burkholderiales bacterium
ACCGCAATTTCAGAATACTGAACTGCATTCAGTTGATGGCGATAAGCCTTGAATGAATGCAGTTCTGATGCAGTTTGGTCACCCGCATCGTAAGCATCAGCGGCAAGCTCATGCTCCTTTGCAGCTTGAGAAAAATGATGTGCAGCCATGCGATGATTTTCACTCGGGCTGTCAAACTCATCCGCAAATTCACCTTCGACGTCGACTTCATGTGCTTGGTTTTCAGATGTCATTTAGATTCTCCTTGAGTTGAGGGATGACAGCTTCAAGAGTTGTCAAAAGTAATTTAGACCCGCACCATGTCTATTTAATGAAGAGAGGATGACGTATTGATTCGACTGTTACGTGCTCGTGATCTACCCCTCGATTCGTACCAAGTTGATTCAATAAAAGCCATAGTGCCCAGAATCTGGACACTCCCTACCCCGTCCAGATCATCTCGAGTGCAAAGTTTGAACTCAGATCTTTTAAGTTCGAGGGATGTAAAACTGCGTTATGAAGAGGGTCTACAGAATTGAGGGAATGCTACCAGAATCACTTTAGCTGAGTGTCCACCCATACTTTTGTACTAATCCTTACCCATTATTTTTTGACAAGAATTTGGGAGTGATTGTGAAACTGGGCAATTGGTTCTTACCCTCTTCCTTACGTTTTCGTATGTAAGTCATTGGTGAAGTCTGCAGGTATCTTTCAAAAAGAATCTGCAACTCTTTATGATTTAGTTCGCTAGCCTCACTTAGAACGCCCCATCCAATATTTGTTTCTATGTTTTTATCAATCCAAGCGCATATTTCAACCAACAATATTTGATTGTCCTCATCAGAGAATCCGTTGTACTGTTGCATTTTTCATCGTCCATAGAAACTTGAATAATCCTATTATTGGATCACTTTGTTTCAAGCGTATTTAAAATCCAGCCACCCCGCCACCCTCTGTCGTGTTAAACGACACCAGGTCTCCACTTCCAAACACAAGCATCTATTAATTCAGCTGCGACAGCTGCTGACTGATTTTTAATCTTAAGTCAGCAACAGCGGCATTTTTATTACCCTTACTTTCATTCAATGCTCTTTTTAATTCAAGGTTGGCGTCAGATTTACGACCCGTCTTCAATAGCAATTGTGCGTATTCAAATCGCCAAAATACATTGTGATTTCTTTCATTGCCAAGCAAAAGCATGCGTTCTGTAGCAAAAGCGGGTCGATTATTTTCTAAAAGTAATTTAATAGCATGTTCTTGCAATTGACCCTGCACTCCAAGTCGTTTGATTCCATCATCCAACAGATCCAGTGCTGAGAGTAAATTGCTAGTTTTATTTGAATAAATGAGGTTGGACGCCTCTATGTACAAACCTGGGTGTGGGAACTGCTGCAATTGAAATGAGTGCTTAAGATCCTGTATAGCATCTGCTGTTTGTCCCAAATTTTGGTGTGCCTTGGCACGAGCTTGATAAGCCTCACCAAATTTGTCATTGAAATTGATGAATTGGCTAAAGTACTTTAAAGCTTTGGCAGCATCACCTTTTAGCAAATAGATATTACCGTACTCCAAAAGCAGAGGCTCTTTGGGTCCCATTTTGGAGGCTTTGTCTAAATCCTTCAAGGCAGAGTCATATTGACCTCCCTCAAAATATAAATGCGCACGTTGAGCATAAAGCTGGTAAGTCGGTTGCTTCTTTAGCCGCTCATTCAAAAAATCAACTTGCTCGTGAATGCCTTGATGTGCCATGGCCACATTAACCGAAATAAATATCAGGCATGACAACAACAAAAATTTCCGCATACTTAAAGTCCAATTAAATGATCAGATTTAATAAATCATTTCTCTTAAAACAAAAAAGCAGTCAGATGCCGTCTGACTGCTTTCTGGAGGGATGTTGAAATTACTTCTTGATCAAGAACTGGTCCAACACTTGGCCTGTCTGGTTCAACATTTGAACTTCCAAGCGGTCTTTGTTGGCATCAATTAGCACTGAGCCAGGAATAGCCAAACCACGCTTGTGATCCACACCAGATTTACTGCTGCCAGCTACTTGAGCACCTACCCAATTCCAGAATGGCTGAAATACGTGCGCTGCGTGGTTCAACCATTCAGTAATTACTCGCATTGAACCATAGTCATGGTCTGCTTTGCCACCATTGCCAGCTGCAGAGTAAACCACATAGCCTGCTGTCTTCTTGTACTCTTCACCAGCAGCTGATCGACCAGAATAACCTTTGCCGTAGGCGTGGGTGGCGGCCACAAACTCATTGGAGTCGCCGTTAACTACACCAGTTGTGCCAGCATACAAATCTTTCATGTAGTAGCTACGCTCATATGAATGGCTGTGTCCGTTGAGCACCAAATCTACGCCGTACTTCTGGAACACAGGAACAAACTCGTTGCGCATATCAATCTGAGGTTGATCAATGAACAAGGTTGAAGATGTGCTGTCTGAATCATGGTTGGCACCCTTGGAATAGGGTGGGTGATGAAATATCACAATGGTCCAATCGGCTTTGGTGCTTGCATCGGCGAGGTCACGATCAAGCCAACTTTTCATGGTGTTGCGCTGGATTTTATCTCGCGCGCTTAGTTGTGAATCCAAACTCACAACGTGAACTTTGCCATAGTTGAAAGAGTAGTACTGCTTAGTACCGCTAGCAATTCCACCCGCCTCACCTGCAATGGGCGTGCTAAAAATATTGAGATATGGCATCAAAGTTGGAGAGCTGACTGCAGCCTTGTCCAATATGTATGAGTTGGGGTTGCTAGATGTTGAAAGACCGCCGGCAAATACGGTACCTGCAGGATAGCCATACAAGGCGCTACCATCCACTACACCCATTTCGTGATTTCCGATGGTTGGCCAGAGAGCTACGTTTTTAAGCTCATTCTTGTATGTGTCAAACACAGCAGCCTGATAGTTGGCATCGTCACCATTGTTGTACGCATTGTCACCCAGCATAAGCATCATGTCGATGGTTTGTCCGGTGGTTTTAATGAAAGTATTCATGCCCTGACGAACAGCTTCGGCAACTCCTGCATAAGCGCTTGGTGTGGCTGCAGAAGCGCTTGTATCTGAATGCAAATAACCTGCTGTTCCAGAATCGCCCACCACCCAGATACGAGTGTTTCCATCGTTCGATGGATAGCCTGTAGTGGGGGCTGTTCTAAAAGTTTGGGTTGCTGGAGCTACTGCAGAGCCGCCAACTGAGTAGTAATAGGCCGTGTCAGCAGTTAAGCCGGTAAATTTGGCTTCTTTGTGATCACCTGCAGTTGATGTGGCAACCACGCGAGTTGTAAGGTTAGCTGCATTAGTTCCTATACAAGCTGCAGTTGCATCACCACGCCACTTCAAAATCACAGAAGTGTCAGAAAGTTGTTGCAGGAACAAGCGAGTTGTAGTTGCCTCTGTTCCTGTGCAAACGGAGTTTGCAACACTAATTGGTGGAGAAGAAGAATTGTCGCCACAGGCAGTTAGAAGTGCGACAACTGTAGTTGCTAAAGTGAAAAATTTAATATTCATTTGAGGGAGCCTTTGAAATTAGATACCCATGTACTAATGAATGCTGCAAAGTTGTGATTGCTTGCATGTATCAGTGCAATTAACAAAATCTTAATTAGCGCTCGTTTCAAATTTATGACGCAATTGCGAATTACAGTTTCACTTATAAATTCAAGAAATCAAATCGCTTTGAGACAAAGAATTATGACAATTAGAAATAATTTTTTCATTCTCGAGTCATTTATAAAGGCTAGATTGACACTGTTTCTATTAATTTAAAAATCACCACTATGACTAAAAAGTTCCACACTCCATTTACAAAAAATTCTGTCAATATTGCAATTCAAACAGTGATCCAAACTTGTATTTTTGTTGCACTTATCAACTCTTCTGCAATTGCCCAAACAAGCCCTTCTAGTAATTCAAATTCAAAAACCACATCGGAAGTATCTAATCCAGATACAGTGGTTGTTACGGGACGTGCGGGCTCTGGATTAAGAACTAAGATCAATACTAGTTATTCAATCACCACCATTGATGAGGAAGCATTGCGCATGCAAGCGCCAACCTCAGTCACAGAAGCGATGAAATCTGTTCCAGGTTTTTGGGTGGAAGCATCCGGTGGTGAGGCTTCAGGCAATATTCGGGCACGTGGCATTCCCGTTGATGGGTTC
>CAIMNS010000159.1 GCA_903842945.1 uncultured Burkholderiales bacterium
CTCTTTTGATAAATGCTGATCACAGACCTTGGTGATTATAAATTTTGATGTTGGTTTTTTTCTAGATGGCACTGAAGCATGTAGCCTGCTTCATTTGTTTGCCTATAGCTCTAGATAAATACAAAATATTAACTTATGAAGAAATAATTACACCCTCTCTGTGATCAATTTCATGACGGCTTATTTTTTTGGGATCATGACTCGAACAATTAATATAAATAGCTTATTTATATATATCCTCACTTAGTTTAAGTGCTGGAATTAAGTTAGACCAAACCTCCCTATTTTTCTTGATGGTCATTTTAAATTCAGATGCACCCATGGCAACTGGAATCATGCCAAGAGCTAGAACTTGGTTCCTGTAGCCTAAGTGTTGACTGGTGGCCTCTGCAGCCTTTTCCAGTCTTGTAATCACAACAGGAGGTGTATTGAGAGGCACAAATAATCCAAACCATGCATCGTAAACAATATTTGGAAACCCGCTTTCAATTGCGGTTGGGACTCTAGGAAAGCCAGATAATCTGTCCTTAGACAAAGTCGCAATGGCCCTTATACGTCCATCAGCAATGTATTGGCTGACAGAAGCGGGGGAGGCCACCATCATTTGAATTCGACCCGCAATGAGATCAATCAAAGCCGGGCCTGATCCTTTGTATGGTATGTGCGTGATATCCATCTTCAAGTCTTTTTTCAACCATTCACTCACCAGGTGGAACTCGTTGCCAGCACCCGGAGAGCCAAAGTTTAAATTGGCTTTTAAAGCATGTGATTGATGGACCAAGTCCTCTAAATTTTTAACTGGCAAATCAGAAGGTACGACAACCAGCACCGGTGTGAGTTGTGTCAAAACGACTGGTACCAAATCGACTTGAGGATTAAAGCTCAAATTCTTACTCACGCTATCTGCAATGGTCACTGGACTTTGAGCGGTGAACAACAAGGTGTACCCGTCAGGATGAGATTTTGCGAACAACCCTGCACCTAGATTACCACCAGCACCTGGTCTATTTTCAACCACCACGTTTTGCCCCAATTCTTCACTGAAATATTTGGCAAATAGTCTTGCTGCTACATCGGTACCACCGCCTGTAGGAAACGGCAAAATCATATTGATAGGTCGATTGGGATAAGCCTGAGCGAATAAATTAAAGGAGACTGTACAGGTCAAAAAAATTGTTGCACACTTTATCCATTGAACCAAGGAGAGTTTTTTCATGAGAGATATATCCGGGGTGTGGGAAAATTTTAGGTCTCGAAGATTTCAAGGTAAATAATTCACGAACGCGCTTTTGCCGTTGGCATCTTGATGTCCAGGTAAGTAATGCTTTGGTTGAGATGGATTTATTCCCGTTCAATCTTTCGTGAATCAACGATTGCGTTGAATTTGGCAATTTCGCTTTCAATTCGATCTTGGAACTGTTTGGGTGAACTGGGAGCGGCTTGACCACCGAGTTCTGCGAGTTTTTTCTGAACCTCTGGTTGAGCAAGCGTTTTGCGCAATTCTGAATTGATTCTATCGACGATGGCAGAGCTCGTATTGGGAGCGATGGCAATGCCAAGCCAGGAATCAAACTGCACACCGAGGAGGGTACTTGCAGCCGCTGGAACTTGGGGCAAAAGGCTGGAAGGTTGAGCCGAACTGACCGCAAGAGCCCGAATCAAACCATTTTGAACTTGTGGGAGTGCAAAGGTCATGGTCTCAATAAATAGATCGACCCGCCCACCTAGGACTTCTGTGAGCGCAGGCGTGCCTCCTTTGAAGGGAATATGCGTCATCTCTATCTGAGCTTCAGAGTTGATCAACTCTCCAAGGAGGTGGTGTCCTGTACCCACTCCTGCAGAGGAGTAAGTGACTTTCACCCCCTTTTTAGTTGCATTGATCACGTCAGACAATGTTTTGTAGGGAGAGTCTGGCCTGACACCTATGAGCATGGGGTAAGTTGTAATGGAAGAGACCCAAGTGAAATCCCGAACGGGGTGAAAAGGCAGGGACTTGCGCATCACGGCCTGAGTGGCGTGACCACTTGGAACAATCACCCAAGTCGTGCCGTCTGGTGCAGATTTGGCAACGGCTTCAGTGGCAATGGCTCCGCCAGCCCCAGCGCGGTTCTCAACCAGCAAGGGTTGGCCAAAGGAGTTTGACATTTTTTGTGCAAGCAATCGAGCCACGATATCTGAGCTGCCACCAGGTGCAAAACCAACTAAAATTTTGATGGGTTTGTCGGGGTTGAAAGCTTGTGATAGAGATGAAGTCAACAAAGTGACATTCAGAAGTGCCAGTGCAATACAGGCACTTGAAATTTGAGTGAATGCTTTCATAGGGTCCCTTCAATATGTTTGACTAGGAATCAGCTCGCCTTGTGAGGCTTGTGATGGATTCACCGCTCTCGTAACGCTTGATCATGTCTTCTGGATCAAATAATATTCCAATGGGGTCGCTGGAGAATGCTGGACCATTCATGTAGGCTGTCGCTTCATCAGCGCTTGGGAAGGCGTCCACTTGAAGCTCAATTTCGTTACCATCCGGGTCTCTGTAATACATCGAAACAGTTGGCCCATGAACGATGGGTCGATAAGGTGTCACGCCAAGTTCTTTAAGGCGAACATAATTTTGTAGCAATTGCGTCAAGCCTTCGTAGGTGAAAGCCACATGATAAAAGCCAACCGACGGGGAAGGCGCTTTTTTTTCTAAGTCATCGTAACCAATTAGTGCAATTCGGTGATGTTCATCGTCATAGGTCAGAAATGCAATTTTTGAATTTTTAAAAACGACGTGAGCACCTAAAACCAAACAGTACCAATCTATCATGGCTTGTAGTTGTTTGGTGCGAAAAACGATGTGAGCAAGGCGCACTGGTCGAAGAGCCTTATCAGGGATTGGAAGATTTCGTTTGGGATGATTCATTGGATCGCTTTCGTCTAATCATTAGACTATTTACATGGGATAGGTTATGAGCAAGAGGAGGCAGATTAAAGATTTCATTCAATTGAGAGTCATTCAATTTCGAGCTCTAAAGAAAGCTTTTTTTGTTGAACACTGATCATAGATCATGGAGTACATTGTGGTTAAATACAATGATTAGGTGTGCTTGTAAAGTCATCCGCCATATCATCACATAATTAGGTTTGCATAAATTGGCATTAACCCTATAAAAGAATTATGTGTATTTACAGATCAAGAAAGCCCTCTTGGCTATGGATATTTCCGCAAAAGTTGGTTTGGGATTTTAAAAAATTTGACATGAAATCTGACTTTAATTTCGTGAAAAATTTCAAACTGTGTTGAAGTTAATTGGAGCTAAGAGACTGCATCCGATAGCAAGCATCTGGTATGTACCATTTCCATGAGACCATTCCCGTGCTAAAGTTAAGGAAGTTTTTTTAATTGAGGCATTAAACCTCACGTTAAGTAAGCAACTTTGAATGCAATGATGAGTTGACACTTTTTTAAATAGGTCAAAGACGGGCAGGGCGTGTATGTGTTGTGAATTAATGGATAGACGTGGTCAATGGGCTTTTCCCAAAAGTAGGTTTTTTTTAAATTCCTTGATCATCTCAGTCATTTCTTCTTTGTGTGTGCTTGTATTTGCACAGGATCGCTCTTATCCGAATAAGCCTGTAAAAATTATCGTGCCATTTGCCGCTGCAGGACCATCCGATATGATCGGGCGTGTTGTGGCGTCACTGTTGCAAGACTCTTTGGGGCAGCCATTTTTGGTGGATAACCGGCCTGGAGCCAGTGGCAATGTGGGTGCATTGCAAGTGGCGCGCGCTGCGCCTGATGGATATACATTGCTCATTACTGGAACCAGCCAGTTCACCACCAATCCTTGGTTGTATAAGAATCCAGGCTATGAGTTTTTGAAAGATTTCACGGCTATCTCCCAAATTGCTGTGGCACCTTCTGTTTTTGTCGTGCATCCAGCGAGTGGCCTAAAGACGATGCGCGATTTCATTACCCTGGCTCGTTCAAAGGCTGGTCAGCTCAATGTCGGTAACTCTGGTGTGGGTTCACCTCCGCATATTGCCAGCGAGCTGTTAAAGTTTGAAGCAGGTATTCAATTTGCCCAATTGCCTTATACAGGTGCGAGTCTTGCGGTGCAGGCGGTGCTAGGTAGAACGCTTGATGCATCATCAACGGCTTTGCCTCCTGCCCAAGGGCTGATTGAATCGGGCCGACTCATCGCATTGGCTGTAACCGGATCGACACGTTGGGCGGGATTACCCAATGTGCCCACGATGATTGAATCGGGCTTTCCAGACTTTGTGGTCGAGAGTACCTTTGGCTTGTACGGGCCAGCAGGAATGCCAGCAGACATCGTGCAAAGACTTTCGCGCGAAACCCTGCTAGGCTTGGCAAAAGCAGAGGCCAAAGAACGCCTTCTTTCTGCTGGATTTGAAGCTCGTGCAGCAAGTCCAGAGCAATTGAGAAATCTTATTTTGACCAATGCACCAAAATTCAAAGCTTTGGTAGAACGTGCTGGCATTGAGATGCAGTAAGTATTGTCTTGTTGTTTAAAAATTGCAAAGGTTAATTCAATGAACTGGTGTCGCTTTGAGCATGCAGGTGTAGTATCTATGGGTATGGTTCGGGACGATCGCATCTATCGGGTCGAGGGCTCACCATTTTCGGATCATCGAATGACCAATGAACATTTTTCCCTAGATGACATCAGGTGGCTTCCGCCCGTCATTCCTACGACCTTTTATTCCGCTGGTGTGAACTACAAAGCGCATATATTGAAAGCACAGAGTCTAGGATCAACCATGGCCAAGTGGCCTGAAAAAGCGGAGATTGGTTATCGTGCCCAATCTGCTCTGGTGGGTCACCTGCACAACATTGTCAAGCCATCTGATTATGAAGGGCGATTTGAAGCTGAGCCTGAGTTGGTGGCGGTCATTGGTAAAACCCTTCGGCATTGTTCTCGTGAAGAAGCTTTGTCAGGGATATTTGGATGGACCATTGGCAACGACGTAAGTGCAAGAGCTTGGCAATATGCAGATCGTACTCTATGGCGAAGTAAGAACAGCGATACATTTTGCCCAATGGGCCCTTGGATCACGACTGACATTGATCCAATGAAATCCTCAACTCGTGTAGTGAAAAATGGAGTGCTAGTGGCAGAGTTTTCAACTGGAGACATGATTTTTGATGCTGCCGATTACATTGTTGCAGCAGCACGGTACATTACTTTCCAGCCTGGAGACGTCATTTGGTTGGGCTCAGATGGCAATGTCGAAATGTCCCCTGGAGACACCATCGAGATAAGCATCGATGGAATTGGAACATTGCGCAATCAAGTCGTGGATGAAGATTTCAGGTGAACTGAAGTTATTCAGTGCTGACCGTCACACTGGTCATGACCACAGACACTGCGAGGATAGGCATTGGACGCCTTGAGCACATTACGGTAACGCAGCATCTTGGCGCTCATCTCTAAGGGATCGGGTGCGCCCTTGAGGCCCTTGAATTCACGGTACAAGCAATGAACGTTGACCACCACGCGTTCTGGGTCTAGCCAATCGCGGAATTCGTCAAAATTAATGTCATTGATTGCCTCATCTTCACTCATTTCAGCATCAAAACGTTTACGTGTACATAATGTAAGATATTCTAAATAATGCTTTGTAGCTCGGACAGCATCAAGGTCGCAAATGGGTCCATGACCAGGTACAACTATCTCAGCACCCCAGGTGATCATCTTTTCGCATGCCTTTATCCAATTTGATACCGGGCCATCCCATACGATGGGGTGAGCGTTAGAGAAGATGATGTCACCTGTGTAGACTACTTTTTCATTAGGAAGCCAAGCCAAGGTATCACCACCAGTGTGAGCTGGACCAACGTTGTGCAGCTCCACCGTCTTTTTCCCCACTTGAATGCTCAACATCGTGTCAAATACCTCATTGGGCAAGACCAGATCAATGTTTTCCAGATCAAATTTCCCACTGAGGTTCTCATTGATGAATATGCCGGCTTCGCCAAGTTCTCGCCAATCACGCATTTGCTTTGCGCGATGACTGGGTGGTCGTTTGGCCATCTCTTGAGCGCAAGCACGGCTAGAGACTATGCGAGGCGCATGAACGAGTTGATTGCCAAAGTAATGATCGCCATTTGAATGGGTGTTGACCAGTGTTCCGATGTTCTTTGCAGCGGGCACGACCTTTCGATATCCATCGAGCATTTCTTGGGTCTTTGCTAGATCGTATAAAGTGTCGACCAGCAACGATTCGCCTGAATCAGTAATCAATCCCGAGTTGCTATAACCCCAAGTGCCATCAGGCTGAACCCAAGCGTAGCATTCGGCTCCTAGGTCATACAGGCCTTTTTTGAATCCCCATGATTTCATTTTGTGAATCTCTTTTCTGGGTGAGTAATTTAAATTAAATTTTGTAACAATTTACTTTAGTCTTTTATGTTACTCCATTTTAATGCCAGACATGCGCACCAACTGCTCTGAGCGCAATCGATCGTTTTTAAGAAATTGTTGAAATTGATCTAAACTCATGCTCAATGGTTCAAGGCTCATTGAAGTAAATACACGTTCTTTTATTGTTGGATCTGTAAGAATTTTAGAGAATTCACTAGAAATTTTTATCACAACTGCTTTAGGAATAGACCTAGGTCCAAACAATCCATACCAAATTCTAAATGGAACACCAGAAAACTTGCCTTCCTGCAATGTGGGCGCATCTGGCGCAAGCGCAGAGCGGTTGTTGCCGTCAACTGCTAAAACTTTTACTTTATTGGATTGAATCAATCCAGCAACATTTGATAAAGCCATAAAAGCAATTTGAATTTCATTTGTGAGGATGCCTTTGACCACATCCCCTCCACCTTTGTATGGGATATGATTCATGTCAATCGAATTTGTTTTGTTAAATCCTTCCATAAATATATGTACGAATGCAGCGGGTGAGCCATAGTTGACTTGGCCTGGGTTATTTTTTGTAAATTGAATAAATTCATCCAAAGAATTTGATTTTGAATTTGCAGGAACGATAAATGCATTGACGTTAGCAAAGGCCATACTGATCGGCTCAAAATCTACGGTTGAGTCATAGGAAATGTTTTTCATGATAAATGGATTAATGCTGATCCCATCAATTCCCAGCATGCATAATGTATAACCATCAGGTACCGCTTTGGCACAGGCGTCAGACCCAATTGCAGTATTGGCGCCTGCTTTATTTTCTACGAACACTGTTTGTCCCAATCTTTTACTGAGCTCGGGCGCTAAGCTTCTCATGGCTATGTCACTAGCTCCTCCGGGAGCAAATGGAACAATGACTTTAATTGGGCGATCAGGATACATTTGAGCTACGCTCAAAAAAGGTAACAATGAAATTGTCAAAACAAGCGTTGGAAATCCATAGAACTTAAATATATTCATTTGATTACTTATTTGATTAATCTCTTACGAGTCTATCGAATGCAAATAAATTTCTTTTAAGTGTTTTTACTATCTGAGTGTCCAAATTAGTGTCACTTTTTGATCCTGGATGAGAAGAAACACCTATTTTTAAATTCAATCATAAACTTTACCATCTTAGGCAGTTACTTTGATTGTGGAGTTTGAAATGACTGTTTCTGGCGAGTTGGAATTGCGAAAAATTCTCGAACAGGCACAAGACATGTTGCCGTTCTTATCGTCAAAAGCGATCACAACTCAACAATCTCGCCGATTGTTGCCGGAAATTCATTCTGAGTTTTTAAATGCAGGGTTTTATAAAATAATGCAACCCAAAGCATATGGTGGACTTGAGCTTGAATTTGGTTCACAAACACAGCTTGGTATGGTTTTGGCTCAGGCTTGTGGATCGAGTTCTTGGATTGCAACGCTCTTGGCCTGTCATGCTTGGATTTTAGGGATGTTTCCAAAGCAAGCACAAGACGACGTTTGGGGTACCAACCCCAATGCATTGATCGCAAGTTCATTCATGGGAGATCAGCCCAAGGTTAAGAAAACCCCAGAGGGTTTACTTTTAAGTGGTAGATGGAAGTTTTCAAGTGGAGTAGATCATTCCGACTGGAATATTATTTTGGCTCATTGCCCCGACCCCCATAACGCAGAAAACAAATTATCATTTTATGCATTACTTCCCAAGAAAGATTATGTCATTGAGGATGTATGGAACACCGTTGGAATGTCAGGCACTGGAAGCAATGACATTATCTTAAAAGATGTACTGATTCCTGAGCACCGGCTTTTAAATGCAATGAAATTAACTGGAGGCCAAACGCCGGGTTCAGAAATCAACAAAGGCTATTTGTATCAACAACCCATGTTTGGCACTTTTTCTTTCAACTTAATCGGTAATGTCATTGGATTGGCCAAGGGAGCCGCTAATGTGGTCCTTGAGTCTTTAAAGTCCAGAACAGCGCTTTCAGGTGTAAGCGTTTCAGCCAATCAGAGTATCAAATTAAGGGTTGCAGAGGCATTATCTGAAATTTCAGCAGCTCAGGCCCTTGTCGAACGAAATTTACAAGAAATTATTCTTGCTGGGAAATCTCAACAAACGCTCGACATTTCAACACGCGCCAGATACCGTGGCGAAAACGGCTTTGCTAGTAAGTTATGTGTTAGTGCGGTTGAGCGACTCTTACCGGTTTTAGGTGCGCGCGGTCTTGAGAGTGAGAACCCGTTTCAGCGGATATGGAGGGATATCAATGCGGTTTCTCAACACATTGCTTTAACTTGGGATGTACAAGGAACAATTTACGGATCTGTTGCATTAGGTTACGATTGCCCGGACCCACGTGTTTGAGCTACCAAGTTAATCAGTCAAAAGATTTTGACTAAATGATGCAATCTATGAGAATTTCGAGCCAAGCAAGATCTGCGATAAGAAGTTTGAAGATTCTTGTAATACCTGAGCTCTCTCAAAGTACTTGATTTCAACCAGAAGAACTCTATTGAGTACTGACCAATAAGCGCTAGAACTTGCAACTTTCAAAGCCGAGGCTAGCTTTACAAATTCAATCGCAAAACCTTGTTCCATCTTTTGAAGTCGTTCATCAAAAATAGGGGTTGAACGTTTGATGCACTGCTTGGCGCTTTGATCACATCTAGACCACCTTGGGCGCGAGAGTTAAGCTTTTGAGTGCAGCGCTTTTTGACATGGACATCCCAGCGTAAAGCAAAACAATCAGTGCATTGAGTATCAGTGCAGTACTTGGTCCGATCAATGAACCCATGAAGTTCAAGATAAAACCGCTCAAATACACCAAGCTCCATACCAAAGAAAACACACCCATGACCCGTCCTCTGTATTGTTCTTGCACGTGAGTTTGAAGTATCACTTGACTGCAGGTCAAAAAATTGGCCTGACCAAGTCCGACCAGGATCAATAAAAAGAAAGTCAACCAAAACCATCCGCTTAACGCAACTGCAACTAGGGCACAACAATAGGCGCACAAAGCATACAGCATCAAATTTCTGGGCGACATGCGAGACTGAAGCCATGGGTATGACACGAGGCCAGACAATGCACCCATTCCCACTGCCGAAGCCAAAAGCCCCAGTCCCAGGGCATCCACTTTGAGGACCAGCTTCGCCAAGACCGGTAAGATGTGGATAAAACCCATGGCCAGTGTCGCATTCAAAAGTGCAGACAAAATGACTTTGGATAAAGCCTCGTTTTTGCGGATGTAGGCGAAACTCTCCAAAACGTTGGCCCACAGACTTCCTTTGGATTCAACACGATTTGACCTCTCGATGCTCGATCGCACCCAAAACAGCAACGTGATCATCGTGCTCATACCAAGAGCTGAAAACAAGAACACCGCCGAGGCACCTGCCGAGGCGATGAGAAAGCCTGCAATCGAGGGGGCTACGATGCGAGATGTACCAAAAGCCATTGAGACCAATGGAATGCCAGAGGGAAGTTGTGACTTTGACAGCAATCTGGGGAAAAACGACACCCGACTTGGCTCATCAATACCATTGACCAGGCCAAAAACAATCGATGCGCAGGCCAGGTGCCAGAACTCGACCCGTCCAAGCAGCACCGTGATCCCTACACTGATCACGCCTAAAGCCGAAAAGGATTGTGCAACTTGAATCAGCCTTCGCGGGTCGAATCGATCGGCTAGCGCTCCGCCAAATAAGGTGATGCAAAATTGAGGCACAAATGCACACAATTGAATGAGGGATAAATCAGCCTGAGAACCTGTGATCTCAAAGGCCAACCATCCCAAGGTGAATTGGTACATGTGTTGTCCAAGAACCTGGGAGATGAGGCCAAGCCAGAAAAGTCTAAAGTTTCGCGCCTTTAGAGCAATCAATGTTGAGCCTTGAAGAATGGACATGAGCGTCAATGAGGTGATGGGTGAATGGCCTAGGGTTTTATATCGGTGAAAACCGATAAACCAGGATAGTGAGAGAAGTCAAGAATCCCTGATCTAGGGAATTCAAAAGTGCATAGACCTCGTCATTGTTAACCCTACCTGATAGATCCTGAATCGTTCTCAAGTATAGTGCATTAAATTTAGAGCGCAATTCAATCCATTTAACATGGTTTTCTTGATACAAACACATTTTAAGTGATCCCAATGGGTTCTCTTAAAGGGTGCCTTTGGAAGGCCCTTTGAGGAAGAGTATATCTGCCTCAAATTGATCTACGTACTTCAAAAATACCAAAGTAAACGCATTCAACTCAAGCAAATCCTTTAATTCAAGCAATGTATTCTTAATAGATTTCTGCGGATTTGAAAAAGCAATATCCA
>CAIMNS010000160.1 GCA_903842945.1 uncultured Burkholderiales bacterium
ATGCCGCCAAGACCTATTTGGTCGATGAGGCACTGCGCCCGATGGGTTTGTTCAAAACACCCAGGGGTCCCTTGAACTTCAATGCCGCTTTGGTCGAGAATGTTTTGAGCGGCAACACCATGGTCATGAACAGGGCTTTGCTGCACATCTTAAAACGTATACAAATCGCTAATGCAGTCTGGCACGATTGGAGTGCTTACATGGTGGCAACAGGGTGTATGGGCAAGGTGTTTTACGACGAAACTCCTTGTGTGCTTTACCGCCAGCACGACCAAAACGTTATTGGCGTCAAGACTGGATGGAGCCAACAGTGGACCAGGGCCAGTTCCTTGCTCAATGGACGATACAAAGCCTGGACCCAAATCAATCTCAATGGACTAAAAAACATTGACACCGCGTTGAGTGAAGATGCACTCCAATTGGTTCTCCTTTATCAACGCATTCGAATTGAGAAAAATGCTTGGATGCGACTGTTGAGTGTGAGGCATTTGTCAATCAGACGACAAAATATTTTCTTTCAATTCCTTTTGTATGTTGGCTTGGTTGTGGGCTTGGTTTGAGCCAGCTCTTACAACTTGAAGGTCGAGTTCAAATGAGGAGACTGTTTGTAATTGTGGTTGCATAACGGGAAAAAATGCAGAGAAAAAGTGTGTGCTATTTTTGATGCTTAAGTGCTTAAAAAGCTATGCGATCGGGGGCCCCAAGCCAAGCTAAAGTCCTCGCCCTCCAAAGTCAAGTTGGGATTGTAATAGGGGTCTTCGCGCAAGGCTTGTCCCCAGCGTTTGAGCATGTAATGGACCTCTCCTTCAAATCGAGCCTTTTTCTCTGGGGTGTCTTCGCTGCCTCGACTGAGGGACTCGTGGTGGTAGAGTTCTGCATATGGGGTCCAAACATTTCTGTAGCCGTGTTCTCGAACACGAAGGCAAAAATC
Organism: uncultured Burkholderiales bacterium; assembly: GCA_903842945.1. Classification (GTDB taxonomy): domain Bacteria; phylum Pseudomonadota; class Gammaproteobacteria; order Burkholderiales; family Burkholderiaceae_C; genus Limnohabitans. The sequence continues at coordinate 932 of CAIMNS010000160.1, forward strand.
GATGTCGTTGAAAGCCACCTTGAGGTCCTCTTCGTTCATGCCGCCCACTGTTTGATAGATTTCTTTTTTGACCAATAGACATGCAGCGGTGACGGCGCTCAAAACTTGAGGAACCCTTAGGCGTCCGAAATAGCCATCATGGTGCTTTGAGTGTTTGTTGTGCGAGTGGTTGGCCACGCCTTTGATGCCAAGAATGACACCCGCGTGTTGAAGCGTGTCGTTGGGGTAGTAGAGCTTGGCGCCCACGCAGCCAACGCCTGGCTGAATACAGTGAGAGACCATTTCGGTGAGCCACTCGGCATGGATGACTTCGATGTCGTTGTTGACAAGACCCACGATGCTGCCGCCGGCCAGAACAACACCGCGGTTGTTGAGGGCGGAGAAATTGAAGGGTCTCTCATCGCGAACCACTCGAACGCGTGAGTCCTCAGCTTGAATGGCGTTAAAAAACCCCAAAGTCTTGGATTCGAGACTGGCATTGTCCAAAATGATGATTTCAAAATGTGGGTAAAGTGTTTTGTTCAGAATGCTTCTGACGCAAGGTTCGATCAACTCCAGTCGGTCTCGTGTGGGGATCAACAAAGAGACCATCGGTTCGGGCTTGGGGATGAGGTATTGAACCCTGGCGGTATTGGCAATCAGCCCGGGACTGACAATGACGGGGTTACCTATGGACTCAAAGTGATCCCTCAAGGCCTTCAGGCGTGCATCATCGGCATAGGATTTGGCCGACGCGTTCAAGGCAGTGGAGCCTGCAATAGCTCTCCAGTGGTAGAGGACTTTGGGGAGATGGTGAATAGAATTGCCCTCAATGTGGGGCAAGCATCTGAGGACCAAGTCATGGTCTTGTGATCCCTCAAGCCCTTGTCGAAAGCCGCCAATGGATTTGAGCAGTTGGGTGCGGTACACACCCAAGTGTGAGAGGTAGTTTTGGGTATAAAAGAGTTCTGGATTCCAGTCGCTTTTAAAGTGTGGACTAAAGCGTTGACCGAATTCATCGACCTTGTCCTCGTCGCTGAGATCGG
>CAIMNS010000161.1 GCA_903842945.1 uncultured Burkholderiales bacterium
GCCATGATGACCGCACCTTGTCGATAATCGGGATGCACACAACTTCTCCCAAGCTCGACCATTCTCTCTCTCAAACCTCTTAGGCGGGTCAAATCAAACTCTGTATCGGTATAGTTTCCGCCAAGACGCTTGGACTGGGCTGGGGTCAACACACGGTAGGTCCCTACAACCACTTGCGAGAGTTGATCGCGAACAATCAAGTGTTCACAATAGTCGTCAAAAAGATCAATGTCGTGCTCGGGGATGGAACTGGTGATGCGTGCACCCATCTCACCTGCAAAAATATCATAGCGCAGTCGTTGCGCCTCTCTTACCTCATCTTGGTGCTGCGCCCACGTAACAGAAATGCCGCCACGTTCAATAACTTTGGCTTTAACATCAACAGGGGATTCATTTTGGCTTGGATGAAGTAACCCCCGAGGTAAGGCTATGGGTGAGAGATCGATCGTCGGTGTAGGCAATTCCTTCATGAATACTCCTGATGTGTGGTTTCAGGTAGTTTGCTCAATCTCTATGACACGATCATGTCTTGAATGTGAAACATTTTTGACAAATGATGTCAATTCAGTTTCAAAGCTGCCGCTTTTTGATGACGACCCCCCCTTTGACGGCTCCCTCAAATGGCTTGGGACAAAGCCAGCGCAACACGATGGGCCGTCTCTTGGCTTCGTGCCTCGACCATGACCCGCACCAAGGGCTCTGTGCCACTGGGACGTATCAAAATTCTGCCCTCCCGACCCAATTGTTTTTCTTCCATGTCGATCAAGGCTTTCAAAGCCTCGGAGGCTTGCCATGCATCAGGCCCTTTGTTGGGTACATTCAACAAGACCTGCGGAAACAAAACCACCTCTTTCAACAACTCAGACGGGTCCTTCTTTGAACGAAGACAGGTTTGAAGCACCTGCAATGCACTGATCAGACCGTCTCCTGTCGAATGTTTGTCCAGCGCCAACAAATGGCCCGAACCCTCGCCACCCAAGACCCAATGGTTCTGCTCAAGTGCTTCAAGCACATAGCGGTCGCCTACTTTGGCGCGAATGAATTTCAGGCCCAATTGAACGATCGCATTTTCCACAGCCTGGTTGGTCATCAAGGTGCCAACGACACCACCGAGTTGCTCTCCTTGAGCGACCCGTTCACTGGCCATCAAGTACAGCAGTTCATCTCCGTTGAACAACCGGCCATGGCGATCTACAAATTGCAAACGATCGGCATCCCCATCCAAGGCAATCCCAAAGTCCGCCTCTTTTTCTTTGACCATGGCGATGAGGGCCTGCGGGTGCGTTGCACCCACGTCCTGGTTGATGTTCATGCCGTTGGGGCTACAGCCCAAGGTATGAACCTGCGCTCCAAGCTCAAGAAAAACAGCCTGCGCGATTTGATAGGCCGCCCCATGAGCTGCATCGACCACAATCCTCAGACCCTTTAAAGTCAAATCCCCATCAAAGGTAGATTTACAAAATTCAATGTAACGCCCTGCCGCATCGTTCAAGCGTTTTGTCTTGCCTAAATCCGCCGAGTCCACCCAAACGGGCTCTTCAGCCAGCAAGCGCTCAACCGACAACTCCCATTCATCGCCAAGTTTACTGCCCCTGGAGGAAAAGAACTTGATCCCATTGTCATCAAAAGGATTGTGGCTGGCACTGATCACCACCCCTAGACTGGCGCGTTGCGCCTGCGTGAGATGGGCCACGCCAGGCGTAGGCAATGGGCCCAACAAAATCACATCGACCCCAGCAGAATTGAAACCTGACTCTAGAGCAGATTCAAGCATATAGCCAGAAATACGGGTGTCTTTGCCAATCAACACCGTGGGCCGACTCTCGCTCCTCTTCAACACGCGACCTACACAATGCGCCAACTTTAAAAAAAAGTCTGGTGTGATGGGCGACTGCCCCACATGACCGCGTATACCGTCGGTTCCAAAATATTTTCTACTCATAAATTTCAATTCATTCAGTATATAAAGGGGTCCCTTTTGCTTTTGACAAGGCCCTTGGGTGTTCACTCTCTAGGCCACTGGCATGCAACCACACTTGAAGGCCTTGGAGGGTAGAGGCCACATCATGAACACGCACCACCTGAGCGCCCCGCTCAAAGGCCAATACCGCAGCCACCACGCTAGAGGTCCCCCTCTTCTCAACATCCAGTCCCGTGACCGCGCCCAAAGAGGACTTTCTAGACCAACCCACCAACAAAGGCAAATCATACCTGTGCAACTCGTTTTGTCGCTGAAGAAGCGTGAAATTTTGCTCCACTGTTTTGCCAAACCCAATGCCAGGATCCAAGATCAAACGACGGCGCTCGATGCCGCCGTCCAAGCAAGCTTGAACACGTTCATCCAAGAACGTGCTCACGTCTTGCATCACATCGCCTCTCATCGGTGAGACTTGCATGCTTGCAGGTTCAGCGTGCATGTGCATCAAACACACCCCACAATCAAACCGCGTGATCACTTGAAGCGCCTGGGCTTGCCTCAAAGCCCAGATGTCGTTGATGATGTCTACACCCATGTCTAGCGCGCGCTGCATGATCTCAGGCTTGTAGGTGTCCACAGAAATGGGGACCTCCCAAGTCATCAACTCTTTGAGAATCGGTTGCAACCTGCTCCACTCTTCCTCCATGCCCACGGTTGCAGCACCGGGGCGACTGGACTCGGCACCAATGTCAAGAACATGCGCGCCTTCTTGAACTTGACAAGCGGCATGATCGATGGAGTTTTGAATCCAATGCTTGGCCGAATGAGCCGATCGCTCTGACGTCATCGTGCGTGTCGCAAACGAGTCGGGCGTGACATTCACAATGCCCATGACTTTGGGTTTGGACAAGTCGATCTCAAAGCGCGTCGTGTGCCAAGCCTGGTAGGCAGTCAGTTCATGCACTTAAGGAGCGTCCTTGCAGAGAGTTTTAAACCCATCGATTGACTAAAAAAAGCCCCAAACATCCAAAGAGTTGGGGCCTTGATCTTCGAGCACCTCTAAGGGTGTCAAACAGGATGCGTTGCAGGCGTTGGGTGGACCGTGGGGGTTCCACCGCCACCATCACCAGAAGGTGGGACTCTGGGTGTCCAGTCCTTGGGAGGCCGAGGGGGACGACCAGCCATGATGTCGTCGAGCTGCTCTGTATCGATGGTCTCCCACTCGAGCAAAGCTTTGGCCATGGCATGCATGTGATCTGTGTGGTCCTCGATCAATCGACGGGCCAATGCATATTGGTTGTCGATGATTTTGCGAACCTCTTGATCGACCTTTTGCATGGTCGACTCACTCATGTTGGTGGTCTTGGTCACAGAGCGACCTAAAAACACCTCGCCCTCGTTTTCAGCATAGACCATGGGACCCAAGGCCTCGGTCATGCCGTAACGCATGACCATGTCTCTTGCAATTTGAGTTGCACGCTCAAAGTCGTTGCTGGCTCCGGTGGTCATCTGGTTCATGAACACCTCTTCTGCAATGCGTCCGCCAAAAAGCATGCTGATTTGGTTGAGCATGTATTCGCGGTCGTAGCTGTAACGGTCCCTCTCAGGCAAGCTCATCGTCACCCCCAAGGCCCGTCCCCTTGGAATGATCGTGACCTTGTGAACGGGATCACATTTGGGCAGCAATTTACCGATCAAGGCATGACCTGACTCGTGGTAGGCGGTGTTGGTTCGCTCTTCCTCGGGCATGACCATGCTCTTTCTCTCTGGGCCCATGAGGATCTTGTCTTTGGCTTTCTCAAAGTCCACCATCTCAACCACTCTGGCATTTCTGCGAGCGGCCATCAAGGCGGCTTCGTTGCATAGATTGGCCAAGTCTGCACCACTCATGCCAGGTGTTCCACGCGCAATTAAACCAGGTTGGACATCTTGTCCAATCGGAATTTTGCGCATGTGCACGTTCAAAATTTGTTCACGACCCCTGATGTCTGGCAAGGTCACATAGACTTGTCGATCAAAGCGACCTGGCCTCAAAAGCGCCGCGTCCAAGATATCAGGGCGGTTGGTGGCCGCCACCACAATCACACCTAAATTGGTTTCAAAGCCATCCATTTCAACCAGCATTTGGTTCAAGGTCTGCTCGCGCTCATCGTTGCCACCGCCTAGGCCTGCGCCACGTTGACGACCCACGGCATCGATTTCGTCAATAAAAATGATACAGGGCGCATTCTTTTTGGCATTTTCAAACATGTCTCGAACACGTGCGGCACCTACACCGACAAACATCTCCACAAAGTCTGAGCCGGAAATGCTAAAGAACGGCACCTTGGCCTCACCCGCAATGCCTTTGGCTAGCAAGGTTTTGCCGGTTCCTGGTGGGCCCACGAGCAACAAGCCCCTAGGTATTCGACCCCCAAGTTTTTGAAACTTTTGTGGATCTTTTAAGAAATCCACAACTTCCTTGACCTCTTCTTTGGCTTCATCGCAACCGGCCACATCAGCAAAAGTGACCGTGTTGTTGTTTTCATCGAGCATCCTGGCTTTGCTTTTGCCGAAGCTAAAAGCGCCACCTTTGCCCCCGCCTTGCATTTGACGCATGAAGTAAATCCACACACCAATCAACAACAGCATGGGGCCCCAACTCACCAGCAGGGTCATGACCAGTGAACCCTCTTCACGAGGCTTCACATCAAACTTCACGCCATTGGCGATCAAATCCCCCACCAAACCGCGATCAAGATAAGTTGCATTGGTGCGAACTTTTCTTTCATCGTTGGTGATGGCAACAATTTCAGTGCCGCCTTGTCCTTCTTGAATGGTGGCCGTTTTGATTCGCTTGGATTTGACTTCCTCCAAGAAATCAGAGTAACCCATGTAACTGGCACTGCCAGACGAGTTTTTATCAAACTGCTTGAACACCGTGAAAAGAACAAGCGCAATGACGAGCCATACGGCAACTTTTGAGAACCATTGATTATTCAATGAAAGCTCCAATCGGAATAGAGACACACAAGACTGAGAAACATATGCATCCCATTTTAGGCATTTCAAGGGACACGGTAACTATTTTGCAACAATATATCCCCATTTTGGAGCTTGACTGCGACAAATTAGCGACGCACTTGGTGTTTTGCCTGAATTGACAAGCCCTTGGACGCACAAAAGTGGTTCCCCCAACCACATTGTTCACCAGCGTGAACGGTTTTGGCACCTCAAAGCTGATCCGTAAATAGGGTCTTTCTAGACCGACTCCACAACGATCCCTTTGGGCGATTTCAAACCCATGCCCACCAAAAACGTCTCTGAAGACTTGTCTCTTGACGCTTTGGGTTTGATCGGTTTGACTTTGAGAAAATGATCCTTGAACAGTTTGACCAACTGACTGTATCCACTGCCATGAAACACCTTGACCACCAAGGCCCCTTCTGGCTTCATGTGACCCATGCAAAATTCCAAGGCCAGTTCGACCAAGTGCTCAATGCGAGCCGCATCCGAGGACTCAATGCCCGACAAATTGGGCGCCATGTCCGACACCACCACATCGGCCATGCGGCCCATCATGGCTTGCTGCAGGGCCAAGGACACCTCAGGCTCTCTGAAATCGCCCTGCATGAAGGTCACACCTTCGACCGGCTCCATGGGCAAAAGATCAAGCGCCAAGATGGTCCCGTTCAGCTCCCCCACCGCAGCCCCTAGGGGTGAGAGCTTTCTCCTCAAGTACTGACTCCAAGCCCCTGGCGCGCTGCCCAAATCAACCACCAAGTCGCCAGGCTTGATGAGCTTTAACTGCTCATCGATTTCTTTGAGCTTGTAAGCTGCGCGCGCGCGAAAGCCCTCTTTCTTGGCCAACTTGACATAGGTGTCGTTGACATGATCGTTTAACCACGCTTTATTGACTTTTTTGCTTTTGGTATTGGTCTTCAATGAAATGACTTCCCTATAACGATGGATAATACCCATTATGACTGCAATTATTCTTACCCCCGCTCTTCGACGCGAGCGCCGCGCGCTTGCCCATCACCTTGACCCTGTTGTGATGATTGGCTCTGATGGGCTGACTGCCGCTGTGATCAAAGAAGTCGACCATGCCCTGACTGCCCACGGATTGATCAAAGTGCGCGTGCATGGAGATGACCGCAAGGCTCGAGAGGAGATGTACCATGCTTTGGCCGATCAATTGAACGCAGCCCCCATTCAGCACATTGGCAAGCTCTTTGTTTTATGGCGCTATCAGCCCCCCAAAGAACATGTGATCGATGAAAACCGCAAACCCGGCCCCAGAGACTTCAAAGTCTTGAAATACTCTAGCCGTGGCGGTCAACGCCCAGAAGTGCGCACGCTCAGGGTGCTTGGCAATCAACGCCTAACGACCGGAGGTCAAGTCAAGCGCGCAAAGCCCAAACAAAAGTCGATCAAAAAATCTTCCTTGGGTTAATCCGTTCATGTGTCTTTTGCCTTAAAACACCTCTTTGCATCCTCAACGAGCAAGGCACCCGACAAGAACCACATCACGCCATACAAGGCGCTTCCCAAAGCGTGCCACAATTCACGGTTTTGAGCCGATTGAATTTGGGGTATGACCAAGCCAAGCATGCACCCACTGGCCAGGATCGACATCAGCCCCCACTTCATGCCAGGCGCTTGCACCAGCCGCACCCAGCCCCATGCTTGGGTTTGTCGCAGATGCACCCAAAGGGCGCAAAGCACTTGAATGAGGGCGCAGGCGAGGCTCAATTGACTTGCCACAACAAACAACTGCGCTGCGATGCTTCCAGCCAAAGGCTTGGCGTTGATCATTTGAAACAACAGGGGCACCACCAAGGCGCCCGTGCTGCCCAAGGCACCCCAGCACAAGGCGAACAGTAAAAAGCGTGCGCGTGAAATGAACAAGTTGAGCCTGAACACCTATGGCCAGCCAATGAAGCGCCCGCTTGAGGCGAACTTAGAGATAAGACACGGTGACGATTTCATAGCGCTTTTGACCGCCTGGCGCTTGCACGATGGCCAAGTCTCCCTCCTCTTTGCCAATCAAGGCACGGGCGATGGGGCTGCTGATGTTGATCAAACCCAGCTTCAAATCTGCTTCATCTTCACCGACGATTTGATAGGTGACTTGCTCTGAGGTGCTCTCCTCTTCCAACATGACCGTGGCGCCAAACACCACCTTGCCTTCAGCGTTCAACGTAGAAGGATCAATGATCTGAGCCATAGAGAGCTTGCTATCGATTTCTTGAATTCGACCTTCAATAAAACCTTGTCGATCTTTGGCCGCGTCGTACTCTGCGTTTTCACTCAAGTCGCCTTGCGCCCGAGCCTCAGCAATGGCGTTGATCACCCAAGGACGATCCACCGTCTTTAAACGGTGAAGCTCTTCTTTGAGCTTTTCAGCCCCCTTTTTGGTAATGGGAATCGTTGCCATGGTCTTCAAATCCTAAAGAAAAAACCGCCGAGAAATTGAATTCCAGCGGTGTCAAAAAAACAATTGATCGACGAGATCACGCTCTGCCTAAAACATCCACCCTGGCCCCTTCAAGTGGCCTTGTCGTGTCAATTCGGGCTACAGTGGTTCCATTATGAACCAAAATAGGTCTTTCAGTCATCCAAGGCAAGCCCACAAGGTGAGACTTTGACATCAATGCAACTGCGCGTGCAACTCCTGAATGGAGTAGACCTCCAGGTGATCGAGGTACTTCATGCCTTGAACCGCCGCATGGGCACCAGCAATGGTGGTGAAGGTGGTCACCCGAGCCAACAACGCAGAGGTGCGAATTTGCCTTGAGTCAGCAATCGCATTTCGTCTTTCCTCAACGGTATTGATCACCAACGCCACCTCTTTGTTTTTGATCATGTCCACCACATGGGGGCGACCCTCTGTGACCTTGTTGACCACGGTCACCTCAATGCCGGCTTCTTTGATCGCAGCCGCTGTGCCTTTGGTGGCCACCAACTCAAAGCCCATGGCCACGAGCTCTTTGGCGATCAACACCGCCTTGGGCTTGTCGTTGTTTTTGACCGTTAGGAACACTTTTTTGACATCATCTTTGGGAGAAGGCAGTTTGGTGCCCGCTGCAATTTGGCTCTTGACAAAGGCCTCACCAAAGGTCTTTCCTATACCCATGACTTCACCCGTGGACTTCATCTCAGGGCCCAAAATGGTATCCACACCAGGGAATTTCACAAAAGGAAACACCGCCTCTTTGACGCTGAAATAAGGGGGATGGACCTCATGGTGAATGCCTTGTGAAGCCAAGGATTGTCCAGCCATGCAGCGCGCGGCCACCTTGGCCAATTGAATGCCCGTGGCTTTGGAGACATAGGGGACCGTTCGAGAGGCTCTGGGGTTGACCTCCAAGACAAAAATCACATCTTGGTTGTTTTGCTGTTGGATGGCAAACTGGACATTCATCAAGCCCACCACATTCAGGGCTTTGGCCATGGCAGCGGTTTGACGTTTGAGTTCGTCAATGGTTGCTTTGGACAAAGAGTACGGGGGCAATGAGCACGCAGAGTCGCCAGAGTGAACACCGGCTTGCTCGATGTGCTCCATCACGCCACCAATGAAGGTCACTTGCCCATCACTCAAACAATCCACATCGCACTCAATGGCGTCGTTCAAGAACCGATCCAACAAAACAGGTGAGTCGTGACTGACCTTGACCGCCTCGCGCATGTAGCGCTCTAAATCGCGTTGCTCGTGAACGATCTCCATGGCCCGACCACCCAGCACATAACTGGGCCGAACCACCAAGGGGTAGCCCAAAATTTCGGCCCGCTCCAAAGCTTCTGCCTCGGTTCTGGCCGTGGCGTTGGGCGGCTGTCTCAAACCCAACTCTTGAAGCAACTTTTGAAACCTTTCTCGGTCCTCGGCCGCATCGATCATGTCTGGACTTGTCCCCATGATGGGCACGCCTGCCGCTTCAAGCCCCAAGGCCAATTTCAAAGGGGTTTGTCCCCCATATTGCACAATCACACCAAAGGGTTTTTCTTTGTCGACAATTTCCAAAACGTCTTCAAGCGTCAAAGGCTCAAAGTAGAGTCGGTCACTGGTGTCGTAATCGGTCGACACGGTCTCTGGGTTGCAGTTGACCATGATGGTCTCATAGCCGTCTTCTCGCAAGGCCATGGCCGCATGCACACAGCAGTAATCGAACTCAATGCCTTGCCCAATCCGGTTGGGGCCACCGCCCAAGACCATCACCTTTTTGGCTTGGGTGGGCGCGGCTTCGCACTCTTGGTCATAGGTCGAATACATGTAAGCGGTTTTGGTCTCAAACTCGGCCGCACACGTGTCCACCCGTTTGTAAACGGGTCGTATACCTTTGACGTGACGCTCGTGACGCACTTGCGCCTCCGTGGTCTTCAAGAGCTTGGCCAAACGGCGATCAGAGAAGCCTTTTTGCTTTAACTGCCTGAGTTCTGTCTCGGAAATAGCCCCTAAACTTGAACGCTCAAGCTCCAGCTCGATTTTGACAATGTCTTCAATTTGACGCAAAAACCAAGGATCTATTTTGGTGAGATCAAAGACCTCTTGCACCGTCATGCCCAAAGCGAATGCATCTCCCACATACCAAATGCGATCCGGCCCTGGCGCGCCCAACTCCTTCTCGAGCACCTCACGGTCTTGAGTTTTCTCATTCATCCCATCCACACCCACCTCAAGCCCTCTGAGGGCCTTTTGAAAGGACTCTTGGAAGGTTCGACCCATCGCCATGACCTCACCCACCGACTTCATTTGGGTGGTCAAGCGTGAGTCGGCTTGAGGAAACTTCTCAAAGGCGAAACGCGGTATTTTCGTCACCACATAATCGATGCTGGGCTCAAAACTGGCAGGCGTCGCACCGCCTGTGATGTCGTTCTTGAGCTCATCCAAGGTGTAGCCCACAGCCAACTTGGCGGCGACTTTGGCTATTGGAAAACCAGTGGCTTTGGAGGCCAAGGCTGAAGAGCGCGAGACCCGTGGGTTCATTTCAATGACCACCATTCTGCCGTCAACAGGGTTGATGGAGAACTGTACATTGGAGCCCCCGGTGTCCACACCGATTTCTCTAAGAACCGCCAACGAGGCGTTTCTCATGATTTGGTATTCTTTGTCGGTCAAGGTTTGAGCAGGGGCCACGGTGATGGAGTCTCCCGTGTGCACACCCATCGGGTCCAAATTTTCAATGGAGCAGACAATGATGCAGTTGTCCGCCTTGTCGCGCACCACCTCCATCTCAAACTCTTTCCAACCCACCAATGACTCTTCAATCAGCAGCTCAGACGTCGGAGAGGCCTCCAGGCCCCGCTTACAAATGGTCTCAAATTCTTCAGCATTGTAGGCAATGCCCCCACCCGTTCCACCCAGGGTGAAACTGGGACGAATGACCACCGGAAAGCCCACCGTCTTTTGCACAGTCCAAGCCTCATCCAAGGTGTGTGCAATGCCAGAACGCGCAGAACCCAGGCCAATCTTGCTCATGGCGTCTTTGAATTTCAATCGGTCTTCGGCTTTGTCAATCGCCTCAGGTGTGGCACCAATCAATTCGACATGGTATTTTTCTAAAATACCATGGTGCCACAGGTCCAAGGCACAATTGAGTGCGGTCTGACCACCCATGGTGGGCAAAATCGCATCGGGTTTTTCTTTGGCGATGATTTTCTCAACCGTTTGCCAAGTGATGGGCTCAATGTAAGTCACATCCGCCGTTTCGGGGTCGGTCATGATGGTGGCCGGATTGCTGTTGATCAAGATGACTTTGTAGCCTTCTTCTCGCAAGGCCTTGCAGGCTTGCACACCTGAGTAATCAAACTCACAGGCCTGTCCAATCACGATCGGGCCAGCCCCAATGATCAAAATAGTTCGTAGGTCGAGTCTTTTAGGCATGTGTGGTGGTCTCCATCATCTGGATGAAGCGATCAAAGAGGTAAGCAAGGTCATGGGGGCCTGGTGAGGCCTCTGGGTGCCCTTGGAAACAAAAAGCCGGCTTGTCGGTTCTTTGCAAGCCTTGGAGGGATCCATCGAACAAAGAGACATGCGTGACTTTTAAATGGGGGGGTAAATCGCTCGCGTCGACGGCAAAGCCATGGTTTTGTGACGTGATACAAACGCGACCACTCTCCAAGTCTTTCACCGGATGGTTCGCTCCGTGGTGTCCAAACTTCATTTTGTAGGTCTTCGCCCCACTGGCCAAAGCCATGATTTGATGGCCCAGGCAAATGCCAAAGGTTGGGATGCCTTGCTCGATCAAGGTCTTGGCTGCATGAATGGCATAGTCGCAAGGCTGTGGGTCGCCAGGACCATTGGAGAGAAAAATCCCTTGAGGCTTTAAAGCAAGTACCTCTTGAACACTGGTTTTGGCGGGCACCACGGTGACCGCGCAACCGCGTTCAACGAGCATGCGCAAGATGTTCTTTTTGACCCCGAAATCATAAGCCACAACGCTGAACCTGTGGTCTGCGGGTTTTGAAAATCCATGACCCAATTGCCACTCGCCTTCTTCAAAGGCGTAGGCTTTAGGGGTGCTCACTTCCTGGGCCAAATCCAGCCCCGTCATGCTCTTGGCAGACTGGGCCAAACCAATGGCATGCGAGATGATCTGCGGGGTCAAGGTTTGACCCACTTCAAGAGCAAGAATAGCACCGTTTTGTGCGCCCTGGGTTCTTAAAACTCGGGTCAGCGCACGGGTATCGATACTGCAAATCCCTATTTTCTGTTCAGACTTCAAGTAGGCAGACAAGGACTGCTCACTTCTGAAGTTCGAGGGCTCTTGTGGCATGTCCTTGATGATCAAACCCTGAGCGTGGATTTGAGCTGACTCACAGTCTTGTGGATTGATGCCACAGTTGCCAATGTGTGGATAGGTCAAGGTCACCAGCTGATGGGCATAACTGGGATCGGTCAAAATCTCTTGGTAACCGGTCAGTGAGGTGTTGAAGACAACCTCTCCAACGGTTTGACCTGAAGCGCCGATGGATTGACCCTCAAAGACTGTGCCGTCTGCTAACGCCAAAATGGCTGGTGGGGTTTTAGCCTGAAGAGACAAAAGCACTGGGTTCTCCGTATGTGTTCGGTGACGCCCTTGGCGCACACAAAGTGTCTTCATCTTGTACATGAGGTGCAAGAGACTTGTGCTGTTGGCTCTGGTGAAGGCTTAACTTGTTTGAGCTTGGGGGCGTGCGGTGATGTGATGAATGCTTTTAAAAGCCCCCTATTATAGTGCACCCAGCTTGGCCGTTTTCAAAGTTCAGGGCCTATATTTTGAGCGTGAATTCCATCCAAGTTGAATTTGTCTCTTGCTGCCCCAAAACTTCCGCGCTCATCAAGCTCTGGAGCCTGCTTTGGATCCCTGAAGTTCACCCCAAAAGCCCCTGGCTCCAGTGGACTTGAGCGTTTGCTCTAGCCTAGATGGGCAGATCCTTTTTTTGAGACATCATTGCGCTGCTGTAAAGGCAAATGGAAGCAGCGACCGCCACATTCAAGGACTCTTGCCCATGGGTTTGCGCGATGCGCAGGTGAGCATCGGCACGTTCGAGCAAACTCGCACTCAAACCCTGCCCTTCATGGCCCATCATCCAAGCGCAGGGGTGGGGCAATCGACCCAAGGCCACCAGCTCGTGCAGGTACTCTCCTTGGTGTGAGCTCGTCGCCAACAAGGGCACTTGCAAGGGCTCCAAATCAGCCTCTTGCAAAGACTCGAACAAACGCAGTGAAAAGTGCGCCCCCATCCCCGCTCTGAGCACCTTGCCACTCCAAAGAGCGGCACTGCCTTTGATGGCCAAGACCTGAGAGCAGCCCATGGCAGCGGCCGTTCTGAGAATGGCGCCCACATTGCCCGCATCTTGAAGACGGTCCAAAATCAAGGTCATGCCATGGGGGTCCATGGTTGGGGCCTGGGGCATTTCACATTCAAAACCATAGTGTGCACTCGAGCCCAAGGCGCTGATGGACTCAAAGAAGGCGTCTGGGATCAACACATTTTGTTCTGCCATCGATGGAAAAGCTTGGCCCATGGTGGGCCAAACGGAATCGGCAAACACGGCTCTTTTGACCTTCACCCCTTTGTCCAAGGCCGCCCGGCAAAGGTGCTCGCCTTCGATCCAAAACGTTTGGGTTTGTCGGTACTGGGTGCTGTCTTGAGACAATCGCCTGAGTGCTTTGAGCACCGCGTTGTCTTTTGAAGTGATGCGCAAAGGGGACGCTAGCATCTCAGGCCCACTCATGCCTCATCCGATCTGCTTTGAGCCAATATGTTGGCAACGGGCGCAAAGGTTTTGCGGTGCCAAGGCGTCACACCCAACGCCAGCAAGGCCTGCTGGTGCTTGGCCGTGCCGTAGCCTTTGTGGGACGCAAAACCGTATCCGGGATACTCTTGATCCAAGGCATGACACCAACGATCTCGGTGCACCTTGGCCAAAATGGAGGCCGCTTGGATGGCCGACACGTAACCATCTCCCCCAACCAATGCATGGGTTGGCATGGGCAGCGCAGGCAAGCGGTTGCCATCGACCAAAACCACTTGGGGCTGTCGACCCAGCCCCAGCACCGCACGTCTCATGGCCAAGAGTGTGGCTTGCAAAATATTGAGCTCATCAATTTCCTCAATGCTGGCCTCTTGCACACAATACGACAGGGCACACGCTTTGATCTCCAACGCCAAGCTTTCGCGTTTTTTCTCAGTCAATTTTTTGGAGTCGGCCAAACCCAAAATGGGTCGCATGGGGTCCAAAATCACTGCCGCGGCCACCACCGGGCCCACCCAAGGCCCTCTGCCCGCCTCGTCCACACCAGCCAACAGCAGCGGACCCTCAAGAAGGGCTTGCAAGGCTTTGTCCATCATGGCGTTCACGGGACGGGGCAAGACTTTGCGCATCATTTTGTTGGCGTGTGGCTAGACGGCAAAGCAGATGGACGTGCAGCAGTGGGTGGTGCAGCAGTCTTTGCACGATCTAAAAGAGCCTGCAAGGCTTCGGTACACAACTTGGGCGTGTCTTGCTTCAATAGTCGGTGCAAGGCTTTAAAACGACTCACCAAGGCCTCCACTCTTTGAGGTTGATGGAACCACTTCAAAGTCTCGTGGGCCAAATTCTCAGGCGTGCATTCAGACTGCAACAACTCAGGCACCACAAACTCTTCACACAAAATATTGGGCAAACCTACCCAGGCCTGCAACCTTTGGCGCTTGATGATTTGCCAAGAAAGCTCGTTCATGTGGTAAGCAATGACCATGGGTTTTTTAAAGAGTGCCGCCTCAAGCGAGGCGGTCCCACTGGCCACCAAGGCCACATCACAAGCGGCCAAGCATGCGTGAGATC
Organism: uncultured Burkholderiales bacterium; assembly: GCA_903842945.1. Lineage (GTDB taxonomy): Bacteria > Pseudomonadota > Gammaproteobacteria > Burkholderiales > Burkholderiaceae_C > Limnohabitans. The sequence goes on from CAIMNS010000161.1 coordinate 14,210, forward strand.
GACCCACCAAGAGGGTGCAAAGGGAGTCCATCTGGGTTTGACGCAAAAGCGCTTGAACATGCGCCACCGCAAAGGAGGGGGTAGGCAGCACAAAGCGCAGTTCAGGTTTGACTTTGTGCATGTCCTTGGCGGCCAAAAGAAACCTTCGCGTCATGTGCTCTATCTCACTTTGACGACTCCCTGGCAACAACGCCACCAAGGGACCTTGGGTTGGCAGCCCCAAAGATTTTCTGGCCTGAATGGGATCGGCTTCATCTGGAATGACTTGGGCCAAGGGGTGACCCACAAAAGTCGCCTCAATGCCGTGCTGCGCCAAGAGCTTGGGCTCAAACGGAAACAAACACAAGACATGGCCCACACTTTGCGCTATTTTGTGCACCCGTTTGGCCCGCCAAGCCCAAATGGAGGGACACACGAACTGGACACACAGAACCCCTTGGCGCTTTAAGAGGTGGGCCAAATGCAAGTTAAAGTCTGGCGCATCAATGCCAATGAACACGTCTGGGGGCTGCTTCATGCAGTTTTTAAAAAACTGCGCTCGGATGCCCACAATTTCGCGGTAATGTTTTAAAACCTCAACATAACCCCTGACCGCCAACTTCTTGTAGGACCACAGCGATTTAAAACCCAGGGCGTTCATCTGCGGTCCACCAATGCCCTCGAAGCTTGCGTGATCAAAGCGCTCGATAAGGCCTCGCATCATCAAAGAGGCCAGCAAATCCCCCGAGACCTCGCCCGCCACCATGGAAAACCTCAAACCTTCTTGCTTGGCTTCAATCATGTGATGCTCAAAGTGATGGCCCAGTGCCCGCCCAAGGGCGCTTTAACGCACAATGCCACGGTTGGCGGGCGTTTGATTCAAAAAGTCCAGCATGTCTTGCACATCGGCTGCAGCTTCTGGGTGAGACAGCTTCAAGCCCTGTATCTGAGACACGGCTTCTGACAAGGACAATTGATCACGGTAAAGAAATTTATGCATCATCTTCACCGCATGGATTCTTCTCTCCCCAAAGCCTCGGCGCTTTAAGCCCTCAAAGTTCATCGATCTTGCTTTCGCTGGCTGACCTTGGGCCATCACAAAGGGTGGCAAATCCGCAAACAGCAAGGCGTTCATGGCCGTGAAACTGTGTTTGCCGATGCGACAAAACTGGTGCACAACCGTGAACCCACCTAGGATCACCCAGTCTTCAACGACCACGTGGCCAGCAAGTTGGGTGTTGTTGGCAAAAATGGTTTGATGGCCCACTTGGCAATCGTGTGCCAAATGCACGTAGGCCATGATCCAGTTGTCGTCGCCAATGCGCGTGACGCCTCGGTCGTTGGCGGTGCCAATGTTGAAGGTGCAAAACTCACGGATGGTGTTTCTCGAACCAATCTCAAGCCGCGTGGGTTCCCCCGCGTATTTTTTATCTTGGGGCACCGCACCCAAGGAGTTGAACTGAAAGATTTGATTGCTTTGACCAATGCGAGTGTGTCCCTCAATCACGCAGTGGGGTCCAATGTGCGTGTCTCGATCGATCCTTACATGGGGGCCAATGCAAGTATAAGCACCCACACGCACGCTGCTGTCGAGCTCTGCTTTAGGATCGATCAAAGCGGTGGGATGAATCAGACTCATGTCGTTTGAAGGGGTCATAAGGCAAGCAAGGTCTTGGACACGGTTATTTGGCGATGGCTTTGACGGTGCACATCAGTTGGGCTTCAGTGGCCAACTCACCCCCAACATAGGCTTTGGCATTGAATTTAAAAACACCTGCTCTCATGCGATCGAGTTCAACGTCCAAAATCAATTGATCCCCAGGTTCAACAGGCCGTTTAAAGCGTGCACCATCGATACCTGCAAAATAATACACCGATTGATCATCCGGCGCGTTGCCAAGAGCATCAAAGGCGAGCAAAGCCGCGGCCTGCGCCAAGGCTTCCAAAATCAACACCCCCGGCATCACAGGGTGATGCGGGAAATGCCCCACAAAATACGGCTCGTTGATGGAGACGTTTTTGAGGGCCTTGATGCGAACGCCCTTCTCAATCTCCAAGACCCGATCGACCAACAAAATCGGATAACGATGGGGCAACTGTTTCAAAATTTGATGGATGTCCATTTAGGTCCCAGACGATTGATGAAAGGCTTTTTCAAGAGCCATGATTCTCTCTCTTAACTTGAAGGCTTGCTTGAGGGTGACCGCATTCTTTTCCCATAGAGCATTGTCTTGCAAAGGGTAGATACCACTGTAGTGCCCAGGCTTGAAGAGTGAACGTGTCACCACACTCGCGGCCGAAATGTGCACATGGTCACACAACTCCAAATGTCCCAACACAATCGCACCCCCACCGACCGTGCAGTAGCGACCAATTTTGGCACTGCCTGCGACACCTACACAGGCCGCCATCGCCGTGTGCGCACCGATGTGTACATTGTGGGCAATTTGAATGAGGTTGTCCAACTTCACGCCGTGACCAATCACCGTGTCCTCCAAAGCGCCTCGGTCAATGCACGTGTTGGCTCCAATTTCCACTTCGTCACCGATTTGAACTGCACCCAACTGCTCAATTTTGACCCACCATTCTGGGGCAGTTGCTGCATTTGCGCTGGTATCAAAGGACGAGTCTTGTGCAAAACCAAATCCATCGGCCCCAATCACCACACCTGCATGCACAATACAGCCCCGTCCAACATGACAGTCCTCGGACAAGGTGACCCGAGACTTGAGCCAAGAACCCTCCTCGAGCGTCGCACCGCGCTCGATCACACAAAGGGGCCCCACCTTGGCCGACGGGTGAATGTTGGCCTCTGGGTGAATCACTGCACTGGGGTGGATCAACGGCTCATCTGTGGACTTGGACGCATTGGCACGCCCATGACCCAATTGGGCTTTGCGCCACCACTGGGTCAGCTTGGCAAAGTACAAATAAGGCTGAGGCGTCACGATCAAGACTTGATCGGACCTGGCTGCTGCTTGTCCTGCTTCAGAGACGATGACGGCCGAGGCCCGAGTTTGGAGCAACTCAGAGGCGTATTTGGGAAGACTTAGAAAGCTCAGGGACCCTGGTTGAGCCACGTCCAAGGGGGATAGACGGGAGACTTGTGTATCGGGTGAGCCCACCAGGGTTCCACCCAATGCATCGACAATGTCTCCAAGTCTGAGTATCACACCTGCCTTATTTAGCGCTGGGCGAGCCAGCGGAGGGAGTCGCTGAACTGTTGGCGTTGATGGTTTTGATGACTTTGTCGGTGATGTCGTGCTTGGGATTGATGTACACCGCTTCTTGCAAAACCAAATCGTACTTTTCAGCCTCAGCGACTTGCCTGACCACACGGTTGGCTTTTTCTAAGACCTGCTGAAACTCTTCGTTTTTGCGAGCATTCAAATCTTCTTGGAATTCACGACGCTTTCTCTGAAAGTCCCGATCTTGGTCGACCAAGTTTTTTTGTCTAGAGGCTCTTTGAGATTCGGACAACGTGGGCGCATCGCGCTCGAGTTTTTCAGAGGCGGTTTTTAAACCGTTCCCAATGTCCACCAATTCACGCTCACGTTTGGAAAACTCTTGCTCCAACTTGGCTTGAGCAGCCTTGGCGGTGTTGGCTTCGCGAAAGATTCGATCGGTGTTGACAAACCCCACCCTGAACTCTTGGGCTTGAACGGACAAGACCGAGCCAGCTAAAAGGCCCATTAAAAAAACGATGCGAAAAATATGTTTCATCAAAACGAGGTCCCAATTTGAAATTGCAATTTCTGGATTCTATCGCCTTCAAGGTGCTTTATGGGATTTGCAATTGCAAATCTTAAGGGTCCCATGGGGGAGACCCAACTGATGCCCATTCCGTAAGAGCTCCTCAACTGAGCCAATCGAATGGCCTCATTTTCCCCAAAAACGTTACCCATGTCATAAAAACCATACATGCGAAGCGATTTATCGTTGCCCGCACCAGGAAAGGGAATGAAAAATTCAGCGTTCATCACCATTTTCTTCGCCCCGCCAATCACCAAACCGGTGATGTCTCTCGGACCCAAAGAGCCTTGGTCAAAACCGCGAACTGAACCCAAGCCTCCCACAAAGAAGCTCTTGAAGATCGGAAACGGTTGGCCATTGAGCCCCCGTCCGACCCCAATTTCACTGTTCAAGGCCAAGCTGTACTGTTTGGACAAGGGGTAGTAGAACTGATACTGTCCGCCAGCTCTGACGTAATGGGCCACGCCTGCTGCAGAGACATCGGAGTAAGCACGCGCAAACACCCCTCGTGTGGGCGCCATGATGGAGTCCCTAGAATCTCGGATCCATCCCACGTTGAGTGGCAGTGAGGTGCTGGTGTAGCCAAACTTGTCCGCATAATCCAAGTATGAGGCTGGAATGCTGGTGCCCAAGATGATGGTCGTTTGCTCAACCGACAAACCCAAGGAGATGCGGTCAATCTCATTGATCGGGATGCCAAAGCGCATCCCAAGCCCTGAGGACACCAACCTGTAGTTACCCGCTTGTTCGTTGTAAGGTCGCATGGAGCGATGGGTAAAATCAAAGGTTCTTGAAATGCCATCGTCCGTGAAGTAAGGGTTGGTGGTGTTCAAGGTGAACACTTGGTTGTACTTGCTGGTGCTGACTTGGGTGCCCAAAAAGTTACCAGATCCAAAGATGTTGTCTTGCTGAATACCAAAGGTGACAAAGAGCTTCTCGTAAGAAGAAAATCCAGCACCCAACTGCAATGAGCCCGTGGGTTTTTCTGAAACCGTCACGGTCAAATCCACCTGATCCAAGCTGCCGGGTACGTCCTGGGTCTCAATGGAGACGTCTTTGAAATAGCCCAACCTCTCGACGCGGTCTCTGGACAAGCGGATGCGGTCTCCGTCGTACCAAGCGGACTCCATTTGCCTAAACTCTCTTCGAATGATTTCGTCGCGGGTTCGGGTGTTGCCCGCCAAATTGATCCGCCTGACATAGGCGCGCCTGGACGGATCGGCTTGAAGCACCAAGTTGACCCGATTGTTTTCATGGTCCACTTCTGTCCTGGGCTCAACTCGGGCAAAGGCAAAGCCAAAATTACCAAAATACTCTGTGAAGGCCTTGAGCGTGAGTGCCACATCGTTGGCGTTGTAGGTCTCTCCAACTTTGATGCCAATCAAAGCCTTGAACTCATCTTCTCGGCCTAAAAAATAACCTTCTAGCTGTATACCCGACACCACAAAGCGCTCACCTTCATAAACATTCACGGTGATCACAATGTCTTGACGGTCAGGAGAAATTGAAACCTGAGTGGAATCAATTCTGAACTCCAAAAAGCCTCTGGAGAGATAAAAGGACTTGAGGGTCTCCAAGTCGGCATTGAGCTTGGCGCGCGAATAACGATCGGACTTGGTGTACCAACTCAACCAATTGCCCGTGCTCAAATCCAGCTGACTGCGCAAATCGGATTGACTGAAAAAGCTGTTGCCCACCAGTTTGATTTCTTTGATCTTGGCCACATCCCCTTCAACCACACTGAAGGTCAAATTCACTCGGTTGCGCTCAATGGGCGTGATGGTCGTGGTGATCTCAGCACCGTACAGAGAACGATTGATGTATTGGCGCTTGAGCTCTTGCTCGGCTCGATCGGCCAAGGCTTTGTCAAAAGGCCGGCCATCGGCCAAGCCGATGTCTCTGAGGGCTTTCTTTAAAGTGTCTTTGTCAAACTCTTTGGTCCCGATGAATTCAACGCTTGAGATGATGGGCCGTTCCTCGACAATCACGATCACCACACCTTGCCGAGTCTCGATGCGCACATCCTTGAACAGTCCCAAACCAAACAAGGACCGAATGGCCGCCGTGCCTTGTTCATCGCTGTAAGTCTCTCCTACCTTGAAGGGCAAGGAGGCAAACACGGTGCCGGGTTCCACGCGTTGCAAACCCTCCAATCGGATATCGCTCATGACAAAGGGCTCGCCAGCTGCAGCAAGAGAGCTCAAAGTCAGCATGCTCAAGGTCAATACAAGGACGCCGATGAATCGATGAAAGAATACGTGCATTGTCTAAATAACTCAGTGGTGAAGGCTCAAAATTAAGACCGATTATCGATCACTTCAGGCGTAAAAAATCGCTGAGAAAGAATAAAAGACCCTATTTCCAAATTAAAAAACAGTCCAGGGCGCTCAAGGACTCAAGCCCCAAGCCCTCATCAAGTCGTTTCTAAGCGCATAAACACTCAAAGCCAAGATGAAGAACAAACCGATTCTTTGGAACCTTTGGATGAACCGCTCCGACAAGGTGCGACCGCTCAAACCCTCCCAACAGTAACAGAGCAAGTGGCCACCGTCCAAGGCAGGAATGGGAAGCAAATTAAAAACCCCTAAGTTGATGCTGACCAAAGCCAAATAGCTCAAAAATGCAGCAAACCCCAGATGGACCGACTCACCCGCGTATTTTGCAAGGGAGATGGGACCCCCTAGCTGAGAAAGCTCTGCTTTGCCAGTGATCAATTGATCGATCGATTCCAAGATTTTAAGGGTCCAATCATAAGCCGTGGCGCACGCAGACTGTAATGCAGCGACAGGACCCTCTTGAACCCAAACACGCTCAGCGGGCGTTCCTACATAGGCCTCGATTCGACCCACCCCCTCTTGGCCTTGCATCTTTCTTTGAGGCGTGACGTCTAAGCCAAAGGGCTGCTTCTCACCTTTTCTCTCAATCCACCAAGTTTGAGCCTCAATGGGCTCGAATTGACCACTTTGGGCAATGCGCGTTCGCAAAGCGTACGCGTCTGCAATCGGCTCCTCGTTGATGCGAAGCACCTTGTCGCCTTCAAGCAGGCCGGCCTGCTCCGCAGCACCGCCTGGACTCACCCGACCGATCACGGCTTGGCTGAAGGGACCTGAAAAGCCCAAGAGCGTCATGACGGCGCGGGGCTCTTCTCGAATGAGCTTTTGCAAAACCTTTTTAGGGTCTTCTTCAGAAGAAGCCCTGTCTTCACCGATGGCACCCTTTTGGGGAAGATGAAATTGAGACAAGTCGAGCTCGACTTGGGCTGGCTTCTTGGAGAGATTTTGTGTTGTGCTCAAGACCAAGACCGGCGCTGGATCAGAAGACAAACCCTGCAAAATGGTTTTTTCAAACTGAGCGTAAGAGGCGATCTCTTGGGGCTCTTCTCCCTTGGGGCCGATTTGAAGGACGCGCATGCCTGAGGCCATCGCAGCTCTCTGTGCAAGGCTGCCGTTGACAGGAGAGGACAACGTGGGTGCCACGGCTTCAAATCCGACCATGTTCATGACCAGCAACATGACGACGGCGAGCAAAAAGTTGGCCAAGGGACCGGCTGCCACGATCAAACTTCGGTTCAATAAACTTTGTCGGTGAAAGGCTCGACTCCAATCCTCTTGGAGCTCGGGGTCGCTGTTTTCATCCAAGAAAGTCACGTAGCCGCCCAAGGGGATCAATGAAATCACAAATTCGGTTTCACCTTGTTGCCTTGAGTCACTGCCAAGCACCTTGCGGCCCATAGAGCTGCGAAAAATCACTGGGCCAAAGCCAAGAGAAAAACGCAAAACTTTGACCCCCAAGAGCACGGCTGTTTTATAGTGCCCATACTCGTGCACCCCCACCAAAATGGCGATGGCCAATAAAAAAGACCACATAGACGTCATGACATCACTTTATAAAAATCAATCCCATCCAACCCGCCTCTGGAACTGCGCATCTCAGAACTCATTGCAGCTTTCCAAGCAAGTCGCTGGCAACTTGCCTGGCGTGGCGGTCGATTTCAAGAAGGTCCTCCAAACCATGCGGTGCGTGAGGCAAATAGGCAGACAAGGTCTGAACGTTGAGGGTGTGAATTTGGTCAAATCGGATGCGTTCTTCTAAAAAGGCGGACACTGCAAATTCATTGGCTGCATTCAAAACCGCTGCCGAACCACTGGGCGCCTTCAACACCTGCCAGGCCAGTTGGAGACCGGGATAACGTCTGCGATGAAGTGGATCGTCAAACGATTCAAAGGTCATGGGCGCGACGCTAGAAAAATCAATGGCCTTGGCCCCCGAGAGGATGCGCTTGGGCCAACTCAGTCCATAGGCAATGGGCACGCGCATATCAGGTGTTCCCAGTTGCGCCACCACAGACGCGTCCAAGTACTCCACCATCGAATGGATCACACTTTGCGGATGAATGACCACCTCCAACTGCTCGGGCTTGACGCCAAAGAGATGGTAGGCCTCAATCACCTCCAGCGCCTTGTTCATCATGGTGGCAGAGTCCACAGAGATCTTGCGCCCCATCACCCAAGTCGGATGCGCACAAGCCTCTTGAACCGACACCGCCTTCAGCCGATCTGGATCCCAAGTTCTAAAAGGCCCCCCTGATGCGGTCAAAATGATCTTGGCAATGTTGGAGCTCCAAGTGCTTGGGTCGTCTGGCAGGGATTGGAAAATGGCTGAATGCTCACTGTCAATGGGCAACAGTGTTGCGCCATGCTTTTTGATGGTGGTGGTAAAAACCTCTGCCCCCACGACCAAGGCTTCTTTGTTGGCGAGCAAAAGTCTCTTGCCAGCACGAGCTGCAGCCAAGCAAGATGACAGCCCAGCGGCCCCTACGATGGCGGCCATCACCACATCCACCTCTGGATGCGAAGCCACCTCATCCAAAGCCTTGGCCCCACTTAACACCCGAGTTGGCAGTGAGCTGTGTTTGATTTTTTCTTCAAGTGTTTTGGCCGCTTGGGGGTCCACCATCACCGCAAAACTTGGCTTAAAGCTCACACACTGCTCAAGCATCAAGTCCACTTGACGGTGAGCACTCAAAGCAAAGACCTCAAAGGCGTCAGCGTGCTTGGCCAACACATCCAATGTGTTGGTTCCAATGGAACCCGTCGAGCCTAAGATACTGATACGTTTTTTCATGAAACCTCTTGTTGACACCCACCTAAAAACAGTTCCATCAAGACACCCAATGGGCCAAAAACACCGCCAAGGGAACGGTGGGCAACAAAGCATCAATGCGGTCCAACACCCCGCCATGTCCAGGCAAGAGATGGCTGCTGTCTTTGAAACCCATGGCCCGCTTGACCATGGACTCAAACAAGTCGCCTAGAACACTGCAACTCACCAAAGCAACAAGCCCGAAGACGAAATAAGCCCAACCTCGTTGCCACAAAAGGGTAAAGATGCTCATCGACTCCAACTGCAAGAGGTCTTCCAAGTTCAACCAAACAAGGCCCAACACAAAAACCAACACCATGCCACCCAAAGCCCCTTCTCGGCTTTTGCCAGGGCTCAAGACTGGAGCGAGTTTGGTTCGACCCATGGCTTTGCCCACAAAATAAGCCCCCACATCAGAGGTCCACACCAAGACCAAGACCGACATTAAAAAATGTGTACTCAAGGCTTTGGCAGAACCAAAACTGACCCATGCACCCAGCAGCATGGCCAGGCCCATGCAAGCTCTCAGCACAAAGGCCAAATCTTGCCAACCCTTGATGCCCCATCTGAGGACCATTGCAAAAAAAACAAACCACACCAAGCCTAGCGTGAGACCGCCCCACGGAGCCAAACTCTCGGACCAACAAAACCACCAGTCAAGCGCACAGAGGCCTAAGACCAATGCGGCATAGGGGTACGCCTTTAAAAAAGGCAAGGGGTTCATCCTGGCCCACTCCCAAGCGGCCAAGGTGGTCATGAGCAAGGTCAACAAGAGGAACGGCCAACTCGACTGCGCAAACAAGGCGGGTACGTAAATGATCAACAAAAGAGCGGCCGTGATGACGCGTTGCTTGAGCAATTGATCAACTCCTGAAATGAAAGACGACTTGCACGCTGTCAAGCCCAGATGCGAGACGCTGTAAGGATGAGAAAACGCTTGCAAGGCAAGCATGGAAGATCTCACCCATCAAGTCCAAGGCCACCAGCCCATGATGCGTCATGGGCGACCTATACAGCCAAAATTTCTGCTTCTTTGGCAGCAACGACCTTGTCGATTTCAGCAATGTACTTGTCGGTCATTTTTTGAATATCTGCCTCGGCTCTTTTTTGATCGTCCTCGCTGGCCTCTTTGTCTTTGACCAATTTTTTAACCGCATCGTTGGCGTCCCGCCTCAAATTGCGCACAGCCACTTTGGTGCCTTCGCCATCGTTTCTGACCACCTTGGTCAACTCCTTGCGGCGCTCTTCGGTCATTGACGGCATGGGCACTCGGATCAAGTCCCCCATGGCCGATGGGTTCAAGCCCAAATCGCTGTCGCGAATGGCTTTTTCAATTTTGGCGCCCATGCCTTTTTCCCAAGGCTGAACGCTGATGGTTCTCGCATCCAAAAGGGAGACATTGGCCACTTGACCAATGGGCGTTGGGTTGCCGTAATAGTCCACCATCACCGAGTCCAACAAGCCTGGATTGGCTCGACCCGTTCTCACCTTGCTCAGCGATGAGTTCAAGGCCGCAATGGATTGCGTCATTTTTGTTTCTGTTGATTGTTTAATTTCTGCAATGCTCATCACAACTCCTAAGTTTTAGATTTCACTTGGACCCAAGTTCAAATCAATCGAACGACCCACTGCGTTGCGACCTCTGCTGAAGACGCAACGCCAAGTTAGGGCCCTAAGCGTACACCAAAGTCCCCTCATCCTCGCCCATCACCACGCGCTTTAAGGCCCCATTTTTAAAAATAGAGAAGACCTTGACCGGCAAGCGCTGATCGCGACACAGTGCAAACGCCGTGGCATCCATGATGCCTAAATTTTGTCGAATGGCGTCATCAAAGCTGATTTTGTTGTAGCGGGTGGCTGAGCTGTCCTTTTTAGGGTCGGCCGAATAAACGCCATCGACCTTGGTCGCTTTTAACACCAACTCTGCACCGATTTCTGCGCCTCTTAGAGCTGCCGCGGTGTCTGTCGTAAAAAACGGGTTTCCCGTGCCAGCGGCAAAAATCACCACCTTGCCCTCCTCCAAGTACTGCAAGGCCTTGGGTCTGACATAAGGCTCCACCACCTGCTCAATGCCAATGGCAGACATCACGCGAGCGGTCAAACCCGCTTTGTTCATCGTATCGGCAAGCGCCAAGGCGTTCATGACGGTTGCCAGCATGCCCATGTAATCGGCCGTTGCACGGTCCATCCCCACAGACCCTCCCGCGACCCCTCTGAAGATATTGCCTCCCCCAATCACCACCGCCACCTCCACGCCAAGGCGCGTGATCTCGGCGATCTCCTCAACGATCCTTACAATGGTTGCACGGTTGATTCCAAAGGCATCATCCCCCATGAGCGCTTCACCCGATAACTTGAGCAAAATGCGCTTGTGCGCTGGCGCGATTTGAGTCATTGTCAATTTCTCCTGATGGGTTGTTTTTAGTTTAGCTCAAACTGGGGCTTAAAAAAAAAGGGACCGAAGTCCCTTTTTGTTCTATCAGCTGTTTTGTTTCGCTGCAGCGACTTGGGCGGCCACTTCCGCAGCAAAATCGTCCACCTTTTTCTCTATCCCCTCTCCAACCACGTACATGGTGAAGGATTTGACTTGGGTGTTGTTGGCCTTGAGCATTTGCTCGACCGTTTGTTTGTCGTTCTTCACAAAAGTTTGGTCAAACAAGGAGACTTCTTTCAAATACTTTTGCACGGCGCCATCAATCATCTTTTGTGCAATCTCGGCGGGCTTACCAGACTCAGCCGCTTTGGCAGTCGCCACTGAGCGCTCGCGCTCAATCAGCTCTGGGGGCACATCCGCGCTTGTCAGGGCAACAGGCTTCATGGCAGCCACATGCATGGCCACATCTCTAGCGGCACTTTCTTGGCCCTCGTACTCCACCATCACGCCAATCCGAGTGCCGTGCAAATAACTGGTCAAACCATGGCTGCCTGTGAACAATTTGAAGCGGCGAAAGCTCATGTTTTCGCCAATCTTACCGATCAAGCCTTTTCTAACGTCCTCAAGGCTTGGACCAAAACCATCTTGCGAGTAACTCAAGGCCCCCAAGGCCTCAACATCATGGGGCTTGTGTTTCACCAACAAGTCGGCTGCAGCCTTGGCCAGGGCCAAGAAACTGTCGTTCTTGGTGACGAAGTCGGTCTCACAATTGATCTCCAGCAGGGCACCCGTATGACCCTCAATGCTAGAGAACACCACGCCCTCTGCAGTCACTCTTGAGGCCGCTTTTCCAGCCTTGCTACCCAATTTAACACGAAGAATTTCCTCCGCTTTGACCATGTCACCTTCTGACTCGGTCAACGCCTTTTTGCACTCCATCATGGGTGCGTCGGTTTTGGCTCTTAACTCTGCCACCATGCTTGCTGTAATTGCTGCCATTTGTCTTTCTCCGAATTCGTTTCAAGTTCAATAATAAGAAGCTTTCGCTTTTCTAGTCGCTAAAAAGGGGCTTCATAGAGCCCCTTGACCTTTGGCTCTCAAAAAGAGAATCAGGCGCTGTGAGCTTCACCAACCTCTACAAAGTCTTCATCTTTCTCTTCTGAAATGGCTTTGATCACGTCTTGCGCAGCATTGGCACGGCCTTCAAGGATGGCGTCCGCAATGGCACGTGCATAAAGCGTCACCGCCTTGGAAGAGTCATCGTTGCCAGGAATCACAAAATCAATCCCCTCAGGTGAGTGGTTGGTGTCAACGACGCCAATCATAGGAATGCCCAATTTTTTGGCTTCAAGGACGGCGATCTTGTGGTAGCCCACGTCAATGATGAAAATTGCATCGGGCAAGGTGGCCATGTCTTGGATGCCACCAATGTCTTTTTCTAACTTGTCAAGTTCTCTAGAGAAGGTCAGCTGCTCTTTTTTGGACATGGCCTCCAAGCCACCTTCGAGCTGGACTTTCATCTCTTTCAGACGCTTGATGGAAGACTTGACTGTTTTAAAGTTGGTCAGCATGCCCCCAAGCCATCTTTGCTCAACGAAAGGCACACCAGCGCGCTTGGCTTCTGATGCAACGATCTCTCTGGCTTGGCGCTTCGTACCGACCATCAAAATGTTCCCCCGGTTGGCGGACAACTGACGAGCAAACTTCACAGCCTCTTCAAACATGGGCTGTGTTTTTTCTAAATTGATGATGTGAATTTTGTTGCGATGGCCAAAAATGAAGGGGGCCATTTTGGGATTCCAAAAGCGTGTCTGGTGTCCAAAGTGAACACCCGCTTCAAGCATTTCGCGCATTGATACTGACATGGTAGTTTTTCCTATAAGGTTTGGTCTAAAACCCATCTCGAAATTAATGCTTTTAAATTAAAAATAACTTTTTAATGAAGCACCAACACCTTGAATGAGAAGGTTTGCGATTGTCTTGTGCAAATTTTCATCTGCAAAGCCCAACGATTGTAGCATATTCATATCAATTTCCCCCCACGAAACACCGACTTTTCATGGGTTTGCACCAATCGTGTTGATAAAAAACGAAAAAGGGCACTGACAGAAGTTAACATACCCCACATGAACAATCAAAGAGTTGCCATCATTGGCGCGGGCATCATTGGGGTCACTACGGCATATGAACTCTCGCTCAAAGGGTACAAGGTGACCGTTTTTGACAAGAACCAAACCTGCTCAGAAGAGTCGAGTTTTGCCAATGGCGGGGTGATTTCTCCTGGTTACATCGCCCCTTGGGCCAGCCCGTCCATCTTCAAAAGACTCTTCAAGGAGCAGTTTGCCAAGCACGCCAGTATTTTGGTGCACTTTCCTACTTTAGAGACCCTGAGTTGGTTCAGCAAGAGCATCAAGGCTTCCAAATCTGAACGCTACTGGCGACATCGCCAAGCCATGCAAAAATTGGCTTTGATGACCCAAAAGAGACTCAAAGAGCTGGCTCAATCTTTGGGCATTGAGGTTGAGCAATCTCATGGCTACAACATCATCTATCGCAGCGAGCGTCATTTTGAAATCGCCAAATCGTCCTTGCCCTACCTCACAGATTTGGGCATTCCCTTTCAAGTTTTGAACAAAGAGGGTCTCTTGCAAAAAGAACCCGCTTTAGAAAGCGAGACGCCCTTTGCCGGCGCGGTTCATCTTCCAGACGATCAGATTGCCAATTGCAGACAATTTGCTTTGGCTCTTCGCGATGAAGCCGAAAAAATGGGCGTGCATTTTGAATTCAAGTCCAATGTAGAACCTTTAAGCCCAAACGACCCCAAACGCTTGGTGGTGAACGGTAAACCCATGGAGTTTGACCAAGTCGTGGTTTGCTCGGGCATGGGCAGCCTCAAGCTCTTGAGTCAATTGGCTTTGCCCATTCCCATGACGGCGGTTTATGGCTACTCCATGACCGCCATGATCAAGGAGCCCCTGGATGCCCCAAAATGCGGCATCTTGGACGAAAAGTACAAGGTGACCATTTCTAGGCAAGGCAACCGCATCCGCGTGGGTGGCATCATGGAGTTTGGTGGTGAACCCAAAGTTCAAAGTCCCAAAGCCATCAAAACCCTTTACAAAGTTTTAGAAGATTGGTTCCCCAAGGCCACCGACATGGGCCAACAAATACAGGTTTGGAAAGGCGTGCGCCCCATGCTTCCCAAAGGCTCGCCGATCGTTGGCGAAACTCCCCACCGCGGCTTGTGGCTCAATCTGGGACATGGTTCAAGCGGCTGGGCCACGTCTTGTGGCAGCGCTCAGGTCTTGGCTGGCATGATGACTCAAGATCTACCAAGCACAGACTGGCTGGAGTTGGCGCTCAATTAGTCAAAGAAGGCCTTTTTTAACAACATTGAAAGGCATTGAGGCACTTTCAGCGTTTTGCTTTTTTGGACTTTTTGGTTGAAGCGCCTCTTTTGAGGGTACCTTTGATCGCGTCCAAAGGCGACTTGCTAAAGTTCCCCCCCTTGGCAAAGGCTGGGGGCGTGACTGGGGAGACGCCTCTTGAGGAGGTTTTGGCAGCCCCTGCAGGTAACTTAGCGGCTGCGCCCTTTGGGGTTCCTCTTGAGCCAAGAGGGGCGCCAGGCATGAAAGATGAACCTGCGGTGGGAGACATGGCTTGAGAGGCGCCTCTTTTGCCATGCTTGATGAAAGATTTTTGTTTTTTCCCGCCCTTGGGTTCACCCAAGTTCAATCCCGTCACATCTTTGGTGTTGATCAAACTTCTGTCCAAGTTGTCCTTGACCAATCGAAAATCAATTTTTCTTCCATCCAAGTCCACTCGACTGACTTGCACCAACACCTTGGTGCCAATGGCATAACGAATACCCGTTCTCTCACCTCTGAGCTCTTGGCGAGCCTCATCAAACCTAAAATACTCCCCCCCCAATTCGGTGATATGGACCAAGCCCTCGACATACAAAGCATCCAAGGTGACAAAGATCCCAAAACCCGTTGCCGACGTGACCACGCCACTGTACTCCTCGCCCAAATGTTCGCGCATGAACTTGCATTTGAGCCAGGCTTCCACGTCTCTAGAGGCCTCATCTGCACGACGCTCATTGGCGGAGCAATGCAAACCTGCCGCCTCCCAAGCAGCTTGGTCCACATGGCGCTTTTGGGTAGAGACTTCCTTGCTTTCTTTGCCATGGGCTTTGGACGCCAAGCGCCTGGCCAAACGGGCATGAGACTCACCTGGCGTTGGCAAAGCGGGTAGCTGGTACTTTTGCTTGGCCAAAATAGCCTTGATGACCCTGTGCACCAATAAATCAGGGTAGCGACGAATAGGACTGGTGAAGTGTGTGTAGGCCTCAAAAGCCAAGCCAAAGTGGCCACTGTTGATGGGGGTGTAAATGGCTTGTTGCATGGAGCGCAACAACATGCTGTGGATTTGCTGAACATCAGCGCGCTCTTGAGTGGCCTTTGCAATGGCTTGGTACTCGGAAGGCTTGGGCTCATCACTGATGCTTTGAGAAATACCCACGGCTTTCAAATAACTTCTCAGCAACTCCACCTTTTCAGGCGTGGGCCCTTCATGCACCCTAAAAAGTCCCGGGTGCTTGGAGCCCAAGATAAATTCTGCGCTACAGAAATTGGCCGCCAACATCGCCTCTTCAATCAATCGATGCGCCTCATTTCTCACTCTAGGAATGATCTTTTCGATACGTCCATTCTCGTCACACACAATTTGAGTCTCGGTCGACTCAAAATCAACCGCCCCTCGTTGTTGACGAGCTTTTAAAAGGGCCAAATACACATCGTGCAAGTTGATCAAGTGAGAAACCACCTCTCCATTGGCCAAGGCTTGAGGACCTCGCGTGTTGGATAAAATGGCTGCAACGGTGGTGTAGGTCAAGCGAGCTTTGCTGTGCATGACGGCAGCATAAAACTGGTAGGCATAGATCTCGCCCTCTTGAGTGACCAACATGTCACACACCATGCACAAACGGTCTACATGCGGGTTGAGGGAACACAGGCCGTTGGAGAGCTTTTCCGGGAGCATGGGGATGACACGCCTTGGAAAATAAACGCTGGTTGCACGGTCGTAGGCGTCCACATCAATGGCGCTCGAAGTTTGAACGTAGTGACTGACATCAGCAATCGACACCAACAAGCGCCAACCTTTTCTGCGCCCTACTTTTGCAGGCTCGCAATAGACTGCATCGTCAAAGTCACGCGCATCTTCTCCATCGATGGTGACGAAGGGCATGTCCGTCAAGTCCACTCGATCTTCCATATCTTGGGGTCTGACTTTGTCCGGCAAAGCTTTAGCAAGCTTTAAACACTCGGCAGAAAACTCATGCGGTACGGCGTACTTTCTCACCGCGATCTCAATTTCCATACCAGGATCGTCCACCTCACCCAACACTTCCTTGACCCGGCCCACCGGTTGCCCAAAAAGACTGGGGGGTTCGGTCAGCTCGACCACCACCACCTGGCCGACCTTGGCCGCACCTGTCGCCCCTTTGGGAATTAAAATATCCTGACCGTAACGCTTGTCTTCTGGGGCAACCAACCAAATGCCCCCCTCTTGCAACAAACGACCAATGATGGCGTAGGAGGGTCTCTCCAAAATTTCAGTGACACGCCCCTCAGGACGGCCCTTGCCGTCAAGCCTGGATATTTTGACTTTGACACGGTCTTTATGCAAAACTGCGCGCATCTCATTGTGCGGCAAATAAATATCTGGGGCACCACTGTCTCGCTGGACAAATCCATGACCATCGCGATGACCTAAAACACTTCCGATGAACTCTTCAACAGAAGTCGATGAATGTGAGATTTTTTTGATAAGATAGCCTATGTCTGTTTTGCCCCGATGGCGGAATTGGTAGACGCACTAGTTTCAGGTACTAGCGAGTAACATCGTGGGGGTTCGAGTCCCTTTCGGGGCACCAAATGACACAGCATGTCAACGGATCGATTGGGAATCTTGACCACCTCGTTTGTCATTGACTATAACAAATAAATATCCCAGTCTTGTGACACATGCTCCACGCCTAAATAGGCTGCGCGATCAGGTCATGACCGTCTGTGTCTACGATTCTCGCTTTGACGAATTCGCCCACCTTCAAGCGTAGGCTCACCTTTTGAGGAGGCAACAGTTTGACCGTGCCGTCAATCTCTGGGGCATCGGCATATGAGCGCGCTAAAGCACCTTGCTTGCCTCCAGCATGGACTTGGTCAATCAACACTTTCATGGTTTGACCGATTCTCCCTCGCAACTTGGCTAC
>CAIMNS010000162.1 GCA_903842945.1 uncultured Burkholderiales bacterium
AGCACGGCGGCAAGCCCTGAGGAGATTGTCATCGAGACCCTCAGTGCGCATGTGAGTGAGAGAGGTGCGACACGCATGGACGACCAAACCTCCGAGGCCTCGATGGAGAAGAGAAAGAAAGACGGTTATTTTTAAACGCCCTCTTATGGGACAGACGTGAACACACCCTCTTCAAAGCAGCATCTTCAAAGCATCCTCTTCAAAGCCTGACCCGAGCCAGACTTCCCACCTTAGAACATCCAAAGAACGCCCGCCCTATGCAAGCCACTCTGAGTCAAGACCACCTCAACAGCCTGAAAGACACGGCCCTCAAATTCATCACATGCGGCTCTGTCGACGACGGTAAAAGCACGCTCATTGGCCGACTCTTGGTCGACAGCCAAGCGGTTTTAGAAGACCATTTGGCAGGGGTCCAAAGAAAGGGACAAACCGATTTGGCCTTGTTGACCGACGGCCTCTCGGCCGAGCGTGAACAAGGCATCACCATCGATGTCGCCTACCGTTACTTCTCCACCGAACAGCGCAAATTCATCATTGGCGACGCCCCAGGCCACGAGCAGTACACCCGCAACATGGTCACCGCCGCCTCCAGTGCGGACTGTGCGGTGGTGTTGGTCGACGCCACCAAACTGCAGTGGCAAAGCACCCAACTTGAACTCTTGCCCCAAACCCGTCGCCATACCCTGCTTGCCAAACTGCTTCGCGTTCCATCCATCGTCTTTGTGGTGAACAAATTGGACGCGATCGAAGACCCGGTCAAGGCTTTTCAACACATTCAAAAGGCCATCGAACACTACGCCAAAGAGGGCGGCATTGACTACAAAGCGATCGTGCCGATTTCTGCCTTGAAGGGCTGGAACGTGGTCGATGCCAAGCCGCAGTGGTGTGCTTACTCAGGCCCCAGCCTCTTGCAACTCTTGGAGTCCTTGCCCAGCACCCCACCTGACTTAGGAGGCCCTTTGAGCGTTTGCGTCCAATGGGTCGAAAAACAACACGACAGCGCACGCACCGACCAAGGCCGACGGGTGTTTTGGGGGCGTGTCGCCAGCGGTCATTTGAACGTCGGCCAAAGCCTCAAAGTTCACCCGAGCGGACAAACGGCCCAAGTCGCCCAAGTGCTCAACTGCACAAGACAAACCGAGGACCCACAGCTTGGCATGGCCGGACAATCTGTAGGGCTTATTTTGGACAAAGAAGTGGACGTCTCTCGGGGCGACTGGTTGCTCGAGGATTTGAGCGCAAGCTCTTTCATCGCCCCTGCTATTTCCACCTCCAAAACCCTGGAAGCCACCTTGTGTTGGCTCGATGATGAACCCCTGGTCAAAGGTCGCACCTATTTGGCCTTGCACGGTCACCAATGGGTCAAGGCCCAGGTCTCAGACATCGTTCATCGCTTGGACATCCTGAGTTTGGCGCCACTCGAGGCCGATCATCTGAAAGTCAATGAAATAGGCGTCGTCAAATTGAGCTTCAAGGAGGCCCTGCCCGTTCAAAGCTTTCAGCAGTGTCGTTTGATGGGCTCCATGATTTTGGTCGACCCCGCCAGCCACACCACCTCTGGCGCCGTTTTGATCCAGGCTTAAAGCCACACGTTTTGAATTCTTTTAATTCTCAATTAAAATAGCACTTTTGGATGTACTTTAACTTCTGTTCAAGTTCTTTTCAATCGCACACCAAGCGCACACCAAGCGCATGTCCGATTCACACCTTAACCACTGATTTGTCATGACCCACGTTGTCACCGAAGCCTGTATCCGTTGTAAGTACACCGACTGTGTAGATGTTTGTCCTGTCGACTGTTTCCGTGAAGGCCCTAACTTTCTCACCATCGATCCCGATGAGTGCATCGACTGCGCCGTTTGCATTCCAGAGTGTCCGGTCAACGCCATTTATGCCGAAGAAGATGTGCCAGAGGGCCAAGAACACATGACCGCTTTGAATTTGGAGTTGTCGCACATTGGTTGGCCCAGCATCACCAAGCGCAAGATGCCTTTGGCGGATGCGGATGAATGGAAAGACAAAGAGGGCAAACTCGCAGAGCTGCAACGCTGAGAATGCTTTGAGCCTCTCTGTGCCATGCAAGCACGAGGGCCGTGAAGCTCTGAAGCACTGGACTGCGGTCCTTGGTGAAGCGTTGGTGAGCACCCCGCTCCTAAGCCCGTCGTACCGGTGGTGCATGGCTTGAATGAAGGTCCTATATGTTGAACACCAACGCTCGCCCCCTTTCTCAGACGCAAGAGCAACCACAAGAGCCGGCGCCAGGGCCGACCTGCTCTCCCCTTCAAACCGATGTCTTGATCGTGGGCGCAGGACCTGCGGGGCTTTTTCAGGTCTTTGAATTGGGCCTCTTGGGCTTGCATGCGCATGTGATCGACCCTTTGCCTTTCGCTGGGGGGCAGTGCATCGAACTCTACCCCGACAAAGCCATCTACGACATTCCAGCCCTGCCTGCTTGTACCGGTCAAGAGTTGACCGAGCGTCTGCTCACGCAAATACGCCCCTTTGAGCCGGTCTTTCATTTCAATCAACTTGTGCAAAGCATTCAAGCCAAAACAACTGAGCGGGGCTTTGTCGTTGAAACTCAAAGCGGCTTGTGCTTTGAAGCCCAAGCGGTCATCTTGGCCAATGGCGTGGGGGCTTTTTTGCCTCGTGCACTGAACGCGCCCGAGCAAGCGGACTTTCTTGGCAAAGAGCTCTTTCATGGTGCCTTGGACGCGGCCTTGACCCAGTTTCATCACACCCACCCCAAGAGCACAACGAGGGCCTTGAAGGTTTGGATCGTGGGCGGCGAGGAAGAGGCCCTTCTTAATGCGCTCCACGGTTTTGAGGCCCACCCCAACCTGGACATCACCTTGATCCATCGCCGCGAGCCCTTGGATGTGGATCCGAAGCTCAGAGAAGCCTTTGAAGCAGCACTTGCTAAAAGCCCAAGCGCCCAAGGAAGCATTCAAGGAAGCGTTCAAGGGCTCACCCAAGAGACTGCTCATCTAAGCCACAAGCCCAGCTCCTTGTCCTTCAAGCACGGTCAAGTGGTGCGCCTCATGGGTCATGCCCCCAGCAACTCGCCCTTGACCTCGCTGCAATGGGTCGATGCACAAGGCAGCATGCATGAGAGCGAGGTGGACCTGGTGCTGGTCAATTTAGGACTGTCCCCGCAGCTCGGCCCCATTGCGACATGGGGTGCTGCCATGCATAAAAAACAAATCACCGTCAACACCGAAGACTTCAGCACCGCTGTCCCAGGGCTTTTTGCCATCGGTGACATCGTCACCTATCCTGGTAAAAAGAAATTGATTTTGAGTGGCTTTCATGAGGCCGCCTTGGCCTCCTTTGGTGTGGCCAAATGGGTCTTGCAAAAGGATCGAATTGCCTTTGAGTACACCAGCGCTTCTAGCTTGCTGCAAGACAGGCTTGGCGTGAAAAAAGAGCAGCCCTTGAAGGACAGCCCTTAAAGGGGCGCTTTGACCATCACCACAGGCCCAAAGCCATGGTTCAAGGGCCCGTGCGCATAGGGACTTGAGCGCCCACCCGTCTTGACCTCTCGAGCGCCTTCGATGGCTTGTGCAATGAACGCCCGGGCCTGAGAGAGGGCTTGCTCCATGCTCAGCCCTTTGGCCAAACCAGCTGCGATGGCCGACGACAAGGTGCAACCCGTGCCGTGAACGTTCAGGCTGTGGATGCGCGGGCTTTTGAAGACCTTGATCAACTTGTCAGCACCG
>CAIMNS010000163.1 GCA_903842945.1 uncultured Burkholderiales bacterium
ATTTTTTGCAACAGTGTGACCAATGTTTGAGCTTGGTTGGGAGTGAGTTTACCGCCTACATTTCTTTCGAGCTCTGATGCCGTGGCTTCAGCTTGCAACATCAGTGCACGGCCTTTTTCGGTCGGGTGTAATCCGACGGCGCGACCGTCATGGGGGTGGGGCAGGCGTTCAATCAAACCCCTGGCATCTAAAGATTGAATCAGACTGACCAAATTGGGCGGCAAGATGTTCAAGGATGCACACAGTTGACGCGATGTCACGCCAGGGTTGTGCACGATGACGGACATGACAGAAAAATCAACAGGCTTGAGTCCGTAGACCGCCATTTTTTCTAAAAATTCTCCAATGATGGCCAATGCAGCACGTCGAGCGTTGTAGCCAATCAAACTTTCTAAAAAGCGGGTGTCGACCTCCTCAACTGCAGTCGAGGCTTTTTTGACGCTTTTTCGCATGCTGTTTCGATCTTGTGTTTCGATGAGGCGAGATGGAAAGAAAGCCCGAGAACTCAGAGAGTTCTCGAGCCGATGCGGTGCTTGCCAAAATCAGGAGTCAACAGTGAAGCCAATGCGCTTGATCAGAGGACCCCAACGCTCTAATTCCACTTGTGAACTCTTGAGTTGATCAGCCACAGTACCGCCGTAAGGAATTAAGCCAACGACTGTTAAAGCGTCTTGAACGCCTTTGTCTTTCAGGGCCGCATTGATGGCTGCATTGGCAGCTTGAATGACGTTGGCTGGCGTTTTGGCCGGTGCATAAAATCCAAACCATTCTTCCACGGTCAACTCTGGAAAGCCTTGTTCTGCGAAGGTTGCCACATCAGGAACAAAGGGTGAGCGAGTTTTGCCAGAGGTGGCCAAGATGCGCATCTTGCCGGCTTTGTGGTTAGCAATGAAGTCACCGTGAGGCGTGAACATGCAAGCAATTTGTCCGCCTACTACGTCAGTCACACCTGGAACAGAGCCGCGGTAGGGGGCGTGCTTGAATTCAAAGTTCTGGTTAAGGCCTAGCAATGCGCCAATGAAGTGAGGCGTTGAACCTGCTGCAGGTGAGCCATAGCTGGCTTGTGCAGGGTTGGCCTTGGCCCAAGAGACAAAGTCTTTCACAGTCTTCACAGTGGCAGGAACCATGGGGCCCACAGCAAAGCCATGGTGAATCATGGAGCTGGTTCCCACGGGGGTGAAATCTTCAAAGGGCTTGTACTGAAGATTTTTGAAAATATGGGGATACAGCGAGATGGGAGAAAAGGGTGTCATGGCCAGCACCGAGCCATCGGCAGGTGCTGATTTGAGTAAATTCAATGCAATCTGACCACCCGCACCAGGTTTGCTGTCAATGACACCCGCGTTTTTGCTGTAAGCAGAGCCGCCAAATTTTTCTGCAACACGGCGCGCACAAATATCACCCGAGCTGCCAGGTGGAAAGCCATAAAGCACTTTCACTTGTTCTATGGGCAAACCGCTTTGCGCCCATGCTTGTTGGAAGGCTGTACTGCTCACAATGGCTGCGCCAACGGTGGTCTGCAAAAATTCTCGACGATTTGTCATGCTTGTCTCCTCTTTGGGTGGTTAAAAAAATGAACTAAAAAAACGGGCTTGAAGTATCAACTGCACAAAGCTTGAATGTCTTTGGGTATTGCGATGGCTTTGATGCGATCTGGATCGTCAGGGTGCTTGATGCAAAACGCACGAACCTCGGTGCCTTCGCACAACACCGTGTCGCCGCGCATGACCACATGTTTGTGGACAAAAGTTTTGTCGCGCCACTCTTGCACGCTGGTGTGAATTTGGAGGCTTTCGCCATAGGTGGCGGTGCGCCCAAACTTGGTGTTGATTTCCAACAAAGGCGTTCCAATGATGCCGGTTGTTTTGACCAATTCGCGCCAAGGTTGAACGCCACATTTCACCAAGAAGTTGAGTGACGATGCATCC
>CAIMNS010000164.1 GCA_903842945.1 uncultured Burkholderiales bacterium
GAACGATCAGTTTAAATAAACAAATTCACATTTATAAATCTATAAAATAAGCGTATGCAATTTAAAGAAATACTTAATATCATCGGAAGTTATAAAAAGAAACCATCTCAACAGCGGTCCAATAAAACTGTTGAAGATTTATACCAAACTGCGAGGGAAATTTTAGAATCTAATGTTGGTGTTGATGTTGATGTTGAATTGTCATCCAAATTACTTTCAGAAAAATCCGGCTACAGTGCGGGCGTCATCTACCGTTACTTTAATAAATTTGAAGATATTTTCATAAAACTATCAACTGAGATAGCGGATAAACATTTTGATGAAGTGCAACAAATTTTTATCAATCATCAAGCCCATGAGCCCATTGATAAACTGATTGAAAAACTTGTTGATCACGCCTTTGATTTTTTATCAAAGCGTACGATTCTCATTAAAAATCTGCCCTTGTTGTTCAATCTTGTGATGAGGCGATTAAAAGATCCTGGTATAGTTTTTAAAGTCAATGATAGGCTTTTGCCATACATGATGGAGTTACAAAAGAATGACATGACCCATACATTTGAAAAAATGAATGAAATGGAGTGTATTTGCAGACTACGTGCTTTTGATCTTTTTATAAGAATCCCTTACGCCACATCAAACAATACGTTTGATCTCTTACAACATAAAAAAAGTTGTTATAAGTTCGGCGTGCTGATTTTTTCTAGGCATTCTGTCTACCTTGATTAAATTTGTTTGCAAACTTAGTCAAGGCCTCATGGGTATTGGGGATCTCACCAAAATACCGAACTTCGCCACCATCTTCAGGAGCAATCGAAATCGCTATTGTTGATTTGTGTACATCTAAACCGATGAATTTGTTAAACTCTTGCATGACTTGCCACCTAAATTTTGGCTCTGGGCCTGGGTTAAAACCCAAGCTTAACCCACGTCGCTTTAGGTTGGCAGGTCAATACATTTTGTCTAGTTTAATAAATACCTTTGTCCCCCCGTTAATGATGAAGAGCCAGTATTCAACCGTGTTTGATAAATGCTCATCCCCCGTTAATTGGGTAGAGCCCAAAATCAAAAGCTTACATGAGTTTGGTAGGCGATATTGGATTCGAACCAACGACCTCTTCCATGTCAAGGAAGCGCTCTAACCAACTGAGCTAATCGCCTGTTTAAAGATGAAATCGTGTAGCGATTTGCAAGGATAGCATTATATCCCAGTTACAAAAAGCTTTGTCACCTTCCTTAAAAGCACAACATAACAAGTGCATATTTTAGTTGAAACCCACCTAAATTGACCCTTTATGTGCCCACGAACAACATTGTGGACGTTTAAAGATCAGTTCTTATCTTCTTCTGACCGCTCTGACCCCTTTGATCTCTTGAACCGAAAGCAATACTTTTTCTAGCCTTAAAGCATCGTTGATTTCAACCGTAAATGTCATCCAAGCAATCCCTTTGATGGATTGGGTCTGAACGCCAACCACATTCATGCGCTCTTTTGCGAACACCTCAGAAACATCTCTGAGCAGCCCTTGTCTATCGTTGGCCTCAAGCGCCACATCAACAGGGTAGTAGATGGGGTTTTGGGCTTGCGAGGAGCCCCAAGCCACGACAATCACTCGATCAGGCTCCTTGAACTCCAATTGTTTAAAGTTTGAGCAATTTTGGCGATGGATGCTCACGCCTTTTCCACGGGTCACAAAACCTTTGATCAAATCTGGGGGAGCTGGCTTACAACACCTGGCCAATTGAGTCATCAAAGAATCCAAGCCAACGACCAAGACAGCACCTTTTTTGCTGGACTCATTGACCTTGGATTTTTTACTCACCAAAGAAATATCGTCAACATTGGACAATTGCTCAGGCGGATGGATCCATTGTTCAATATTTCTCAGGGAAAATTCATCTTTCCCGACAACTTCAAAAAGATCTTGTGAAGACTTAAAACCCAGACCCGAGGCCAACTCTTCAAGGTTTAAAGATGTTTTACCTTCGCGCTGCAAGATTCTCTCGACCAACTCTCTGCCTTTGTTGATGGTTTCTTGAGCGATTTGTGCATTGAACCAAGCCCGGACCTTGGATTTAGCCCTTGGACTGGCCAAAAACCCCAAATCTGCGTTCAACCAATCTCTTGAAGGTCCACCCTCTTTGGCCACAACGACTTCGACGGTTTGTCCACTTTTAAGCACTGTGTTCAAGGGAACCAAAACGCCATCGACTTTCGCACCACGGCAGCGATGCCCTAAATTCGTATGAACTGCATAAGCAAAATCAACAGCAGTGCTCAGTTGAGGCAACTCCACAATCTCTGCTGCAGGAGACAACACATAAATCCGGTCGTCTAGGTTCTGCGCTTTTGCAAGTTGCGGGGACTCTGGTGAGGGGCTGACAAGCTCTCGCTCCCAAGCGAGCAACTGCCTAAGAACTGCTACTTTGGCGTCATAGGATGAATTGGCGCTCACGCCTTCGTAGCCTTTGACGCCAGCTTCTTTGTAGGCCCAATGCGCTGCAACTCCAAACTCCGCATGTTCATGCATCGCTTGCGTACGTATTTGAATCTCTATGGGACGGCCTGACTCGTCTCGCACCACAGTATGCAAAGATCGATACCCATTGGTTTTAGGTTTTGCAATGTAGTCGTCAAACTCTTGCTCCAGGGGTTCAAAGTGGTGATGCACCCAACTCAAAACCGCATAACAGTCGCTCACCGCAGGCACCACAATGCGAAGCGCGCGGATATCAAAAATTCGATCAAAGCCAAGCGACTTGCCTCTCATTTTTTTTACTATGCTGTAAATATGCTTGGGCCGACCTTCAACCACGGCTTTGATGCCTTGGTGCTTTAACTCCTCAAAAATTTGAGCCTTCAAGCGCTCAAGGTACGACTCTCTTTCAACCCTTTTCTCATCCAACAACTTGGCCACGTCATGGTAAGTCGCAGGTTCCAAAAAACGAAAGGACAAATCCTCGAGCTCCCATTTAATTTGCCAAATTCCCAGCCGGTTGGCCAAGGGTGCAAACACTTGTAACGTCTCCTGCGCCAAGTCCGTTGGACAAGTTTTGGTGGTAGAGGCACAGTACCTTAGGGTTTGCAGCCTGGAAGACAACCTCAACAGAACAACCCTCAAGTCTTTTGAAAAAGCCATGAGCATTCTTCGAACTGCCTCGGTTTGATTGATGGTCGAGTTCAAGGTGATCGAAGAGGAGGTATGCGGGTGGCCCATGGCTTGCGCACGAGCGACCTTTTGCAACTGCACCAATTTGGTCGTCTCCAAAGCCAAAACTGCGTAAGGCTCACCAAAGGCCTTGGAGATGACTTCCAAAGGCTTGCTCAAATGCTCGCATGCATAGACCAAGTAGGAGGCAGCCTGTAGAGACACCGCACCGCCCAAGTGTGCAATCAATTCAGCCACCGATTGCGCGTGAGACCACGTGCTCTCGCCAGTAGATAAATACTCCCCAACCAGCAAAGGCTCAGCAAAGGCTTTGGCCCGCTCCAAGATCTCTTGCTCTTCTAAAGAGCCCCCTTCGGCTGGACTGCTTGAATCTTTCGAAATGGTTTTCATGATGGTCACCAGTCTAGCCGAACGACTGGATAAATTTCAAGGCAAGGGGCGGAGCCATCAAAAAAAGTCCACATGCCCTGTTCAAAGCCCTGTACCCATCGATCTTCTTGGCTTAAGATGAGCACATCATTTCATCCATTTGGGGAGTTCTTCAATGAGTCAACTTTTAAAGGGTAAAACCGCATTGGTCACCGGTTCAACCAGTGGCATTGGTCTTGGTATCGCCATTGGCCTGGCCAAGCAAGGCGCAAACATTGTCTTGAACGGCTTTGGGGACCACCATGTTGCCCAAACCCAAATTGAACAACTGGGCGTTCAAGCCCTCTACCACGGCGCAGACGTGAGCAAAGCCAAAGACATCGAGGATTTGTTTGGCTTTGCTGAATCAAATCACGCCAACATCGACATCTTGGTCAACAACGCAGGCATTCAATATGTGGCCAACATTGAGGATTTTCCTGTGGAGAGATGGGACTCGATCATTGCGATCAATTTGTCCAGCGCTTTTCACACCTCCAGACTTGCGTTGCCCTACATGAAGAAAAAAAACTGGGGACGCATCATCAATATCGCATCCGCTCATGGGCTCGTCGCTTCTGCTCAAAAAGCCGCCTATGTGGCTGCCAAACACGGCATTGTTGGACTCACCAAGGTCACCGCTTTAGAGAACGCCACCTCAGGCATCACTTGCAACGCCATTTGCCCAGGCTGGGTGCTAACACCCTTGGTTCAAAAACAACTCGATGACAAAGCCAAGGCCCAGGGCATCAGCAACGAGAAAGCCACCGAGCAACTCCTGAGCGAAAAAGAGCCCTCGCTACAGTTCACCACACCAGAGGAAATTGGAGAGTTGGCTGTCTTTTTGTGCTCGCCTGCGGCCAACAATGTTCGCGGCGTCGCTTGGGCCATGGATGGCGGATGGACGGCCCAATAAAGTCTTGCCCCAAGGCCTCTTTCAAAAAAGAGGCCAACTGGCCTCATGGCCACGCACTGGCTACTCGTCTTTAAGTCAACGGCCCTTTGTAGAGCAGAACCACCGCCCTTGCCTCAATGCTTTGCTCAAGTCCCACGGGCCCAAGTTTCTCAGCGGTCTTGGCTTTGACGTTCACGCGATCAACGGGAACAGATAAACACAAGGCAATTTGCTCACACATGGCTTTGATATAGGGCATGAGTTTTGGCGCTTGTGCAACCACGGTGCAATCAACATTGATGACCGAGTAGTCATGGGTTTTGAGCAACTGTACAACCTTGGTCAATAAAATTTTAGAATCTGCCCCCTTGAAACTGGGGTCAGTGTCAGGAAAATGTTGCCCAATATCACCCAAAGCAGCGGCCCCCAAAAGCGCATCGGTGATGGCATGCAAAAGCACGTCTGCATCAGAGTGCCCAAGCAGTCCTTTGACATGCGGGATGTCTACACCGCCTATGATCAAGGGCCGCGCATCCACCAAAGCGTGCACATCAAAGCCCTCGCCCACTTTTAAATTCAAGACGTTCATGTGCTTGGCCTTTTCTAGGTTTGATTTGAACCGCCGAGAGATTTGGCGGCCAACCATGCATCTGCCCATAAAAAATCATCGGCATACGTGACTTTGATGTTGAGTGCACTGGCCTGGACCAATTTTGGAGCAAAGCCTTGGGCCTCCATGGCTGAGGACTCATCGGTCATGAAACCTGGGGCCGCCTCGATCGCCTGGATCAAGGGCCCCAGTTTGAACATCTGAGGCGTTTGCGCCAACCACTTGTTTTGACGCTCCAAGGTCTGATCGATCCTCTCACCCAGACTTTGTTTCAAGGTGTCTGACAAGGGCCAGGCCAAAATACCTCCAACCTGGTCATGCCTGCATTCGTCAATGAGCTTTTGAACCCAGTTCGATTGAACCAGACACCTGGCTGCATCGTGCACCAGCACCCAATCGTCCTCTTGAGCACCCCTGTGCCTGATCGCTTTTAAACCCGCTAAGACAGATTGAGATCGGGTCTCACCGCCAATTTTTTCAACGGAAAGACGCGCAAAGCTCTTAGAATGCGGGATGTGCTTTTCAAGCAGGTGTTCGATCTCTTGATCCTTGGGTGAGACCACCAAAAGGCAGTGGACGATCTCCTCGATCTCTAGCAAAGCCCCAAGCGTGTGCATGATCATGGGTAAACCACGGATCTCTTGGTATTGCTTGGCCTTGTTGCCACCGGCTCTAGAGCCAGATCCAGCGCAAGGGATGACGAGGAAAATTCTATTCACACCCTTATTATCTAACAGGTTTCTCACAAGCTTTTAAAATCTCCTCTCAATCGTTGAGACAAACCAACACAACTCCCACCAGAATTCGTTTTCTTGAAAGTCGCAATGCAACTCCCATCACTCGTCAAGGGTAAAAGATTCATTACCAAAAAAACCCATGGCTCCTCCGATGCGCTGTACATTGCCCAATTGGCACTCAGAGAAAAAGCCCGTGGACAACGCATGGCTTTGGTCACGGAGTTTGCCCTTGATGCGCAGCGCCTTTTGGAAGAAATTGTATTTTTTGCCCCCGATGTCCATTGCGTCTTGTTTCCTGACTGGGAAACCTTGCCCTACGACACCTTCTCACCGCATCAAGATTTGATCAGTGAGAGACTCGCCACCTTGTGGCAGATCTCTCAAGGGGAGGCTGATTTGATTTTGATCCCTGCTTCCACGGCCTTGTACAGAGTCGCCCCACCCGCTTTCTTGGCGGGTTATACCTTTCATTTCAAAGTCGCCCAACAGTTGGATGAATCTCAGCTGAAGTCACAACTGACCTTGGCGGGCTACCAGCACGTCAGTCAAGTCGTAAGCCCTGGCGAGTATGCTGTGCGCGGTGGCTTGATTGACCTCTTTCCCATGGGCTCCTTGGTGCCCTACCGTGTTGACTTGTTCGATCAGCAAATCGACTCCATCCGCACCTTTGACCCTGATTCACAAAGAAGTCTGTACCCCGTTCCAGAAGTGCGTCTCTTGCCCGGTCGAGAGTTTCCAATGGACGACGCTTCTCGATCCAAGTTTCGCAGCCGATGGCGAGAACTCCTAGAAGGCGACCCGACCAGAAGTCGGCTCTACAAGGACATTGGTCAATCCATTGCAACAGCCGGTATTGAGTATTACTTGCCCTTGTTTTTTGATGAAACTGCGACGGTCTTTGACTACTTGGGAGAGGATGCCATCGTTGTCACCCACGGTGAATTGGAGAACGCATTTCAGCACTTTTGGCTCGATACCCAAGAGAGATACCGTCTGAACCAGGGAGATCCTGAGCGACCGGTGCTACCACCCCATGCACTCTTTTTGAGTGCAGAAGAGTTCTACACCCAATGCAACCATTATCCTCAACTGGCCATCAGGCCAAGCTCGATTCTGAGCACTCAAGAAACCGAAGCTGCACCCCCACTAGAGCATGCTTGGAGCGCATCTCTCACAGAGCTCAAAGTTGAACGCGGCCATGAAGATCCCCTTCAGCGCCTAAAAAATCACGCGCTCACCAGTCAACAAAAAATTCTGATCCTTGCCGAAACCGAGGGTCGACGGCAAAGTCTTCTGGATTTTTTAAGGGCCAGTCAATTTGATCCGCCTATTTTTGAATCTCTTCAAGACTTCATCGACAGCGATTCTCGCTTGGGGATTTGCCTGGGATCTTTGTCCATAGGATTCAGTGATCTTGAGCAAGACATTGACTATGTCACAGAGACCGAACTCTTTGCCACCAACAGCTTTTCTCGAAAGAGAAAAAAACAAGAACAGGTCAGTGATCTTGACTCCTTGATCAAAGACCTCTCTGAATTGCAAATCGGGGACCCTGTTGTGCACAACTCTCACGGCATTGGTCGCTACAAGGGGCTCATCAATTTGGACTTGGGCCTGGGCGTTGACGAGCTTGGCGCACCAGTGACACAAGAGTTCTTGCACCTGGTGTATGCGGACGACGCCGTCTTGTATGTGCCCGTGAGCCAACTGCACTTGGTCTCTCGCTACACCGGCGTGAGCGCAGAGGAGGCGCCTTTGCACCGCTTGGGTTCCGCGCAATGGGACAAAGCCAAAAAACGCGCCGCCGAACAAATCAGAGACGCAGCCGCAGAACTTCTCAACTTGTACGCCAGGCGTGCAGCTCAAGAGGGGTATGCCTTTAGGTTTTCTCCTGGTGACTATGAAACCTTTGCCAACGCATTTGGGTTTGAAGAAACCGCAGATCAAAAAGCGGCCATCCATGCGGTCATCCAAGACATGATCAGCCCCAAACCCATGGACAGACTCATCTGTGGAGATGTGGGGTTTGGCAAAACGGAAGTGGCCATCAGAGCCGCTTTCGTCGCCGTCACAGGCGGCAAACAGGTGGCCATCCTGGCTCCAACCACCCTTTTGGCAGAGCAGCATTTCCAGACCTTGGTGGATCGTTTTTCAAAATGGCCCGTCAAAATTGCAGAAATGTCTCGGTTCAAAACCACCAAAGAAATCAATCAAGCCATTGAAGGCATTGCAGCTGGCACCGTCGATATCGTGGTGGGCACCCACAAGCTGCTGAGTCAAAGTGTTCAATTCAAACAACTCGGCCTGATGATCATCGACGAAGAACACCGCTTTGGTGTGCGCCACAAAGAAGCCATGAAAGCCATGCGCTCAGAGGTCGACGTCTTGACATTGACCGCAACCCCCATTCCTAGAACACTGGGTATGGCACTTGAAGGCCTCAGAGATTTGAGTGTCATTGCCACCGCACCCCAGCGACGTTTGGCCATCAAGACGTTTTTAAGACGAGAGGGTTCTGGTGTCATTCGAGAAGCCGTGCTCAGAGAAATCAAACGCGGCGGGCAATGCTATTTCCTCCACAACGAGGTCAGCACCATAGAAAACAGATTGCATCAATTGCGCGAGTTGCTGCCTGAGGCAAGAATAGAAATCGCTCACGGTCAAATGGGCGAGCGAGATCTAGAGCGGGTCATGCGAGACTTTGTGGCTCAACGCTTCAATGTGCTGCTGTGCTCGACCATCATCGAGACGGGCATCGATGTGCCAAGTGCCAACACGATTTTAATCAGTCGATCTGATAAATTTGGTTTGGCTCAATTGCACCAATTGCGCGGGCGTGTTGGTCGCAGTCATCACCAAGCCTATGCCTACTTGTTGGTCCCTGATATCGAAGGACTGACCAAACAAGCAGCGCAACGCCTAGAGGCCATCCAACAAATGGAAGAGCTTGGCTCAGGTTTTTACTTGGCCATGCACGACCTTGAGATCAGGGGCTCAGGAGAAATATTGGGCGAGAACCAAAGTGGCAACATGATGGAAGTGGGGTTTCAGTTGTACAACGAAATGCTTTCAGAGGCGGTCAGGGCCTTGAAAAACGGTGAAGAGCCCGACCTCTTGAGCCCTTTGCAAGCCACCACAGAAATCAATTTACATTCGCCCGCCTTGTTGCCAAGCGACTATTGTGGGGATGTTCATTTGCGACTGTCCTTTTACAAAAAATTGGCCACAGCGAAAAACTTTGATCAAGTTGACCGACTCCAAGAGGAGATTGTTGATCGTTTTGGCAAACCCCCAGCCCAAGTTCAAACGCTCGTTGAAGTTCATCGCCTTCGCATCTTGGCCAAGTCCTTTGGTGTCGCCAAAGTCGATGCCTCACCACTGGTCACCCACATCACCTTCAAGCCCAACGCCCCCATTGAGGCCAGCAAGATCATTGAACTCGTGCAAAAAAATAAAAACATCCGACTCACAGGCAATGACAAAATCAGAATTGAGCGAAATTTACCCGAAGTCAAACAAAGAACCCAACTCATCCGAGATCTGTTGAACAACATCGGCAACACCAAACCTCTATTAAAAACACCATGAGCGCATCCCATCTTTATGAACCAGGACTTGTGGTGCAAGGCTTTGAGCCCCCCGTGTCCCTCAGCGACTACGCTTTGATCGCCTTTGACATGGACTCCACCTTGATCAACATCGAATGCATTGATGAATTGGCCAAGATGGCAGGCGTTGGTGAACAGGTCGCCAACATCACCGAAGCCGCCATGCGTGGGGAGATCAAAGACTTCAAAGACAGTCTACGACGACGAGTGGCTTTGTTAAAAGGCACGCACGAAAGAGCCTTACAAAAGGTGCTGCAAGAGGTGCTTCAACTCAACCCCGGCGCCAAAAAATTGGTGCGCACCTGTAAAGATCAAGGCCTCAGAGTTCTGTTGGTCAGCGGAGGCTTCACCTTCTTTGCCGACGCCGTTCAAGAGATGCTCGGTATCGATGACACCAGAAGCAATGTTTTAGAAATCAAAGACCATGTCTTGACAGGTCGGTTGGTTGAGCAGTCTTGGGGCGACATCTGCGATGGGGAAGAAAAAAAGAACATGTTGCTGCAAACCTGTGAGCGTCTTGGCGTCACGGCGGCCCAAGCGATTGCAGTCGGAGACGGTGCCAACGACTTGCCCATGATGCATGCCTGCAAGGACGCAGGAGGCTTGAGTGTGGCCTTTCACGCCAAACCCACTGTTCGCGCGCAGGCGATGATTTCGATTGAAGAAGGGGGGCTTGACCGGCTCTTGTCGGTGATCAAACCGGGGTGACTCAAGGGACAGAAGCTTTTAGCGCAAGGCTTTGTAGATGGCATCTGCCAACTCTTCTGAAATCCCATCGACCGACATCAAGTCTTGCACACTGGCTTGCGCGATGCCTTTGACACCTCCAAAACGCTGCAAAAGTTTGGCTCGCTTTTTAGGCCCTACCCCTGCAATGTCCTCGATCTTGCTGGCGCCAATGCGAACGCGAGCTCTTTGGGCCCTCATGCCCGTGATGGCAAACCGATGGGCCTCATCTCTGATTTGAGCCACCAACATCAAGGCTGCCGAGTCCGCTGGCAAAGAGACTTTGTCGCGGCCATCGGCAAAGACCAACTCCTCCAATCCCACCTTACGGCCCTCGCCCTTTTCCACACCAACCAGCCTTGAAATATCCAGCCCAAGGGACTCAAAGACCTCGCGCGCCACACCGATTTGTCCTTTACCACCGTCGACCAAGACCAAATCTGGCATCTTGCCCTCCCCTAGGCGCACGCTCTCTGCTACTTTGCTGTAGCGCCTGTCCAAGACTTGTCGCATGGCAGCGTAATCGTCCCCACCTTTAACACCCTCGATGTTGTAGCGTCGGTATTCGGCACCTTGCATTTTATGGTGATGGAACACCACACATGACGCCTGGGTTGCCTCACCCGAGGTGTGCGAGATGTCAAAGCATTCGATTCGAAACGCCTCCATGTCCTCCACAGCCAAATCCAACGCATCCACCAAAGCGCGGGTTCTGGCTTTTTGAGAGCCCTCCTCTGCGAGCAAACGGGTCAATTGAATTTGAGCGTTTTGTACGGCCATTTCAAGCCAGACCTTTCTCTGCCCTTGAGGTTGCGAGATGAATTGGATCTTGACGCCCGATTGAAGACTCAAGACTTTGATCAGTTCTGCAGGGACTTTGTGACTGGCAATCAAAGTGGGCGGCACTTTGATGTCCAAATAATGTTGCGTCAAAAAGGCCTCCAAGACTTCAGGCGCCTCAGCTTGCTCCACATGCATGGGGAAATAAGGACGGTCCCCCAAGTGCCTGCCTCCCCTGACCATGGCCAAGTTGACACAGGCCTTGCCACCTTGAAGTTGCACCGACAAGATGTCCACGTCCTGGTCGCCGGCTGTTTCCACGGCTTGTTGATGCAAGACTTTGGACAAGGCGCTGATTTGGTTGCGCAGTTCCGCGGCCAATTCAAACTCAAGTTTTTCTGCATGGGCCGTCATCTTGGCTTCAAGTTCTTGGATCACTTGCTGCGTCTCACCGCGCAAAAGCGCTGCCGCATTTTTCACATCCTGGTTGTATTTCTCGACACTCACCAGGCCAACACATGGGGCGGAACATCGCTTGATTTGATACAACAAACAAGGTCGATTGCGATGGTTAAAAACGCTGTCTTCACAGGTTCTCAACCGAAAAACCTTTTGCATGAGCCAGATGGCCTCTCTCACAGCCCAAACACTGGGATAGGGACCAAAATATTCATGCTTGGCATCGACTGCGCCACGGTAATAAATCACCCTTGAAATCTCTTGAGCACTGGGGTTGGCCGTCTTGATGGGCAGCTGGTTCTCTTCAAGGGACTCAAGCGTCTTCTTTAAATTGACTTGGGGCTTGGTGATCTTCAGATAAGGGTAACTTTTGTCGTCTCTGAAGAGGATGTTGTATTTGGGCTTTAAGGTCTTGATCAGATTGTTCTCAAGAATCAAAGCCTCTGCCTCGGAGCGAACCACCGTGGTTTCCATGCGATGGATTTTTTTGACCATGTGACCAATTCGCGTGCCGCCGTGGTTTTTTTGAAAATAGCTAGTGACTCGCTTTTTCAAACTGTTGGCTTTGCCAACATAAAGCACTTGATCTTGATCATCAAAATAACGATAAACCCCAGGCAGCGCGGGCAAGGCACTCACGTCCGACAAGAGCTGCTCGGAAAATACATGTGCGGCTTCTTGGCTTTGGGGGCCTTGCTGATCTGGGGAATGCTGGGGACTTAGGGATTTCAAGGATTTTTCGGTCATACTCGGTGGGACAAACTTGAAGCTGCATGCAAGGCCAAGGGCTGTATACTTTTGATGGATCCTACACGAAACACGGCCACTCATAAAAAGCGCCTAGCTTTTTTAAGTCTCGTCTCCAACCCCTAGCCCCTTTATGAAGAACACCCCCTTTTTATGGGATATTTTTTGTCAAGTTGTTGACAACCATGGTGACTTGGGCGTTTGCTGGCGGCTGAGTCAGCATTTGGTGGCTTTGGGGCATCACGTGAGACTTTATGTGGACGACGCCTCTGCCTTGACTTGGATGGCGCCCCATCACCAAGACCATGCCTCATTGCGGGTGTTGCCTTGGCCAAGCGACGACGCTTTAACTTCCAGGCACGCCTGCAGTTGGCAACGACCCCATTGCGTCATAGAGGCTTTCGGCTGTGAACTTCCAAACGTTTATCTGCACAACTTGCTCGCACCCGAACTTCAAGGTGAAGAGTCCCGGGCTTGGATTTGGACTTGGATCAATTTGGAGTACTTGAGTGCAGAGGATTACCCCAACAGAATGCACAAACTGGCCTCACCCGTGCTGCAGGGGCCAGCGAAGGGCATGACCAAATGGTTTTTTTACCCTGGGTTTACAACGCAAACAGGTGGGCTCTTGAAAAAGCATTGGCCAAGCTCTCGCCAGCCCTATGAAGCCACCCATGAGCCTGCAGCACAGGCATTGACATGGTGTGCACAAGCCAGTTTGCGTGTTTTTGTCTTCAGCTATGAACCGCGTGCTCTCAAAGATTTGTTGTTACAACTGAGTCAATTGGGCCGATCGGTTCATTTGAAGATCAGCGCTGGGAGAAGCACAGTATTTACCAGGTCCTTGCTCAAATCTACGGACTTGTTGGGCCTGCAAGCAAATACACAAGCGCCTCAAGTGCAAATAAAAAAACTGAGCATCGAATTCTTAGACCCTGTTGACCATGCAGGCTTTGACGCTTTGCTGCAAAGCAGTGATCTGAACTTTGTTCGTGGCGAGGACTCCTGGGTCAGAGCGATATGGGCTGAGAAACCCTTTGTTTGGCAAATTTATCCCCAAGACGACGGCATACATTTCAAAAAAATAAGCGCTTTCTTGACCCGATTTGAAGCCCCCGACACCTTGAAACAGGCGTTCATGGTTTGGAACGAATTTGAGCATGCTCGGTTTCCAAGTCTGTCTGAGGAGCTCCTTGGTGAATGGGCGCAATGGAGTCTCCAAGTGGCAAGGGAGCTCAAAGACAGAACTGACCTGGCCATCCAATTGAGTGAATTTTTAAGCCTCAAACAGGCTTGAATCTGGCCCATGTAACTCTAAAAAGAATCCTATGGATCTATTTTTGCCAAGCTGGTAGCCCGTTAGATCCATGAAGCATGTTAAAATGAGGAGATGTCCTAGGGAAAGCCAACCATGCAAAACGCTGCGTTTGAGTCCCTGAATTGTCTATTTGTGTTTGACCCAACGTCCAATTATTTATGAAAATCGCTCAAGAAATCCGCCCTGGCAACGTCATCATGCACGGCAAAGATCCCATGGTTGTTTTGCGTGCCGAATATGCACGTGGTGGCAGAAACTCAGCAACGGTTCGCATGAAACTCAAAAGCTTGCTCAGCAATTTCGGCACCGAGGTGGTCTTCAAAGCAGATGACAAAATGGACCAAGTGATCTTGGACAAAAAAGACTGCACCTATTCTTATTTTGCCGATCCCATGTACGTTTGGATGGATGCAGATTTCAACCAATATGAGGTTGAAAACGAAAACATGGGAGATGCCTTGAATTATTTGGAAGATGGCATGAGCGCTGAAGTGGTTTTCTATGACGGCAAGGCCATCTCTGTGGAGTTGCCCACCTCCGTAGAGAGAGAGGTCACTTGGACTGAGCCTGCCGTCAAGGGCGACACCTCTGGTAAAGTTTTGAAACCCGCAAAAATTTCAACTGGTTTTGAAGTGCCCGTTCCTATTTTTGTGGCTCAAGGCGACCGCATTGAAATCGACACTCGAACGGCAGAATACCGTCGTAGGGTCTAAAGACAAATCGCTGCATCCGTCTCATTGGTTTCATCACAAGCCTCATGGAAGCCAAGCAATCCCTTGTCGACGCCCACAGCAATCAATTGCTTCAAGATTGGGAAGCGTTTGTTCAAGCACGCAACCAAGAAGAGTTGCCACAAAACTCCAACCGACTGGCTTTTGCTGACCCACAGTTTCTGACCCGACGCGAAACCCGTGGTATTCGCATTCAACTTGAATTGCTCAAGCCCGATCTGATTCAACAAGAGATGGGCATTGAGCACACGGTGGTGATCTTTGGAAGCGCTCGCTTTTGTGACCGACCCACTGCGCTTAGGCAACTCCAAAAAGCAACGGATCTAGGCCTTGCCAAGGACATCCAAAAAGCCAAGGCCATCCTCAAAAATTCCATCTACTATGACCATGCCCGAGAGCTTGGCCGTTTGATCACGCAATCTTGCAAAACCATGCCTGAGAAAGACCGGCTCTTTGTCTGCACCGGTGGGGGCCCAGGCATCATGGAAGCGGCCAATCGTGGCGCCCACGACGCTGAAGGCTTGAGCGTTGGATTGAACATTGCTCTGCCCTTTGAGCAAGAGCCCAACGCCTACATCACCAAAGAATTGAGCTTTAGATTCCATTATTTTGCAGTTCGAAAAATGCATTTCATGATGAGGGCCAAGGCGCTTGTCGCCTTTCCCGGTGGATTTGGAACGCTCGATGAGCTTTTTGAGACCCTCACCTTGATTCAATGCAAAAAATCCAGCCCCGTGCCCATCATCTTGTTTGGCAAGGACTACTGGAACAAGGTCTTTCACCCCGAGGTTTTGGTGGAAGAAGGTGCTGTGTCCGAAGAAGATTTGCGCTACTTCAACTACGTTGACGATGTGCAAGATGCATGGCAAATCATCAAAGATTTTTATCCGAACGAAGTCCCCAAGCCAATCTAGAACCACTGGTCACGGCTGCACTGACGCACCAAAACAATCCTTTGACGCCGATCAAAGTACCGGCCATGCCAAACAACATGGGCATAAAGACGCTTGACGCATTGACCATCATCAAGCGCACCCCCAAGGCCTCTCCTTGCCGATGTTCAGGCGTGATTTGATGCATGGTGCTCATGAGCATGGGTTGGACCGAACCCAAAAAGAGACCTAAACCCCCAGAGCAAATTGCCATCATCCAAGCGGCGCTCAAAAAGGGATAGATGCCCATCATGACGCCCGTCATGAACATGGAGATGGTCATGATTTGCCATTCCGTCAATCGCTCGGCGATGGAGGGCAAGACAAACCGAATCAATGCAGCGCACAAAGCAAAGACCCCCATGATGGTTCCAAGGGCAGACGCACTGATGCCCCGCTCATGCCCAAGCAAGGGCACCACAAAGGTATGCACGTCCCAGCAAGATGACATGAACCAATTCACATACAACAAGCGTCTGAGCATGGGAATACCCAGCAGATCCCAAACCGACTCACTTTTGTCTCTTGGGGCCGCCTCTTGAGGGGGCTTAGAGATCTCATCACGAACACCAAACCAGGCCATCAAAGGCAGGATGGCCAAAAAAACAAAGGCCGCCTGAAAGCTCACATAATCGATCAAGATACCCGCACAAAAGGGGCCGATAAAGTTGGAGATGGCCGGTCCAATGGCCAGCCAACTGAACGCCAGTTTCAATTCAGCGTGGTCCTTGGAGATGCGACCCACATGTCGCTGCAAGGAAATCATCGTGGCCCCCGTGGCACCTCCTGCCAACAAGGAGGCCACACACAGGGCTGGAAAGCTTTGGAACACCGCTGCCGTGCCTGCACCCGCACTGGCCACACACATGCCAATGAGCATGGGCAACTTTAAACCATGCCGATCGGCAAACCGCCCTGCAGGCAGAGCCAAAAAAATCTGTGTCACGGAGAACAAGGCCAACATGACACCCACCTCTAAGGCTGAGGATCCATCCCTGAGCGCCATCAAGGGCCCAGCCAAGCGCACACCCGTCATACAAGCATGAACACACACCTGCGCACAAATGAGACGGATCAATTGCGCTTTCATTCCTCGTCCTCTTTGCTGGGCAAAAGAAGGGCCACTTCAGCATCTGGTATGGACTCTACGCCCTTTAGAACCCGCCTCATCTGCCGGCCCCGCGTGTCGGCTTTGTCCAAGGTGTCGGCGGCCTTTTGCACTTGCTCTCTGACCTTGGAGACCCACTCCCCATAGCGTTCAAACTCGGTTTTGACAGCCCCAAGCACTCTCCACACTTGAGACGCTTGCTCCTCAAGTGCCAAGGTTCTAAAGCCCATTTGCAAACTGTTCAACATGGCCAAAAGTGTCGTGGGCCCAGCCAAGGTCACTCGGTATTCTCGCTGCAAGGTGTCCATCAGACCAGGCAAGCGAAGCACTTCAGCGTACAAGCCCTCCACGGGCAAGAAAAGTATCGCAAAATCCGTTGTGTAGGGCGGCGCCAAATAGTTTTCTGAAATGCTCTTGGCTTCGGCCTTGATGCGCACTTCCAAAGCTTTGCTGGCCAACTCAGCGGCCAGCACATCGGCTTGGTCTCTTGCATCCAGAAGTCTTTCATAATCATCTCGAGGAAACTTGGCGTCAATGGGCAACCAAACGGTTTCACTGGCTTCCCCGCGACCGGGAAATTTAATGGCAAAGTCCACCCGTTGGTTGCTTCTTGGGCGAGTCTCGACTTGTTTGGCATATTGCTCTTGGGTCAAGACTTGTTCGAGCAAGGACTCAAGTTGGGCCTCACCAAAAATGCCTCGAGACTTCACATTGGTCAGGACACGCTGCAAATCCCCCACCCCTTTGGCCAAGGTTTGCATGTGCCCCAGACCTTGATGCACTTGGTCGAGTCGGTCTGCGACTTGTTTGAAACTCTCCGAAAGCCTGAGCTCCAAGGTGGATTGCAACTTCTCATCCACGGTCTTTCTCATCTCATCGAGCTTGGCCGCGTTGTTGAATTGGAGTTGTTGGAGTTGATGGTCCAAGGTGGAGCGGACCTCGGACATGCGTTCAGAATTGCTCTGACTCAGTGCGTGAATTTGTGTGTGCAGTGAGTCACTCAAGCCCTTTTGCAAGACACTCAATTGCTCGGCTTGGCCATTTTGAAAGAGCGTGAAATTTTGTGTCAACTCTTGTCTGGACAAGCGAGAAGACTCATGGACTTCAAAGCGGACATCGCGTTCGAGCTTTTCGATTTTTTCTTCAAATCCCTTGAGTTGCTTCAAAAGCTCTTGATCTTGGTTTGACTTGGAGGGCTTCAAAATCAAATAAATCACCATCATCGCTGTCACAACGGGCAAGACACTGAGGATGACATCCAACACGGCTTGGAGGTTCAAAATTCAAGCACCTGAGGATTCAAAGGCGTGATGGCCTTTCGGTGAGCAAAGAATGAAATCAAATTGTCAGCGGCTAAATTCGACATCTTCAGACGGGTTTGAAGGGTTGAGCTTGCAATATGCGGGGTCAAGACCACCTTTTTTTGCGTCAAGAGCCTCGGATTGATCTTGGGTTCTCCTTCAAACACATCCAAGGCAAATCCACCCAGGTGCCCACTGGCCAAGGCATCCACCAAGGCCTCTTCATCGATCAGCCCACCTCTGGCGATGTTGATGAGATGTCCGCCTGGTTTCATCATGGCCAACTCTCGCGCACCGATCATGTGATGGGCCTCTCGGCTGTAAGGCAAAGCCAACATGACGTGGTCCGATTGGGCCAAGAGTTCCGCCAACTCGACCCATCTGGCCCCACAGTCGTTTTCGGTCGATGCAGGCAGTTGGCTGCGGTTGTGGTAGAGGACCTTCATGTCAAAACCCTTTGATGCCCGCTTGGCAATGGCTTGTCCTATTCTGCCCATGCCAATGATGCCCAAGGTGGTGCCATGCACGTCTTGACCCGCCAACAAATCAAACCGCCACTGCTTCCATTGTTGATCTCGCAAAAAATGCTCACTCTCTACCAATCGACGCGAACACGCCATGAGCAAAGCGAAGCCAAAATCCGCCGTCGTTTCCGTTAAAACGTCAGGTGTGTTGGTTGCAAGCACACCCGCTCGGGTCATGGCATCTAGATCAAAGTTGTTGAAACCCACGGCCATGTTGGCGCATATTTTTAAGCCAGGACAGACCTTCAAAAGTTCCCCATTGATCACATCCGAACCCGTGGTGAGCAGGCCATCAACGAGCGAGGCTTGGGCCAAGAACTGCTCGCGCAAGACCTCTTGATCGGCTTGATTGTGAACGACCTCAAAATGCGATTGCAGTCTCTCAATGACCTGAGGGAAATTGGGTCTGGGAATATAGATCTTGGGCTTTGCGTTCATGGTTGAGGATCAGATGTATAAAAAATATAGATGAAGTTGAAGACTCTTGGCTAGATCGATCAAAGGCAAACATTGGCCCCAAGCGTTTGTTTCATGAGCGTTCAGTGCATGTACCAAAAAAACAATGCCCCAGCCACATAGCCTAGCAAAGCTTTGGGCGAGAAGTTTTTCAAGAACCATGCGAATTTTAAACCCTCTTGACCCATGGCAACAATGCCGGCTGCAGAGCCCAAAACAAGGAGAGAGCCGCCAGTGCCCGCACAATAGGCCAAAAAGAGCCACAAGCCATGATCCAAAGGGTAAACACTTGGATCGAACATGTTCATGCTGGCACTGACCAAGGGAATGTTATCCAAAAAAGCACTCAACAGTCCGAGTACAAAGATTTGATTGAACTCGTCTCCCAAATAAACGAGCATGAGTTTTGACAACAATCCAAGCAAACCCGATTCGTGCAACAAGTCCATGCAAAGCAAAATTCCCAGTATGAAAACTATAGACGGCCAGTCGATTTTGAAAAAGGCGGTCGTAAGTTTTGAATGAGGCTGTGGTCGATTTTGGATTTGGAACTGACGCTTGACTTGACTCAATAAAGGATCGAACACACACGCCAAGACCACCAAACACGATATGGCCACCATGGCAGGAGCCAAATCGGTGAGGTGCGCAAGAACCGGGATCAAGAGCATCAACAGCAGTCCAATGCACAAAATGAAATTTTGAAATTGCTCTAGGCCCGTCAAACCGGCGCCAGTTGAAAGCACCGGGGCTCTCATGTGCGAAGCACGTGAGCCCGTAAAAACACGGGTGCAAAGTAAAAGAGGTAAAAGGCAATTCAGTACGGCTGCAGCAAATCCACCCCTGATCAAACCCAGTGGGGAAACCATACCAGCGATCCAAAGCATCGTGGTGGTGACGTCCCCAATGGGTGACCAGGCCCCACCTGCGTTGGCAGCCAAAACGACCATGCTCACCAAGGTCCATTGCCGATTGCGCTCCAAATGACGGCCCTTGATAATGGCCAACATGATCAGAGTGGACGTCATGTTATCGATCACCGCACTCAAAAAGAAGGTCACCCACGTGATTCGCCATAGCTCTTGAAGGGCACTGTCGTGCAAAAGCCATTTTTGCAAGACGACAAATCCACCGTTCTCACGGATCCATTCAACCAGCATCATCACCGCCAACAAAAAGAGAACGATTTGAGAGGTTTTGGCTGCTGAGTATTCAAGTGCCTTCAGCGTCTGGCTGTAACTGTCTTGGCTAATGGCGAACAAGCCCCAAAGAAATACCGCGCCCCCCAAAGCCAAAAGTGTTCGATCCCAATGCAACCACTCCTCCATCACAATGGCCAAATAAATCAGGAAAAAGACCATTGCAATGAGCCCATCCAAGCTCATAGAGAGTCCTTGAACAGGTCTTGAAAGCTTGAGTCAAGCTCATTGGGCAAGAAACGCTTGAGTGCGATCATTGCAAAGGCGACTCAATTTCAAAAACTTGCCGCAAATAAGCCAAGTACTTCTCGTCGGTGCACATGTTCTTGGATGGCGTATCGGAGAGTTTGGCCACCGGTTGACCATTGCAGTGAACCATCTTGATCACGATTTGCAGTGGCTCATAGCCCAAATCATTGGTCAAATTGGTGCCAATGCCAAAGGCCAGTTGACAACGGCCTTTGAACTGATGGTAGAGCTCAATGGTTTTAGGAACCGTCAAGCCATCGCTAAAAATCAAGATCTTGGTTTTGGGGTCTACACGATTTTTCTTGTAATGGGCAATCATGCGCTCTCCCCATGCAAATGGATCACCACTGTCGTGTCGGGCACCGTCAAAGAGTTTGCAAAAATAAAGGTCAAAGTCCCTTAAAAAAGGCTCGATGCCGT
Source organism: uncultured Burkholderiales bacterium (assembly GCA_903842945.1). Taxonomy (GTDB): domain Bacteria; phylum Pseudomonadota; class Gammaproteobacteria; order Burkholderiales; family Burkholderiaceae_C; genus Limnohabitans. The sequence continues at coordinate 20,379 of CAIMNS010000164.1, forward strand.
AGACGTCAGACAAAGCAATGCCCAAATCTCCTCGGTACTCTCTTGCCCAAGACTCAAAGCCAAAGACTTGACTGTCTCTCAATCGAGGACCCAAGGCCTGACAGGCTTGAAGGTACTCATGGGCCATGGTGCCCAAAGGGGTCAAACCCAATTGTTTGGCCAAAAGGACATTGGACGTGCCGGCCAATTGCCCTTTGGCGCCATGGCCTAGTTCACGGCTCAAGGTCTGCAAAACTTCCAACTGCCAATCTTTAGAAAACCGTCTTCTCGTTCCATAGTCTGCGATCTTCAGATCTGACAAATGAGGGCCTTTGAGCAACTCAATTTTTCCCTGCAACAAACGCCGGCCTTTTTCGAGATCCGGTTCGGGATACAAACTCTTGAAAGCCACCTCATTGACAATGGCCAAAACAGGGATCTCAAACAAAATCGTATGAAGCCAGGGGCCCTTGATCACGATATCCAATTCACCATTGTCCAAGGCCTTGACGGTGATGTATTTTTCATTCAAGCGAAACAAGCCCAAGAAATCCACAAAATCACTTTTGATGAATCGCAGACTTCTCAGCCACTTGATCTCATCTTCGTAAAAACTTAGGGTGCACAAATGCTTGATTTCTTGACGTATCTCTTGCGCCAAATGGGCCAATTTGACGCCAGAGTTTCTGCACTTGAATCGATACTCGACCGTTGCACCAGGAAACTGATGCAAAACGGCTTGCATCATGGTGAACTTGTACAAATCGGTATCTAAAAGACTGGTAATGATCATGGGTGTATCAAACGCAATGAAAGTTTTTAATGGCTCAAGTCATCTCTTCGTCAACCAGCCATGTCGTAAATGTTTCAGCGTTCAAACGGGGGGTCATAAAGGTGTTGACCACCTGGGTCTGGTCTGACCATCCAAGGCTCATGCCACAGATGAGTTTTTCTTCCTCACTGGCACCAATGTGCGACATGATAACCTCAGAAAACGAGTTCCACGCCGCTTGGGGACAAGTATCAAGCCCTCTGGCCTTGGCTGCGAGCATCAGGTTTTGTAAAAACATTCCATAATCGATCAATGAACCTCCTTCAAGAGAGCGATGGGCGGTAAAGAAGAGTCCCACAGGCGCGCCAAAGAACTCAAAGTTTCTTCGATGGTGTTGATGCATTTTTTCTTTCTCGCCTTTTGCAATCCCCAAAAGAGAGTAAAGTCCCCAACCATTTTCTCTTCTTCGCTCAAGAAACGGAGACACCCAAACACTTGGGTAATACGCATAATCGGGTTGGTAGAGCCCCGCTTTTTTAGGATGCAAAAACAAATCGTCATGCAAAGCACATACTTTTTGTACCAAACTTGCCTTGTAGGCCCCCTCAAGGACATAGACCTTCCAGGGCTGCAAGTTGGATCCTGAGGGCGCCTTGGCCGCGATGTCCAAGATCTCAGCGATCCATGTCTTTTGAACAGGCTTGTCCAGATAAGCTCTAACACTGTGCCTGGAGGAAATTAATTCATCCATCAAATTTGGGTTGGACTTCATCGCAGTTTTTCTAATGTTTGCTTGAATGCATCGGTCAATGCACTGGGTCGATGGCTCACGGGGTCCACATAGACGTGCACAAATTTCCCCTGAGCGCTGGGCTGCTCTTGATCGCCCTTGAAGATTCCTATTTCATAATGCACACTCGAGTTGCCCACGTGCACAACTTTGAGCCCCGCGACCACGGCCTCGGGATAAGCCAGGGGACCAAAGTAATTGCACTCTGAATGGGCCACCAAGCCCACCCATGGATTTTGAGCGCTTTTTAGAACCTTGTTTTCTATGAGCCATTGGTTCACAATGGTGTCCATCCATGCATAGTAAATGACGTTGTTGACATGTCCATACACATCGTTGTCCATCCAACGGGTGGTGATGGGAATACAGTAAGGATAAGCACTGCGCAGATGTGTCACTCCATGGGAGTTAGGTCGATTCATGTTCTTGTCTAGCTAAAAGCTTCAATTTGCCTCAAGACTGAAACGCTGGCTTTGCCAAAGAAGCCAAGTTGCATAGGCTGAAGCAAACGTATTCATTTGAATTTGTGCCGTCTCTTGCATATCGTGACCATAGCCCCCTGCCATCACAAAGGCCAAAGGCAAGCCTTGCTCTCTTGCCCAGAGAAAGACCGCTTCGTCTCTGGATCTTAACCCATCCATGCTCAGGGACAAACGGCCCAAACGATCGCCTTTGTAGGGATCGGCACCGGCCAGATAAAACACAAAATTGGGCTTGAACCTGGACGTCATGGTACGAAGTGCCTGCGCCAGAGCACTTAAATAAGCCGCGTCTTGCGTGCCATCGGGCAACTCCACATCCAAGTCACTGCACTCCTTTTCAAATGGAAAATTCTTGGCCCCATGCAGTGACAACGTAAAGACGGTCTGGTCCTCACGAAAAATTCTTGCACTGCCATTGCCCTGGTGCACATCCAAATCAACGATGGCGACGTTGAAGGGCTCTGCGCTGGTTCTGTGGTGCTCCACTTGAAGGAGTCTGGTGGCAACGGCCACATCGTTGAAAACACAAAATCCCCCACCTTGGTCTGCATAGGCGTGATGCGTGCCCCCAGCTAAATTGGCACTGATGCCCTCCTTGAGGGCTTGCCTTGCAGCTTGAATGGTCGCGCCTGTAGAACACCTTGCCCGATCAACCATGCCCAGGGACCAAGGAAATCCAATCGCTTTTTGAACGGTCGACGGCAAGGTGCCAGAGAAAACTTGATCGATGTAACTCGGTGAATGCACCAAGGCCAACTCCCCCTCTGTGGCCGGCTTTGACTCGATGAGATCGATGAAAGCCATCTCTTGGCTCACTCTGGTCTTTAAGAGCTCGTACTTGCTCATTGGAAAGCGATGGCCCAAGGGCAAGGTTTGCAATTGCGTGCCTGCAAAAAAGATTTTCACGAAATAAACCAATAAAAACAAAGACTTAACTAAGGTCGACCACGACGGAGAACTGGGAACAGGGTATTGTGTCACAGCGACAAGACGGGTGCATTCTGGCCATGGGGGAAGGTCTTCTTGATTAGAGGGTCACCTCTAATATGGTGCATTGCAACAATAAAGCCTTGAAATTGAGCGGCACGCCCCTATACTTGAATCATGTTGCAACGCATCATTGAAAAATGTTGCATTGCCCTAGCTTTCATTTTCAATTTTGTTTTCATCACCTCAAGGAGTCCATCATGTTAAACGTCGAACAAATCACCTCAGCTCAAAAAAATAACTTGAATGTTTTTTTCGGTCTTACAGAAACCGCATTTTCTGGCGTAGAGAAATTGGTAGAGCTCAATTTGGCAGCCGCCAAAGCCGCTTTCAATGAAAACGTTCACCACGTCCAGTCCATGATTTCTATCAAAGATCCAGCAGAAATCGTTGCTTTGCAATCTTCCTTTTACCAGCCCATCGCTGAAAAGGGTGTTGCCTACGGCCGTCATGTTTATGAGATTGCAACCAGCACCACCTCTGAGCTGTCAAAATCTATCGAAAGCCAAGCTCAAGAAGCTCAACACGCTTTGATGTCCATGATCGATGGTGCCACTAAAAATGCACCCCAAGGTTCAGAAGCAGCAGTTGCCATGTTCAAGAACGCAATGGCGGCCAGCCAAAATGCAATTGAAACAGCTCAAAAAGCCATCAAACAAGTGACTGAAACTGCAGAAGCCAACATTCAAGCTGCCGTCAGCTCTGCCACAACAGCCACCAAAGCCACTAAAAAACGCGCAACGGTCTAAATTGAAGGTGCGCTAGGCACCTTGTTCAACGTGAAGTTGCCCACCTGAAACAGACTGCCTTTTGCAGTCTGTTTTTTTTAGGGTAATTGTTTTTGCAATAGGATTTTGAGCTGAGGCAGGGCCTGTGTCATGGCCGCACGACCCGCTTCGATCGAACGCTTTCTTTCGCTGAACGCTGCGGAGCCAATCCCACTCAATGCAGGTTTGACCACCAAGTCGGCCTCTTTGAGCTCAAAATCACTGATGCTTTTACCCATGATGCTGAAGGTCTGCAACAAGATCTGCAGCATGCCATCGGCTTTGTTGGCTTCCAAGGGGGTAGAGATATCGACAGCCACCACGATGTCGGCGCCCATTTGTTTGGCAAACCTCACGGGCACTGGGGCGACCAAACCTCCATCGACATACTCTTTGCCGCCAATCTGTACTGGCTGAAATACCGCGGGAACTGCGCTTGAGGCCCGAACAGCTGTGGCAGCATCACCTCGTTGAAACAAAATCGATTCCCCTGAGTGCAAGTCAGTCGCGACAACACCCAATGGAATTTTCATGTCCTCAATTTTTTTGATGTCTAAATTCTGCGTCATGTATTTGGCCAACGCATCTCCTCTCATCATCCCCCTTGAGATCAAGGGAACTGTCCAATCCGTCAGCGACGATTCGTCCATGCTTTCTGACAATTTAAGCAACTGTGAGGCGTTTTTACCGCTGGTGTAAAACGCAGCCACCACACTGCCCGCAGAGGTGCCCACCACCAACTGCGGCTTGATACCCGCCTCCTCAAGCACCTGCAAGACACCAACGTGAGCAAAGCCCCTGGCCGCCCCACCTCCCAAAGCCAGGCCAAGCTTGACCGGTCGCTTAGGGATTGAAGGGTCTTTTTTCTCTGACTCTTCTCGCATCGAACCTGGCACACTGGCGCTCCCATTGGCGCTCCCATTGGCGCCCAATGGCACTTGGGTACTTGAGCATGACACCAGGACCAAACTGAAGATACAGCAAACCAGTGGAACGCACCGATCTTTGAAGACGGACCAACGAAACAAAAACATGAAATGCCCTTAGATCACCAACAAAAAGAAAAGAAAAAAATCCACCATTGACTTCACAAATTTTGATCAACTTGGTGTTTAATAGATGCGTCGAATGAATACGAAAGAATTCACAAACGATTTTAATGGGTTTACCTTCGTTTGGCCATACCCAATCAACAATAAGCCTTTTGAGGCCACTAAAATACGCCCTCACCGCCCTGCAATGTCTATCCCTCAAACCTTTATTCAAGACCTGTTAGCCCGAGTCGACATCGTCGACGTGGTGGGTCAACACGTTCAACTGAAAAAGGGTGGCGCAAATTTTGTGGGCCTGTGCCCCTTTCATAACGAAAAATCCCCGTCCTTTTCCGTCAGCCCAAGCAAACAGTTCTTTCATTGTTTTGGTTGCAGTAAAACTGGCAACGCCATTGGCTTTTTAATGGAACACACGGGCATGCATTTTGTAGAGGCGGTCAAAGACTTGGCACAGAGTTATGGTTTGGTGGTGCCAGAAACTGATTTCTCCCCTGAAGACCGGGTCAAGGCTTTGGAGAATCAAAAGAAGCAACACTCCTTGGTTGAACTGCTTGAAACGGCCAGCCTCAGTTACAGAAAAAACCTCAAAGACTCACCCAAAGCGATCAGCTACTTGAAACAAAGGGGCCTTTCAGGTGAAGTCGCCAAACTGTTTGGCCTGGGTTACGCCCCCGATGAGTGGACGGGTCTGGCGCATGTTTTTGAAAACTACAGCTCACCCTCCCTTGTAGAAACGGGCTTGGTGATTGAGAACAAGGAAGATCCTGCGAAGGAGAAAAGATACGATCGTTTTAGAGATCGAATCATGTTTCCCATTCGAAACATCAAAGGAGAGTGCATCGGATTTGGTGGTCGCGTGATGGGAGACGCAACACCCAAATACCTGAACTCCCCAGAAACACCGGTCTTCTCGAAAGGCAAGGAGCTTTATGGGCTCTTTGAGGCGCGACAACATCTTAAAGAAAAGGGCCATGCCATCGTGACAGAGGGCTACATGGACGTGGTTGCGCTCGCACAACTGGGTGTGCCAAATGCGGTTGCCACGCTTGGCACAGCCTGCACGCCAGACCACATCTCAAAACTATTTCGATTCACCGATACCATCGTCTTTAGCTTTGATGGCGATCAAGCAGGTAGACGTGCGGCCAAAAAGGCACTGGAAGTTTCTTTGCCCTTTGCAAAAGACACGAGAAGTTTGAAATTTCTCTTTTTACCCCCCGAACACGATCCAGACAGTTACATCCGAGAAATGGGTGTGGATGCGTTTTCCAGACTTGTTTCAAGCTCAACACCCTTGAGTCAATTTTTACTGGACATGGCCAGGAATGGATGTGATTTGTCAACGGCAGAAGGACGCTCTATGCTGGCCGCTCAAGCACATCCTTTATGGAGCGCCTTGCCTCAAGGGGTTTTACAGACTCAACTCTTGAATGAAATCGCTGATTTGGTGCACATTGGGCATTTCGAACTCAAACAACTTTGGTCCGACAAGCACAACTCGCAAGGCAGCAGCGCTCAAAAAAACCCCTTTAACAGCAAAAAAACGCCATCAACGTCTTGGACCACCAAAGATCGCCAAGGGCTGAGCCCTAGGCGATCTGTCGTGCGACAAGCGCCCATGAGCCGACAAGACCGAGGCATACAAATCTTGTTTCAACACATGACGCAGTGGTCAGCCATCAGCTCTGAGCAACAAAATATCCTCTGTGACCTGCCAGCACCCCACGGACTGGCTTTCACCTGGCTTGATCTGCAATTCAATGAGTTAGGCGTTTTGAATTGGCCCCAACTCAAAGCCTTGTCACCCCCGGATGAGTGGTCACAATGGTTAAGCGCTCTGGTTGAAAACACGCCTTTGGAGGCAGAGGAAGGCAATGGCGAGTTGAAAAACATACTGTTTGAGCTTGAAAAAGCAGATATTTCAAAAAAACTCAACCAAATGGCTCCTTTGGTGGATTCCGACCCTCAAATCTACAAACAATTTAAAAGCTTAAGTGCCCGATTTGCTTTACTCAAATCGCCCCCTTTGGTATAATCCATTCACTCAAGTGCGACAGCAACACCTCCGAGCCGGCAAATCTTGACTCCTTAACGTCATCTCTCGCCCAATATCGCAAGGATTGCATTCCAAATGTTCGCCCAAACAACTTGTTTTTGCGCATCTCCCCTCATGCCATCCCACCAACGTCTCTCCTCTCTTTGTTGATCAGGAGACTTCTTCTTTCTGTCAAGGATTGAACATGCCGACCAAAAAGCCAGCTACCAAAGCCGCAGCCACCAAAAAATCTGCACAAAAGTCCGTTGCAAAAAAAGTTGCAGCCAAGCCCATCGCCAAAGCGAGTGCCAAAGCTACTCCAAAAAAGCCCATCAAAGCTGTCCGTAAAACAGTTTCAACTCCCGCTAAGAAAACAGCACCTTCGAAAGCTTCAGTGTCCTCCTCCAAACTTACCGCCACAAAAAACATCAATGCCAAAGCAAAAGTTGCAGCCAAGCCCGTTGCAAAAGCGGTTGCAAAACCTGCAGCTAAACCTGCAGCTAAACCAGTTGCAAAAACTGCAAATAAACCTGTTGTAAAAGCTGCGGCCAAACCCGTTGCAAAAGTTGTGGCCAAACCCAGCGCCAAGGTAGACAGCAAGGCCGCCTCGAGTGCCAAAAAAGCCGCACCCAAGGCCGACGTCAAAACCACCACCAAAGTGGTGGCCAAATCCAGTGCACCCGTAAAAAAACCAGCACTTGTCGCCTCCACGACCAGCAAGGGCAAAGCGCCTGCTAAAGCGGTCCACGCACCGGCAAAAGCAGCTGCAACCGCGAAAGCAAAAGCCAAAGCCAAGACCCCCATCGTTGAAGAGGAAGAGCTGATCGACATGGAGGCAGAGTTCGCTGAAGAAAGCACCAGCACCTCCACCGAAAAGGTCAAACCCCTGCGAATGAAAATCAGCAAAGCCAAAGAGCGTGCTTTGATGAAAGAGTTCGGATTGGATGAAACTGTTTTGTCTGAAGAGGACATTGCAAAACGTCGCCAGCGCCTTAAAACCTTGATCAAGCTTGGAAAAACCAGGGGTTACCTCACGCATGGTGAAATCTCCGACCACTTACCCGACAAATTGGTGGACGCAGAAACCATGGAGGTGGTGATCACGATGCTCAACGACATGGCCATTGCCGTCTACGAGCAAACGCCCGATGCTGAAACTTTGCTGATCAACAACACGGGCGTTGCCCCAGCCACGGAAGAAGAGGCTGAAGAAGAGGCTGAAGCGGCGCTCTCCACGGTTGACAGCGAGTTCGGGCGAACCACCGACCCTGTGCGAATGTACATGAGAGAAATGGGAACGGTTGAGCTCTTGACCCGAGAAGGTGAAATTGAGATCGCCAAACGCATCGAAGGTGGCTTGATGGCCATGATGGAGGCCATTTCCGCCTCGCCAGCAACCATCGCTGAAATCTTGCGAATGGCCGAGGACATTCGCGAAGGCAAGGTGGTGATCTCTAGCGTGGTGGACGGCTTTAGCAACACCGATGAGGCCGATGACTATGTCGCCGAGGAAGACTTCGATGAATTCGATGAGGCCGACGACGATGACGGTAAAGGCGGGTCCAAAGCACTGACCAAAAAACTTGAAGAACTCAAGAAAGAAGCCCTAGGTCGTTTTGATTTGATCGCCAGCTTGTTCGATGCGGTCCATAAAGTTTATGACAAAGAAGGCTATGGCACCCCGGCTTATCAAAAGGCACAAAAGGCATTGAGTCTTGAGCTCATGACGATTCGCTTTACCGCCAAAACAATTGAAAAATTATGCGAAATGGTCAGAGCACAAGTTGAAGATGTGCGTAAAAAAGAACGTCAACTCAGACGCATCATCGTCGACAAGTGCGGCATGCCACAAGACGTTTTCGTCAAAGACTTCCCTCCCAATTTGCTCAATCTCTCTTGGGTGGTCAAACAAGCCAATGCGGGCAAAAATTGGTCGACCACCATCAGCAGAAACATTCCACCGATTCAAGAGTTGCAACAAAATTTAATTGATCTGCAAACCAAAGTGGTGGTCCCCTTGGGCGAACTCAAAGACATCAACAAGCGCATGAACGAGGGAGAAGCCGCTTCCAGAAATGCCAAAAAAGAAATGATTGAGGCCAATTTGCGCTTGGTGATCTCCATCGCAAAGAAATACACCAACCGTGGTCTTCAATTCTTGGACTTGATTCAAGAGGGCAACATCGGCCTGATGAAAGCAGTTGACAAGTTTGAATACCGTCGAGGCTATAAATTCTCAACCTATGCGACTTGGTGGATTCGACAGGCCATCACCCGTTCGATTGCAGACCAGGCCAGAACAATTCGAATTCCAGTTCATATGATCGAGACCATCAACAAAATGAACCGCATCAGTCGTCAACATTTGCAAGAGTTTGGCTTTGAACCCGACGCAAGCATCTTGGCTGAAAAAATGGAAATCCCAGAAGACAAGATCAGAAAGATCATGAAAATTGCCAAGGAGCCCATCTCCATGGAAACGCCCATCGGAGACGATGACGATTCACATTTGGGCGATTTCATTGAAGACTCCGCCAACACGGCCCCGATTGAGGCGGCCATGCAGGCAGGTTTGAGAGATGTGGTCAAAGACATCTTGGATGGACTCACCCCAAGAGAAGCCAAGGTCCTTCGCATGCGATTTGGCATTGAGATGAGCACCGACCACACTTTGGAAGAGGTGGGCAAGCAATTTGACGTGACCCGTGAGCGCATCAGACAAATAGAAGCCAAGGCCTTGAGAAAACTCAAGCACCCTAGTCGCAGCGACAAGCTTAGAAGTTTTATTGACACGCTTTGAAACGCAGATAGAAACTACGCTGATCGATCGTCGGATCTGGAACTCGAGGTTCCGATCCGACTTTTTTTTGGACCGCAATCTCTATAAGTTGACTATACTTGTGAGTCTTTAAAAAAACAAACCTAAGGGAGTCCAACCATGAGCTATCGATTGAGCATCCGGTGTCTCACAAGCATTTACATGATGTTGGCATTGCAAGGCTTACAAGCCCAGACCTTTCCAACAAAACCCATCAAAGTCATTGTGCCAACAGCCAGTGGTGGCCCCAGTGACACCTGCATGCGCGCTGTCGCGCAAGCCATGCAAACCCAACTTGGACAATCCATCACCATCGAGAATGTCACGGGTGCGACGGGCAGCATTGGACTTAACAAGGTGGCGAGCTCTCCAGCCGACGGCTATACATTGGTTGTGCCAAGTGCCGCAAACACGGCAAGCTTAGCAACACGTCCACAAAATAGCTTTGATGTGATGAGTGGATTCAAGCCGATTGGGAAAATCTGCAATGCCACCCAAACCCTTGTTGTCTCACCCTCAATGGGCATTAAAAGCGTGGAGGAATTGATCAAGTACGCAAAAGCCAATCCAGGTAAGCTGTCTTTTGGCAGCATTGGCATTGGATCCAGCCAACACTTGGTGGGAGAGATGTTTGCGGTTGCCACCGACATTGACATGCAACACATTCCCTTTAGGGGTGAGGCCTTGGCGGCCACTGAAATCGCCGCTGGGCGTGTACAACTGATGTTCATGGCAGGCGCCAAGCCCTTCATCGACAGCAAATTGGTGGTGGGTCTAGCGACGACCAACAAAGACACTTGGGCTCCCATGGCCAACTTGCCCTCTATGGCCAAAACGAGTGTGCCAGGATTCACTTACAACGGCTGGAACGGAATCATGGCACCAGCTGGCACGCCCGATCAAGTCATTCAACTTTTAAGCAAAGCCTTGGCTGAGGCTTTGAAAGACGACAAGGTTCGTGGCGTCATTTCGTCCATGGGCAACATGCCAGGTCTTGGGACTCCTGAAGAGTTGTCTGAGCAAATGAAAGCGGATATCTACATGTTCAAAAAGATCATGAAGGATAGAAATTTAAACTTCAACGACCAGTAGGGTCCATTCTTTAAAAACAAGTAAGCCCCACAAATCTCTTGCTACGGCCTCTTAAAGAGCGCCTTCAATCTGGCAATCAAGACCTTCCAGAGCAATGAAAAAGCGGAGATTTCGTTGGACCCCTGCGTGTCATTGCGCGCAGGCGAATGGCCAGCAATCACTGCATCAGATGGTGCAACGCTCAAAGGAGAAGTGAAAGACTGAAAGTCTTTGGACTTTTGCTCTAAGTTTCTGGCAAATTGAGAAATCAATTGCTCAGAAATTTCTGAAATCATTCCCACCCCACGTCCATATTGCGCCACCTGTCCGGCCAATTGAACATCGCTTTCAATTTGAACTTGTGTGCCCTGATCGCAGGCAAGAAGTTGGAATTTGATATCGGATTGAGCACTTCCGCGACCCTTTTCTTCACGCCAATTCGCAGACACATCGGCACACAGATTTTGCTCATCTTTCATTTTGAATTGGAGGGTACCTGCAAAAACCATCGATACGGGGCCCAACTTGACTTTGATCCGACCCTTTTGAGTGTTTTCGTCAATGAACTCTGTCAACTCGACCCCTGGGAAACAAGGGGCAATCTCTTGGATGTTCATCAAAAAGACCCAAGCGTCACGAGGTGCGAGGGGAACCGTAAATTGATTTTTTAATTGCATATATTCTCTAAAGACCTATCGACTTGTAACTCAAGACCTCACCAGCGCGAGCAAGGTCCCAGCGTATTCAAGAGCCATATCGGGTGAAGCGTGTGTTGCTTTTTCTTGGTATTTTTTAATCGTCTCCAACACCAAGCGGGGCTTAGCAGAGAGCTTTTCAATGAACAGTTTGGTTTGCGCTTCAAAGGAGGCCTGTGCATAGACTTGACTGGCCATACCCAGTTGCTTGGCCTCTGTTGCATCCACAGATTCTGCAGAATAGATCAAATAGGAGAGCGCCTTGGCTGGGATTTTCCCAAGTGCTGCACACATGGCCATGGTGGGAGGGATATCGTGTTCAATTTCTGGAAAGGACATCTTCACTTGTGAAGAAGTGAGGGTCAAGTCACAAGCCACTGCCAAAGCGCAACCAAAACCCACCGCATCGGCGTGGACCTTTGCCACCACGGGTACGGGGACATCAGCGATTGCTTTGTAGACGTCAAGCACTGCACCCATCATGTTGACCCTGATCTCATAGGGTGTCATACCCGTTCTGGATTCGCCTTTACCGTCTCGACCTTTGCAAAAGTAATCCCCAGAAGCTTCAATGACCAGCAAATGGTTGGATGGGTCTTCGCCACAAGTTCTCAAAACCTTTGCCAATTGAAACATCATGGCTCGGGTCAATGCATTGCCCTCATGGGGACGACTCAAGTCAATGTAGGAGACCGATCCTTTTTGGGTGACCTTGAATTCAAATTCAGACATTTCGTTCCTTACTAAAAATTTTCATCCTCTGATGTTGGACATCAGAGATCCAAAGCAGATCAATCATTCAGTGATCGATGCCAGATGTGGGCCTAGCAACTCAATGATTTTTTGCGGACTGATGGGTGCTTGTGAAATTTTCACATCAAAGGGCTTGAGCGCGTTTTCTACAGCTCCAATGATCGCCGCGATGGCTGGAATGGTACCACTCTCACCCGCGCCTTTGACACCCAATGGGTTCAAAGGTGAAGGTGTTTCAAGGTGCACCAAATCTATCACAGGCATGTTCGTTGACAAAGGCATCAAGTACTCGCCAAAATTGGTAGAAACGGGTTGTGCATTTTCATCAAACACCATCTCCTCTAGCAAAGCATTGCCAATCCCATGGGCTGCACCACCGATGATTTGTCCATTGACCACCATTGGATTGATCACTTTCCCACAGTCATGAGCGATGCACATGCGGTGGATATCCACCATGCCCGTTCCCACATCGACTTCCACCTCTGCCACAATCGTCGCATTGGAGTAGGTCGAGCGATCAGGCATGAAGTAAGACGTGTGCTCTAAGCCAGGTTGCATGCCATTGGGCATGGCAAACCCAGGCATTCCCACTGACTTCACGGCGACTTCCTTCAATTTGCAACTGATGCTGGGGTTGGCTTTATCAAACACCACATCATTTTCAATCTCAAGATCTTCTGGGTTCTTTGACAAAATCACTGCTGCATAAGCTTTGATTTTCTTGGCAACTTCGATCGCCGCCATATGAACCGATGACCCCGCGTTGACAGCCGTCCTTGCAGCAAAGGTCCCCACTCCAAGTCCTAAATTGGCAGTGTCACCTGTCACCACCGTGATATCTGCGGGATTGGCATTGAGCTGATCAGCGGCTATTTGTGCTAGTGTCGTTTTATGCGACTGTCCCTGCGGTACAGCACTGGTATACACCGTGATTTTCCCAGTGGTAGAAATCTTAACCGTTGCCCCCTCATAAGGGCCCAATCCAGTGGCCTCGACACCATTGGCAATCCCAATGCCCAAGTAACGTCCTCTTTCTCTGGCTGCTTGTTGTCGCGTTGCAAAGCCGGCGTAATCCGCTTGATCCAACGCCGCTTGTTGACAGGCCGGGTAGTCTCCGCTGTCATAGGTCACAGGACGACCATCTCTAAAAATGATCCCCACGTTGTAAGGCATCTGCTCGGGCTGAATAAAGTTTCTTCTTCTGACCTCGGCGGGATCCAAATGCAACTCATTGGCTACACGGTCCATCAAACGCTCCATGGCAACAACCGCCTGAGGGCGACCTGCACCACGAACTGAAGTGACTTGAATCTTGTTGGTGTACATGGAATACACCTCCAACTTAAAGGCTGGGATGACATAAGGACCTGGCACTGTGGTTGCACTGATCCATGGCACCACAATTCCCCAAGGCACGTAAGCGCCATTGTCGTGAACGAGTCGACCGCGAACGCCAAGTATTTTGGCATCGTCATCGACGGCAATTTCAACATCCCAATATTGGTCTCGTTCTTGGTGCGTCGTTAAAAAATTCTCTCGTCTGTCCTCAATCCACTTGACCGGCCTTCCAAGCATCTTCGACGCAATAGAGACGTTGGCGTATTCAGGATAAAAAGACCCCTTCGGACCAAAACCTCCACCCACATCAGGAGCCATCACCCGCAATTGACTGTCTCCGATGTCAAAGAGCTCGAGCATGCATCGTTTGATGCGATGGGAGCCCTGTGAAGAAACGTGCAAGGTGTAGGTGTCTCCAGATCTCTCATATTGAGCCACCGCACCTCTGCACTCCATAAAAAAGGGCCCTCCTCTGTGTTGAAAAAGTTTTTCTTTGAACACGTGCTTTGGATTTGCAAAGGCCTTGTCGGTGTCCCCAGACTTCACGTCAAAGTAGGCTGCCACATTGCTTGTCATACCCAAATGGGCCTTTGGAGAGCTGTCTTCCAAGGCTTGAAGACAGTCATTGGCAACGGGCAAAGGCTCGTATTCAATGTCAATCAATTGAGCAGCGTCCTCAGCAATGTAGCGATTGTCAGCAATCACACAAGCGATGGGCTCACCCACATAGCATGCCTCATCCTTGACCAAGGTATACGGCAGCTTCGTTACTTTGATAGAAGGATGTGGCACCAACAAAGGCAAGGTCTGCGCTTTCACAACATCGGGTAAATCTGCATAGGTTAAAACCGCATGCACGCCAGGGACAGCCAGGGCCTGAGACTTGTCGATCGAGATGATCTTTGCATGTGCATGCGCACTTCTAGCAAAAGCTGCATGCAGCATCCCTGGCATTTGAATATCGTCAACATAGCGACCCTCGCCCTTCAGAAATGCAGGATCCTCTTTTCTTTTAAAGGATTGGCCAAACCAAGTTGTTTTCATTTTTTCATCTCACGTATCTTTTTGGCTGCATCCAAGACCGCATCAACAATGGGCAAATAACCTGTGCAGCGGCACACATTACCGGACAACATCTCCCTGACCTCAGGCTCACTTGGACTGGGGTTATCAAGTAAAAACTCTGTCATGGTCATCAAGATACCAGAGGTACAAAATCCGCATTGCAGCGCATGGTGATCTTGAAAGGCTTGTTGTAATACATTTAAAACACCGTCGCTCGCCAAACCTTCTACCGTTTGAACGTGTGAATGGTGACATTGAACCCCAAGCATCAAACACGATCTGACACTGTGACCATCCACCAAAACAGTGCAAGCACCACAAGCACCGTGCTCACAACCAACGTGCGTGCCTGTGAGTGCACATTCTTGTCTTAAAAAATCAACCAATGTTGTTCGGGTTTCAATGGACCGCGAATAAGCGACTCCGTTGACGTTGACCGTTATTTCTCTTGTATCAGACATGGGAGTTCTCCTGAGCACTTGAACACGCAGCTTTTAAAACCCTGTATGACATGATTTTGGCCAAATGTTTGCGGTAAGTTGCGTTGACATAAGAATCCTCCATGGCATCGAGCTTGGAAACTTCTGCGGCAAATGCCTTGAGCACTGGTTCTGCAGGTTTTTCACCCTGCAATGAAATCTCCATGTCTCTCATACGCTGTGGCCGATGGGTCATACCAGAAATGGAAAATGCTGCCTGAGAAATCGTTCCATTGGGAGCCAATAAAATCAAAGCTGAACAGGCCACAATCGCATAGTCGCCATGTCTTCGAGCGAACTCATCAAATGCATACCCATGCTTTTGAGATGGAACTGTGAAAGTGATGTCAGACAACATTTCACCCTCATCGATTTGAGTGGTCAAATAGCCTTGACCAAAATCGTCCATGGATACATCTCGATCGCCAGATTTTGAGATGATTTTGATCTTGGCATCCAACAAAGACGAAATATTGACCAATTCGGCGCTGGGATCGAAATGGCAAAGTGACCCACCCAAGGTGCCTCGGTTCCTGGTTTGGCGATGACCAACAAACGACAAGGCTCGAGTCAAAATGGGACATTTCTCGGAAATATCTTTTGAGAATTCGATGCTCCTTTGACGCGTCATGGCACCAATGTTCAATTGATTGCCAGAAAATCGAATGAAATCCAACTCTGTGACATGATTTAAATCGATCAAGTGGTCTGGCATGAGAAAGCGAAAGTTCATCATGGGCATGAGGGACTGACCTCCTGCCAATAACTTTGAATTTTCAAGCGTTGAAATTAAATCCAACACCTCACTTCTTGTGTGAGGATCGTGGTAAGTAAATGGTGCGGGTTTCATAGGGGCTTATCTTAAAATTTCTCAACGGTGGAAGTTGGCGTCTCAGGACTTAAATCCTCTCGACAACGCAAGAGGGTCTCTAAACCATTGGCCTCCCAGTCACCTGCAACAGCACGCTGGGCAAATTTTTCCCATGTGTCGTTCCAGTCCCCTAGGGTATAGCCATGCCAAGGTTGCTTCATGACCAAAGGCGGCAGACCCAACTCGTCCCAAAGATCCTTTGCACGGAGCATGTACGGCTTTGCTGGCAAAGCCAAGGGAGCTAAATCATGTTTTTGAGTCGCATCGATCAACAACGTGGACTCTTCTTTTTTGGGACCATATTGAGAACCTTGAACACCCCGCCGATAAGGAACCAATTGAACATCGGTCATGGGCGTCATCCTATAGGCCATCGACCAAAAGACCGCATCTGTACTTTGCGGGTCGATGTCTTCACTGACAGCGACTACAATTTTTCCACATTCAGGTCTTAATGTGGAGGCGCCATGTAAACCACGCCAAACCTCAGTTTTATTCGCACCCCTTTCAAACTGCAAGAAAATCACCGGCCGTAAATTTGACAGTGGCTCGTGCATGACCACGCGTTTGACGCATTTGATAGACATCTCATCTCTAAGATGAGACAAAAATATAGGCTCATAAGCCACCCGCTTGACCACACTTGACTCACTTGGGGTGACTTGACTGATGATGGCCGTAAAGACTGCTTTTTTTCGGTGGGTAATGGCCGTGACTTGCATAGGCATATTGAATGCCTCCAAGGCGACATACCCATTGCTCTCGCCAAACGGAGCCTCAGGCTCCAAGGTCGAGGGATCGATCAGCCCTTCGATGACGATTTCACTGTCTGCGGGAACTTGTAAGTCAACACTGAGACACTTGACCATTCGAATAGGCTCACCCGCTAAAGCACCCGCGACCGCAATCTCATCCAAGTCGACGGCCAATTTTTGTGGCCCCGTAAAGAACACGATCGGAGAAGAACCAATCACGATGGCCATTGGCATCAGTTCTTTTCTCTCTCGGTACTTCAGCCAATGCACCCAGCCACCAGCACCACCCACACGGGCCACCATGCGCACCACCAATCGATCTGTTGCTTTGAGGGCAGCACGATAGGTACCCATATTTTGAACACCGCTGTCTGGATCTTTCGAAATGCATAAAGTTGCCGTCAAATAAGGTGCTGCATCAAAGCCAGGGGTGGAAATAGGAACAGGTAAAAGAGCGAGACCGCCGCCATCCTTCTTTAAGTCATCTCCTTGTATCACCACATCTTGGCAAGGTGCTTGACTGACGTAGACTGGTGGAATAGGATTTTTGATGGCTTGCATCCAGGCTTTGCCAATGTTATCCACCTGTTGCCCCATCCCAATCGCATAGATGTCCGCAGATGATGCAAATGCTCCAATCGACACAGGCATGTCGTAGCGCTTGCCTTTTGAATCTACGACATTGGTGAACAGAAAAGCTTTTCTTTGCTCTTCTGGCAATCCACCTACAAACTGCCATCGAACCAAGGGTTGCATCTCGGTGTCTTTGTTGATGGGCTGATCTATGGTGACCAATAAGCCTCTTTGATCTAGATCAGCCAAATGCTCTTGAAAGTTATTGGCTGGTTTTATTTTTTTATCTTCAGACATCACATACCCTCAGACTCTTTGCGAGTCGACATTGAATTCAATCATCAAAAAAATACGCTACTTCAAAACTCGCCCGCTTGAGAGCAGTTTTATATTCAATTCATACTCTTCCCGAACACGGGCTTGAAAGTGCTCGCTGCTAGAAGCTAGAACTGTAAAACCAACGGCCTCAAAGGCCTCCTTGGTCTTTGGATGTTTCAAGGCAGTTTGAAGTGCACTTTGAAGTTTATTGGACACCTCCAGAGGAATTCCCTCAGCCGCAACAAAACCAATCCATGATGAGTAGGTCCAATTCTTAAGCTCCTGAACACCACTTTCCTTCATGGTTGGCAGCGCTGGCAACCTGTCGTTCCTATTTGCACCCGTGATTCCAAGGGCGATCAAAGAGCCGTTGTTGATGTGGTTCAATACGTCACCAACATCGGGCATGAGCATATTGACTTCACCAGACAAAACACCCATCAGTGCGGGGCCACTGGACTTGTATGGGACATGCAGCACATTCAAACCCAGCACATTCAAAAAAGAGGCCGTTGAGAAATGCAACGTCGTTCCATTGCCTCCACTGCCATAGGTCAACTTGCCTGGATTCGCTTTGGCATAGGCAATCAATTCAATTAGATTTTTGACTGGGATTGATGGGTTGATCACAAGAACACGGTTATTTTCAATACCGTTGGCCAACATGACAAAATCCTTAAGGGGATCATAGCCAATGTTTTTGTCAATCGCTGGACTGATGGTCATTGACGCGGCGGAACACGCAGCGAAGGTATAGCCGTCTTTAGGTGAGCGCAACAAGGTCTCAATGCCAATTTTTTGCGACGCTCCTGGTTTGTTGATGATGACCACTCGCTGATCCAAAATCTTTGACATCTCATTGGCAACAATTCTTGCCGTCATATCAACTGGCCCTCCAGGGGCAGTGGGGACAATCAAGGTAATGGGTTTACTTGGATAAATGTCTGCACCAAATGCAACATTCAACAAGGCAAAAAAGAATGCCAAGAAAAAAAGTAAAGGTGTTTTAATCGGGAAGTTATGCATCAAAGGACAGCCAAAACCATGATGAGTTTTGCGTTTTAATATGACATCTCATTATTGAGCTATTTTGTATTTTAAGCAATAGATCTCTCCCTTATCAACCCATTGATCTAGTGTTGATGGATTTGCGTTGAACTGCGTGTTCAAGCCTTGGCTAAGATTCATTTCCAATCAATCCAAATTACTCCGCATCCGCATTGCAACCCTTTAATCAAGCTTCTTGCCAATTACAAAAGCTAGTTGTTTTAAATTCATCAATTCCACGATTCAATCATTTGATAAGCGGCTGAACGTGAACACAATCAATCTGGTGTTAAAAAAGTAACTACTGATCTGAAGCTATCATTTTCACTAGGGTTAGCACTCTAACTGTGCATGGCACATCAATCGTCAAATAGGCTCTGAAGTCACCTAAGATCAAGTCGATGGAGTCCCAAGCATGAAAACCAACCTGTCACAAACGGATCGCGTTCTAAGAATACTCTTAGGCAGCATGCTGCTCAGCTTGAATTTAACAGGGGTCGCCAGCGCTTGGAGTTTTTACACGGGATTGGCCTTGCTTTTATCCTCGGCCGTGAGCTTTTGCGCGCTCTATGCGGTTCTTGGTCTGGGCAGTTGTCAGACAAGCAACCCAGTCACACACCACCCAAAAGGACCGAGCACTTGATCCCTGGCGTTCAAGACGCGAAGTCTTCGGTATCGACTTCAACAGAATTTTGGGCGTTGTAGCGAGGACCTGTAACGGTCTTGTGATTGATCAATCCCTCCAAGCGCTGCATCACCTCCTCACTCAAATTCAAACCCACAGCTCCCCAATTGTCCGCCAAATGATCGGCGTTTTGCGTGCCTGGTATGGCAATGAGTTGCGGCTCTTTGGTCAACAACCAAGAAAGTGCCAACTGAGCAGGTGTGTGTCCAAGCTCTTTGGCCAACTTGAAGTATTCAGGCAGGAGGGTTTGATTTTTCTTGAAATTCTCTGGCTCAAACCTAGGCATGGCTCGACGAATATCTTTGGCGTCCAATTGCGTGACATCCAAATCGATGGAACATAAAAACCCCCTTGCAACTGGACTGAAGGCCACAAAGGCAATGCCCAAGTCCTTGCAGGTTTTTAAAACAGCGATCTCAGGGTTTCGACTCCATAATGAATACTCCGTTTGAACCGCAGAGATAGGGTGCACTTGGTGTGCTTTTTTGATCGTTGCCGATGAGACTTCACTCAAACCAATGGCTCTCACCTTGCCTTGGACAATCAAATCCGCAAGCGCACCTACACTGTCCTCAATGGGCACTTTTTTATCCCAACGGTGCAAATAATAGAGATCGATCACATCCGTTTTCAAACGCATCAAGCTGTCTTCACAGTTTTTCTTGATGGCCTCAGGCCGTCCGTCAATCACCCTTTTCATGCCGTCAGGAAATTGCACGCCAGCCATGCCCCCCTTGGAGCACAACGTAATCTCAGAACGGTGGGCCTTTAAGAGAGGTCCTAACAAGGACTCATTGGCCCCAAAACCGTAAAGAGCTGCCGTATCAAACAAATCCACCCCAAGGT
This sequence comes from uncultured Burkholderiales bacterium, assembly GCA_903842945.1. GTDB lineage: Bacteria > Pseudomonadota > Gammaproteobacteria > Burkholderiales > Burkholderiaceae_C > Limnohabitans. Next base: position 40,560 of record CAIMNS010000164.1, read on the forward strand.
CAAGCGCTCGATGAACCACTTTGGCAGCAGCTTGCGCAGTTGGGGGCGTGCCATAAGCGTGGCTAAGGTTCATGCACCCCAATCCAATGGGATGAACCTGAAATGGACCGATCGAGCGTTTGGACATAGGAAATCTACTTTTGAAGAAAATGGAGAATCAATGGTGCATTTGTTGCTCTAAATCATGGAGCACTTGGTAACAAGCCAAGACGTTTTCAACGCTTGAGTTGGGTTGTCGACCTTCTCTGATGGCCGCAAAGAATTCGCGGTCTTGAATTTCAATGCCATTCATGCTCACGTCGACTTTTGAAACATCAATTTGCTCTTCTTTGCCATTGTACAAATCGTCGTACTTGGCCAAGTAGGTTCCCGTGTCACCTATGTAACGAAACCAAGTCCCCAAGGGTCCATCGTTGTTGAACGACAGCGACAAGGTACAGATCGCGCCATTGGCCGCTTTCAGTTGAACACTCATGTCCATGGAAATACCCAATGCAGAATGAATAGGGCCTTGGATGGCATTGGCTTTGACGATGGGGCTACCGCACTGGTAAGCAAACAGATCAACCGTGTGCGCAGCATGGTGCCACAACAAGTGGTCCGTCCAACTTCTGGGTTGACCCAAAGCATTCATATTGGTTCTTCTGAAAAAATACGTTTGAACATCCATTTGCTGGATGTTGAATTCGCCCGCTTTGATTTTTTTGTTGATCCATTGGTGACTGGGGTTGTAGCGTCTTGTATGACCGGCCATGGCCACAAGGCCGCTGGCTTTTTGCAAAGCCACAATGGCTTTGGCATCATCAAGGCGGTCGGCCATGGGAATCTCAACTTCCACATGCTTGCCCGCCTGAAGGCATTGAATCGTTTGCTGAGCATGCATTTGAGTAGGGGTGCACAAAATCACGGCGTCCACTTCCGAAATCGCCAAGCTCTCGGCCAAGTCGGTTGTGACGTGTGCAATGCCATATTGTTTAGCAATCTCTTGAGTCTTATCAAGGGTGCGCCCGACCAAAGAAATAACTTCAACGCCATCGATTTTCTTGATGCCATCAAGATGCTTGTTACCAAATGCACCTGCCCCTGCAAGGGCGACTTTAATTGTTTTCATAGAATTTTCCTTTTGACTGATATTGAATAATGAATGGTTCAATTGTTTTTAAGAATGGCATGGCCCACCGCTGTGTTGGACGCTGGGACGTGATAGAAACGATGCACCAACTCACAAGCCGCACCGCCATCAATGTCTGACATGGCACCTCTGGCGATCAACCACATCACGAGTTCAATGCCCTCACTGCCAGCCTCGCGCACATATTCCATATGATCAATTGCTGCTGCACTGGTAGGATCGTTGATCAAAAGATCCAAAAATTTAGCATCGAACTCTTTGTTGATCAAACCAGCCCTAGGCCCCTGAAGCTGATGGCTCATGCCACCTGTGCCCCAGATTTGAACATTCAGGGGTTGATCAAAACTGTTGATCGCTTTACCGATGGCTCGCCCTAGTTGAAAGCATCGGTTTCCGCTAGGAACGGGGTATTGGACCACGTTCACTGCAAAGGGGATGACGGGGCATGGCCACGCTTTCACTTCGCCACACATCAATGACAACGGCACGGTCAATCCATGGTCAACGTCCATTTTGTTGACAATGGTGAGGTCAAAATCTTGCTGGATCACAGAGTGCGCAATGTGTGAAGCGAGCTCAGGATGCCCATAGACCTTGGGAACGGGCCTAGGACCCCAGCCTTCATCCGCGGGCATGAACTGCGCTGCACACCCAATGGCAAAGGTTGGAATCATCTCTAAACTGAACGCCGTTGCGTGGTCGTTGTAGACCAAAAAGATGACATCCGGTTGATTGTCTTTCATCCATTGCTTGGAGTACTCATAGCCTTTGAACAGCGGCTCCCAATAGGGTTCATGGGACTTGCCCAAATCAAGGGCCGCGCCAATGGCAGGCACGTGTGAGGTAAATACGCTGGCCGAAATTTTCGCCATATCAAACACTCCCTTTTTGATGATGTTGGCCTTGGGGTTGACGGTGTGCTTGCGCGTCCCCATCCTCACCCACAAAACGATTGCCATTGGCCGAGCGTCCACCCGCAATCATCATGTTGCGGTACTCCTCTTCCGTCATGCCCGTCATGCTTCCAGCCATTTGCTGAAAACTTTTCCCATCGGTGGCGCCAATTTTGGCCAAGAAATAAATATTTCCACCTAAAGAAATGCATCTATTGAGATCTCTGTCGAGCACCGCTTGTTTTTGCGCTTCAGTCATGGCCCACTCGTCCAAATAGGCCCGTTCATTGGATTTGAATCTATCGCGGTTCTCAGACTTCATCAGGGTCATGCAAAACTGATTGAGCCAATAGCCTTTTCTAGACTGTTCGGCATCAAAAATGGTCGTTCCTGGCACATCAAGGTAAGGTTTATCAAGCGACATGTTGCGTCTCCTCAGGCCAATACAAACGACTTGGGTTATCGACCAACAAACGCTGTTGAAGGGCAACTGTCGTGGCAATCAAGGGGATGAAGTCCACCAACAAACCATCATCAGGCATGTGATCCTTTAAATTGGGGTGAGGCCAATCAGTGCCCCAAATGACTCGATCAGGAAAGGTCTCCACCAAACGCTTGGCAAATGGAACGACGTCGTGATAAGCGTTTCGCTCACCATGAAGGGCGGCAGGTCCCGTTACTGTCAGTCTTTCTGGACAAGTGACCTTGCTCCATACATTTTGATGCTCGGTCATGAATTTAATGAACAATTCAAACTCAGGCCCATCCACAGGCTTGGTGACATCGGGTCGGCCCATATGATCCACAACAACAGTGGTGGGTAAAGCTGTAAAGAAATCCCACAGTTCGGGCAAATCCACAGCCTCAAAGTAAATGACCACATGCCAACCCCACTTGGCAATGCGTCCAGCAATTTCCATCAACTCGTCCTTGGGCGTGAAGTCAACCAAGCGCTTCACAAAATTGAATCTGACCCCGCGCACGCCGGCATCATGCAGCTTTTGAATCTCTGCATCGCTCACATCTCGTTTGACCGTTGCCACTCCTCTGGCTTTACCGCCTGAGTGTGTGAGCGCATCCACGAGGGCCCTGTTGTCAGCGCCATGGCAAGTGGCTTGAACAATGATGTTTTTGGCAAAGCCCAAATGATCTCTCAAGGCAAACAATTGCTCTTTGCTGGCATCGCAGGGCGTGTACTTTCTCTCTGGCGAATAGGGAAACACATCCGAGGGTCCAAACACATGACAATGCGAATCGATCGCACCTGCTGGCAGTTTGAACTGTGGTTTTGAAGGGCCTTGGTACCAATCAAGCCAGCCGGGGGTTTTAGTAAAGTCAGTCATTTCAAATTCCTCAATTTCAATTTCACTATCAATGTCGTTGCAGTTTTTAATCGGGTTTGATCTGAGCTTGGCGAATGAGTTTTTCATATCGCACGCGCTCTGAATGCAACAATTCGGCAAATTGCTCTTTGGATGCAAGCGTCACTTCACCCCCTACAGAGCTCATCTTTTCTCTCACCTCTGAACTCGTCAAGGCCTTTTGCACCTCTTGATGCAAAAGAACCAATATGTTTTTGGGTGTGGCGCTGGGCGCCACCACACCGTACCACACCGATGCCTCAAATCCAGGAAAACCTTGTTCAGACAACGTCAACGCATCCGGAAACATAGGCGTTCTCTTGGAACTCAAAACAGCCAACACTTTGAGTTTACCGCTGCTCACATGCGGCAGCACCTCCAAGGCATTCATGGACAACACTGGAACTTGCCCCCCTAAAACATCGGTCACGGCCTGAGCACCACCCTTGTAGGGAATGTGCGTCAACTCAATGGCTGCAGCTCTTGCAAAAATCTCCATGGCCAAATGGGGGGTCGAGCCATTACCAGGACTGGCATATGAAATGCTTTTGGGGTCTGACTTGGCTTTCTCCATCAGCAAAGCAACATTTCTCAAGGGAGAATTCGAAAGGGTCGCAATCACAACAGGGATCTTGCCCACCAAGGACACGACGGCCAACTCCTTTTCAGCATCAAAAGGGGCGGGTTGATAAAGCGACATGTTAGCCGCCAGTGCATTGGCGGCCAACATCAGGGTGTGTCCATCAGGTTCAGCAGCAATGACCGATTTGACGGCAATGTTGGTCCCCGCTCCAGGCTTGTTTTCAACCACAAAGGTCATACCCATTTGAGCGGAGAGACCTTTGGACAGTGCTCTGGCGACAAGATCAACCGCTCCTCCAGCCGAGTAGCCCACAATCATTTTGATGGGCTTGTTGGGATTCAAAGATGAGGTCAAGGGCGCGAGCTGAGCAAATACATTCGAAATGCCACACCCTGTCATCAAGCAAGCCACGGCCAACAAGGTCTTGGGCTTGATACCCAACCACCCACGTTCATGAACTTCAAGCTCAAGTGACCGTCTTGCCATCAGTGTCCCCTTAAAAAAAACACGTGCTACATAAAGCTCTTTGATCCAATGTGCCATTGCCATCAGTCGATGTATTTCAATCCAGCCTTCTCTAAGGGTTCCCGCATCTTGTACATATCTAAGCCCAAGACGCCTGCTGCCAACTTTTCTCTTTTGGCACCCTCATTGTCTTCGCGGGCTTGAGCAGCATCGGCGGCCTGAGCGGCAATGTGCGCTGGCACCACCACCACACCATCGTCATCGGCCAACACCACATCGCCTGGACTGACAAGTGTGCCTGCACAAACCACGGGGAAGTTCACTGAGCCAAGCGTTGCTTTGATGGTGCCTTTTGCGCTGATGCCCTTGCTCCATACAGGAAAGCCCATCTCGGTCAACTCTTTGACGTCTCTGACACCGGCATCAATGATCAAGCCCTTCGCGCCCCTGGCCTTGAAAGATGTTGCCAAGAGATCGCCAAAGAAGCCGTCGCAATTGTCGGCACTCAGAGCCACAACAACGATGTCACCTGGATGAATTTGCTCCGCAGCCACGTGCAGCATCCAATTGTCCCCGGGGTGAACCAATACAGTCACTGCTGTTCCAGCCACTCTTGCGCCTGTGTAAATGGGTCGCATGTAGGCTTGCATCAAACCCACGCGGCCCATGGCTTCGTGAACGGTGGCAACGCCAAAATGCTCCAAACGCTTGACTTGAGCGGCATCGGCTCTTGTGATGCCACGCTTGACGCAACCCATGGTGTTCATTGACATGATCAATTCCTTTTATTTTTAAACTTGGTGATGCACTGAATCAACTATTTTTTGCTTTCAATGCCGCGTCCATTTTGGGGAACACTCGTCGGGCATTGCCTTCATACACCATGTAACGCTCTTGCGCATTCAAGTGCGGGGTGGATTCAATGTAGCGCTTGGTGTCATCAAAATAGTGACCCGTTTCTGGGTCAATCCCACGAACGGCACCAATCATTTCACTGGCAAACAAAATGTTTTTCACTGGAATGACCTTGGTCAAGAGGTCAATGCCTGGTTGGTGGTAAACACAGGTGTCAAAATAGATGTTGTTCAACAAATGCTCAGACAAAAGTGGTTTTTTCAACTCTTGGGCCAAACCTCTGAATCGGCCCCAGTGGTAAGGAACTGCGCCGCCGCCATGAGGAATCAAGAAACGAAGTGTTGGAAAATCTTTGAACAAATCGGAGGTCAAGCACTGCATGAAAGCGGTCGTGTCGGCATTCAAATAGTGTGCACCTGTCGTATGAAAGCAAGCGTTGCAACTGGTCGACACATGAACCATGGCTGGAATATCGTACTCCACCATCTTTTCGTAAATAGGATACCAATGTCGATCCGACAAAGGGGGTGAGGTCCAATGACCGCCGGATGGATCTGGGTTCAAGTTGATACCAACAAAGCCATAGTCTTTCACACACTTGTCGATCTCGGCGATCGAAGTTTTGGGGTCCACCCCAGGAGACTGAGGCAGCATGGCTGCCCCCATGAAGTTGTCAGGAAACAGTTGCGCCACGCGATAACACAACTCATTACAAATGGCCGCCCAAGTCGATGAGACTTGAAAGTCACCGATGTGATGCGCCATGAAGCTGGCGCGTGGGCTGAAAATGGTGATGTCACTGCCGCGTTGCTTCATCAACTTCAATTGATTGGCCTCAATCGTTTCGCGCAGCTCGTCATCGCTGATTTTCAGATCCGCCACTTTGGGCATCATGGATGGATCTTTGATGCCAGCAATTTGCTTGTTTCTCCACTCTTCCAGCGCCTTTGGGGCGGTGGTGTAGTGGCCATGCACATCAATGATCAAGGGGTTGGTCGTGCTCATTGCTTATCCTTCGTAAAAAAATGCGCGCTCTTACGCTCTTAGAAAAACGCTCCTGCGCTCATCTACAAAAACCTCTGACGCTCGAGGCCTAAAAAACGCCCCATCGACGTCAAAATCGATAGGGAAGATTCTAGAGATAAACAGACTTTAAAACGCTTTTGATAGCACTTAAAATCCTACGCCTTGCCACTATCTGATATAACAAAAATGCATAACATGGGTTAAAATATACAATTTATGACTAACCCAAAGGGCTTGGAGGCTTTTGAAGCCACCTAGAAACCTATCAATGTCAGAAACATGGATTTAAAACAAATTGAAGCCTTTGTGAGAGTCGCCGAATTGGGCAGCTTCACCAAAGCAGCGCTTGCCATGCAAGTTGCGCAGCCCCTGCTCAGTCGACACATCCGCCAGCTTGAGGTGGAGTTGCATCAAAGCCTCTTGATCCGAAACGGCCGCGGGGTCACACCCACCGAATCAGGCTTGTTGATGTTGGAACACGCCAGGGGCATTTTGTATCAAGTCGCCCTCGCCAAGGAGGAGTTGAGTGGCACCAGTGGCGCCTTGGCAGGCCCCATTTCGATAGGTTTGCCCCCCAGCCTATCCAGACTCATCACGGTCCCCTTGACCTTGGCCTTTAAAACCGCCCTGCCCCAAGCCAAGCTGTCCCTCACAGAAGGGTTTTCTGCTCTGATGTATGAAAGCCTGAGGGCTGGACGCATCGATATGGCAGTTTTGTACAACCCAGCTCCCTCACAGGACCTAGAGATGACGCAATTGCATGAAGATGCTTTGATCTTGATTGGTAGCAGCAAAGGGATCGGTCAAAAATCCCAAGTCCTCCTCAAGCCCAATCTCTTGTTGAAAGACTTGTGCGAACTGCCCTTGATCTTGCCAAGCAAACCCAATGCTTTCAGGTTGTTGATTGAAGTACAGATGCAAAAACTCAATGCTCGCCCAAAGATCGCATTAGAGATCGATGGCATCAACGCCATTTTAGAGCTGGTCAAAGAAGGTCTGGGCTTTGCGGTCCTGCCCACCTACACCCTCAATCAATTCCCCAATCCTGAAGTCTTCACCACCCATAGCATCCAAAGACCTCAACTGCTTTCTCAGTTGATGCTGGTGTGGTCCTCCAAAAGACCCAGCACAGGCACGCAACGGGTCGCCTTGGCTCTCACTCAAAAGGTCATCCAAGAAGCCCTGCAGTAATTGAAGACGAAGGCCTCTTGTTCAATCGGGCAGTTCAACCCTTCCAAAAACTCATGCTGGTTTTTGATCCAGATGAGCAATCAATGCATCTGCATAGTCTTGCCAAGGGGATTGGCCATGGATGCCCGCAAACACGCCCTGGGCAGCCAACTGAGAGACCCAGTCTTGTTTATCCGCTATGGCTTGAGCCATGAAGGGCGAGGCCCCAGTTTCTTCAACCGTCACCGCCGACTCTCGCATCTCCTCGGCCCGTCTTTTACCGTGTTGAACAACGCGACTAAAAAGGTAAGCCCCTTGTTCAACCCAGTCAATGCCAGGCATGGTCTCTTTCAAAGTCGCCAACATGGCTTGCTCAACACCATAATGTCTTGCCGTTGTATAACTCTCAATGACCAAGGCCTCAAGCCCCTTGATCATGATGCTTCTGCACATTTTGATGGCACTGGCAACACCTAATTTTTCAGAAACGGCTTTTGCATCCCCCCCATAGGATTGAATCACGCTTGCCAAGTAATCGGCCTTGATGCCACCCAACAACATGGGCACCTTGATGCCGTAAGGGGGCACCGAGGTCATCACGCCAGCCTCCACATAAAACGCACCTTTGGCATCAATCAATGCCGCACAGGCTTGTTTGGTTCCAGGGGAAGCAGAATTCAAGTCAATAAAAAATTGCCCAGGCTTGATGGTTTGACTCACTTCTTTGGCCACAGCCAAGGTGTTGGAGGCCGTGACACAAGACACAATCAGGTTGACGCCGTCGACCAAGTCCGCACAACCAGAAGCCCTCAAAATGCCCATGTCCCGAACTTGCTCAAGCGACTCTTGGTGTACCTTGGCGTTCTCAAAATTGGCGGACAACTTTAAATCCCAAACCTTCATACCCGTTTCAAGCTTGACTTTGTCCTTCCATCCTTTTGCAAATGTCTTGCCTACCTCACCGAAACCAATCACTCCAATTCGCCATTTTGAAAAGTCTTCCATCTTTGATCGCACCTTTGATTGAGTTATTGTTTTGAAATTGCAGCTTTTTCAATCACCTTGCCCCAAATTTTGATCTCCGAGATGTACCACTCCTGAGCTTGAGCGGGCGTCGATACTTTGGGGTTGATGTTGAGGTCTTGGAATTTTTTCTCTGTTTGCGGATCATGTAGCGCAACATTGATCTCCTTGTTCAATCGATCAACAATGGCTTTTGGCGTCTTTGCCGGTGCAGCCAAACCATTCCAAGAGGATGCCACCAAGTTTTTATAGCCCAACTCTTTTGCGGTTGGAACATCAGGCAAGGCCAAATTTCTTTGCTCCGACGTCAACGCCAAGACTTTGAATGTTTTAGCTTTGATTTGCGCCATGACGGGCCCCAAAATTTCAACAGCCACATCCACTTGATTGCCCTTTAAGGCCGTCATCAATGCAGGCGTTCCATTAAAAGGCACCACTTGCGCATCCAAGCCCGTGGTTGATTTGAACAACTCAGCAGTGAGGTTTTGAGTGCTCCCGATGTTGATGCTGCCAATGTTCAAGCTTACAGGTTTGCTCTTTGCGTATTGAATCACATCGGCCAAGGTGTTGAATTTAGACTCTGATGAACTCAGGATAGAAATATCAAAGGTCGCCAACAACCCCACATTGGTAAAGTCGTTCACGGGATCAAAGGGCAGGGATTTCATGAGTGTTGCACTGACAGCGGTTCCATTGGAGATCAACAGCAAGGTGTGCCCGTCTGCCTCTGCCTTGGCCACCACATCCGCGGCGACCACCCCGCCAGCACCGGGCCTGTTTTCAACCACAACCGGTTGGCCCAACCCCTCAGACATTTTTTGAGCAATGACACGTGCGGTCAAATCGGCCACGCCTCCCGCCCCAAAGGGGACCACGATTTTAATGGGCTTACTTGGAAAATTCACCCCTGTTGAATTGGGCTGTGCGTGCAACGCGCCGCACAAACTCATCAGCGCTAAAACTTTCAAGCCCTTCCCAAAAGATCTGATCCACAATGATTTCATGACTGACTTTCAAATGATTTTTTTATTGGCCATGCAACAACGCAGGCCAGCTTTGGTTCACTGTACACCCAAAAGGTGCTCCAAAAGAGCCGGTTGTTTCAAGAGGGTCTCAGCACGCTCGAACAAAGCCACTTGACCTCGTTCTAATACCAAAGCTTGATCGGAAATAGAAAGGATCATTTGAGGATGCTGCTCAACAACGATGGCAGAGATGCCCTCTTCTCGAGTGATCTTCTTCAAGGCCATCAGCAACTCCTCAACAATGATAGGTGCCAGGCCTTCGAGAGGTTCATCAAGAAGCAGGACCCTTGGATTGACCATCAAAGCCCTGGCAACTGCCAACATCTGTTGCTCACCCCCAGAGAGTTGGCCACCCAAATTGCCTTGTCGCTCTTTTAACCTAGGAAAGAGCTGATAGACCCTCTCGGTGTTCCAGCCCTGTTGAGAATGAACGTATCTCTCTACCGCGGTTAAATTCTCATGGACGCTCAAGGACTTGAAGATATTTCTTTCTTGCGGCACCCAACCAATGCCGCCTTGTGACAACTTTCGCACGCGCTCATATGGCGTCCAGCTTTCAATCGCGACATCGCCCAGCTTGATTTGACCTGCATGCCGCTTGGTCACGCCAATCAAGGTGTTGATCAGTGTGGTTTTACCCACCCCATTGCGACCTAAAAGCGCCAAGGTTTCGCCTTCTTTAAGTGTAAAGTCAATGTTGGAGATGATCACAGCTTGCGCATAGCCGGCTGTCAAGCCTGAGACTTGCAGGAGTTCACTCATTGAAAGCTCCATGAACGCCGCCCTGACCCAAATACACTTCCTTCACGCGTTCATCTTTGGCCATGTCACTGGGTTGACCAGAGCATAAAACACCACCATTGACCAACACCGTCATTTGCTTGGCGAAACTGAACACCAAGTCC
>CAIMNS010000165.1 GCA_903842945.1 uncultured Burkholderiales bacterium
CTCGGCAATGGTGGGGACATCGGGTAATGATCCTGAGCGCTGGGCTGAAGAAACGCCCAGCGCGCGAATGCGCCCTGTCTGCATGTGAGGCATGGCTGGGCCCAGGGTTGAAACGGCCAAATCAACCTGTCCACCCACCAGATCGGCCATGTACTGGGCCGCTCCTTTGTAAGGCACATGGTTCAAGGAAATGCCTGCACGTTGCTTGAAAATTTCAGCAATCAAGTGATGGGGTGAACCCACACCTGCACTGGCGCAATTGAGTTTGTTGGGGTTGGCTTTCGCATAGACAATTAAGTCTTGCAAATTTCGAACAGGCACAGAAGGATGGGCCACCAGCACAAACGGTAACTCGCCCAAATGGACCAAGGGCGTGAAGGATTTGAGCGGGTCATAAGACACTTTGCGCATGTTGGGCACGTAGGCAAAAGCGGTGCTGTCTATCAAATGAATGGTGTAACCATCTGCTGGGGCTTTGGCTGCCGCATCCGCCCCAATCGTTGTGCTGGCACCAGGCTTGTAATCAAACACGATGGTTTGCCCTAACAATTTTTCAGCCTTGCCCCCCACAATTCTGGCCCACTGATCTGCACCGCCGCCTGCAGGGTAGGGCACGATCAATCTGATTGGCTTTTCAGGAAATGGACCCGCCCACGCGCGGCCCATGCCACCCAAACTAGCGGCACCAATGCCGGCCCATTGAATCCATTCTCTTCTGCTGCTCATGGCTATCCTCTGTATTTGATCGATCATGCTAGACCCAAAGAGGTCTGAATTGAAGATAGGGTGTACCCCTATGAGAAGGCGAGACATTCGCTCACAAAAGTGGATTGATCAAGATTCAAAATTAGCTTAGGATTCCGATCACCACTTGTTACTTTAAAAAGGTATTTGCATGTACGATTTAATCAGCCGACTCTCATTCAAACAATTCATGACTGAGCAGTTGCCCAGCTTTTTAATGGCGTTCACCTTGGCTGAACTTTTTTACAAGTTTCACAGTTTCATGCTCGAAACCGGTGCTTTTTTAATCACTTGGTATGTCCTTGGCGCTATTCAATCCAAACTCAAGTTGGCTTTCATTCAAAAGCCAACTGAGTTGGACAAGTGATCATTTTTGACGACGCAAAAAATCAAATCTTTAAACAAGTAAAAGATTTGATTCCAAGGTCGTCAAGTCTGACTTCATCAAAGTTGCTCGAAAACTGATGAGATCTTTTTTCAAAATACTCTCAAGACTCGCTATTTTTTCGTTGACCTTGTCAATCACTTCCTGACTGACAGCAATGGCTTGACTGGTAGGTGCTTCGTCACCTATTGACACAAGACTGATTAAATCTGTCAGGCTGTCGCTCAGTCCGCCAGAGTGCCGCAGCACATCTCTGTGCGATTCGCGCTTGGGATCGATCAATGAAATTTCGATTTGTTTCAACTTCTCTAAGATGCTGCTAGAGCGGGTTTTTAGAGTGGCGTGTTTTGGCGTCAAATTCTTTTCTATCTCCAATAGTCGGCGTTTAACTTGGCGCATTTGATTGACTGCCACATTTAAATTAGACAAGGAGGCATAAAGTTTTTGCAGCAAAGCCAACTGTTTCTCAAGTGCATTTTTTGCAATTTTGAGACGTGGGTCCATCAACACATTGAAGTGTGTCTGAATGCTTTTACCGTTCGATTGAAGCACCACAGCGTAATGGCCTGGCGCAACGGTTGGGCCCTCAATCTCATCAGACTTTTGTGCCAAAGGTTTGTTTTTGCGCTCATCTAATGAAGCATCCAGTGTTGTAGGTCCTTGGTGTTTTAAATTCCATACAAATCGGTTTAATCCAATGGTGGCAGTTGGACTGTTGTTAGAAACTGCATGGTTCTTTCCAACTTTGTACGCTTTAACCAGCCGGTCTTTTGAATCAAAGATCGATAACTCAAACTCGCCCGCAAAGTCGGCTGGTAAGAAATAATGAATCAGAGCGCCGTTGGGTGGGTTTTCGCCAACATCCAGGTAACGACGGACCTTTTTGCCGTTGCTAAGGACGGTCATTTCACTGGCGCCGCCAATTCCAAAGGCGGGCCCGTAATTGATGCCTTCTTGTGTGAAAGAAGAGCCAGAACTCCATGCCAATCGAGTTCGAACTGTATCTTTTGGCGTGAAAAGTTGAATTTCATTTTGAGTGGGTTTGATTTTTCGCAATGGCGAAAAATCATCCAAAATCCAAAACGATCTGCCGTGTGTGGCCACAACCAGGTCGCTGTTTTTAATTTTGATGTCGTA
>CAIMNS010000166.1 GCA_903842945.1 uncultured Burkholderiales bacterium
ACAGATGGGCGCCAAAGCGGCGATTTGCGAACACGGCTTGCAAGCCATGAATTGGCTGGGCATTGAAGTGAGCGACACCGCCAAGGCCTTGGGTGTGCTCGCAGCGAATTGGCGGCGAGACTTGGATGTGCAGGTGATTGCTGTAACGGGCAGCAACGGCAAGACCACGGTGACTCAAATGTTGGCCAGCATTTTAAGGGCTTGGCAAGGTGAGAAAAGCTTGGCGACCGAGGGCAACTTCAACAACGCAGTGGGTGTGCCCTTGACCTTGCTCAGAATGAGGAATTCACATCGCTGTGCCGTGTTGGAGCTGGGGATGAACCATCCTGGTGAAATCATTGAGCTGGCCCAATGGGTGCAGCCGCAAGTGGCCTTGGTCAACAATGCACAACGAGAGCACCAAGAATTCATGGGTTCGGTGAAAGCTGTTGCCATCGAAAACGCGCAGGTGTTCAAAGCCCTGAGTCCAGAAGGTGTGGCGGTATTCCCGATGGACGATGAGCACAGCGATCTTTGGATGGAGATGGCCGGCAAGGCCAAAGTCTGTCGCTTTGGTCAACATGAAAAAGCCGATGTGCAACTTCTCAAGAGCGTATGGGTTGACGGGGCTTGGAGCCTAGATGTCAAAGTGGCCCATCAAACCTACACCTTCACGTTGAACTTGCCTGGTGAGCACAATGTGCACAATGCTCTTGCAAGCACCGCTTGCGCCTACAGTTTGGGCGTTCCCATGGCGATGGTTCAAAAAGGCCTTGAAGACTTTCAAGCGGTTCAAGGCAGAAGCAGTTTTAAAGCACTTCGAGTCAAAGCGTTCAATGCGCAATTGGGCCAGGAGCAAGAGCACCAACTAGGCTTGGTTGACGACTCCTACAACGCCAACCCCGATTCGGTGATTGCCGCCATCGATTTGTTGGCGCGTTTAGAGGGTCGCAGAGTTTTGGTTTTGGGTGACATGGGCGAGGTGGGCGAGCATGGGGTGATGTTCCATGAGGAGGTCGGTCGCTACGCGAGCCAAGTGGGTATTGACCATCTGATGGGGCTGGGGCCTTTGACGAAACACGCCGTCAAGGCCTTTGAACAAAACCCATCAAGGGATCAAAGGGCAGAGCATTTTGAAGCGATAGAGCCCTTGATCAAAACGCTGTCCATGCAGTTACCGGAATTTAAAAGTTTACTGATCAAAGGATCTAGATTTATGAAAATGGAGCGAGTGGTAGAGGCATTGCTCAGCCAAAACATGGCAAAAGAGGACATCACATGCTCTTGACCTTGGCGCAATGGTTGCAAACTTTGTCACCAGATTTTGGTTACTTCAGGGTCTTTCAGTACATCACCTTCAGGGCGGTGATGGCGGCGTTGACCGCTTTGCTCATTGGTTTGGTTGCAGGCCCATGGGTGATCAGGCGACTGGTGACCTTGAAAATTGGGCAACCTATTCGTGACTATGCCATGCAAACGCATTTGAGCAAAAGCGGTACACCCACGATGGGAGGCGTGTTGATCTTGATCTCTATTGCCGTCTCAACGGTACTTTGGTCCGATTGGTCAAACCGTTTTGTATGGATCGTGATGTTGGTGACGTTTGGCTTTGGTGCGATTGGTTGGGTCGATGATTGGAGAAAAGTCGTCAGAAAAGACCCAGAGGGGATGCCCTCCGGTGAAAAATACTTGTGGCAGTCGATCATTGGCTTGGTCGCTGCTTTGTATTTGGTGTTCAGTATTTCGGAGAGCAACAATTTAAAAGTCATTGAACTCTTTTGGAGTTGGATTGGATCTGGCTTTGATTTGAGCTTGCCACCCAAAGCCGGCTTGATGGTGCCCTTCATGAAAGAGGTGAGCTACCCTCTTGGCGTTCTTGGGTTTGTGGTGCTCACCTACTTGGTCATCGTGGGTTCAAGCAATGCGGTGAACTTGACCGATGGTTTGGATGGCTTGGCCATCATGCCTGTTGTGATGGTGGGTTCTGCACTGGGTGTGTTTGCCTACGTCACGGGGAGCTCCGTGTACTCTAAATATTTGATTTTCCCCTACATTCCTGGTTCGGGAGAGTTGTTGATCTTTTGTGCGGCCATGGCAGGCGCAGGGTTGGCCTTTTTGTGGTTCAACACCCATCCTGCACAAGTCTTCATGGGTGACGTTGGAGCCCTGGCCTTGGGCGCTGCTTTGGGCACCATCGCGGTCATTGTGCGTCAAGAAATTGTGTTGGCGATCATGGGTGGGATTTTTGTGGTTGAGGCACTTTCTGTGATGTTGCAAGTCACTTACTTTAAATACTCAAAAAGAAAATTTGGGCAAGGCCGTCGGATTTTCAAGATGGCCCCCTTGCATCACCACTTTGAGAAAAGTGGATGGCATGAAACACAAGTGGTGGTCCGTTTTTGGATCATCACCATGCTTTTGTGTTTGGTGGGTTTATCAACCTTGAAGTTGCGTTGATGGCATGTTGACCTTAAAAGAACAAAACATCATGATCTTGGGGCTTGGCGAGTCAGGCTTGTCCATGGTCCGTTGGTGTGTGTTTTGTGGAGCAAATGTTTGGGTGGTTGACGATCGGGCAGAGCCCCCGCACTTAAAAACCTTAAAAGCAGAAATGCCACAAGTGCAATTCATTCAAGGTCAATTTGAAGCGGGTGTGTTGAATGCCGTGCCAGTGCATGCGGTCTTTAAAAGCCCAGGACTCTCGCCTGCAAGGGTCGAAGATTTGTGGCAACACGCCCAGTCAAAGGGATTGGCAACCGGGACAGAACTCACACTGTTTGCGTTGGCCATGAATGAGCTCAAGGCAAAATGTGGATACTCGCCCAATGTGCTTGCCGTGACGGGGACCAATGGAAAGACCACGGTCACTTCATTGACGGCGGCACTTTTGCGCCGCGCACAAATGAAAGTGGCCGTTGCAGGCAACATTGGGCCCGCCCTCTTGGATACATTGCAAGCTTACTTAAAGCCCTCGTTCATGGAGAACTTGCGAAACTTTGACGCCCAAGAGCTGGAGGCAGAGACGGCGAAAGAAACTGCGCCATGGGTTGAGAGCCGCCTAGAGGAAGAAGAGCAGGCTCATGAGAAAGAGCAAGCGCCCATGCAGGAGACCCATTCGGGTGAGGAGGCCTTGGACAGCGTCAATGCAGTTGAGACTCATGCTCCAAGTCCTGGTGAGGTGCTTCAAGCCCATGAGGAAGATGAGGAAGGGCGAGCCGCCATCAGCATGCCTTTCGTTTCTGCTGAAGAGCGCACAAGGCAGCGACTTCACAGCTTGTTTCCCTGGGTGGCCGATTTACCCCAGGCCTGGGTCTTGGAGTTGTCAAGTTTTCAGCTCAAAGGGGTGACTGAATTTGAACCTACCGCAGCCACCGTGTTGAACATCAGCCAAGATCACATGGATTGGCATCGTGACATGGATGACTACGCACAATCCAAAAAGTCTATTTTTGGTGCAAAGACCCAACGCCTCTTGAACAGAGATGATCCTGCGGTCATGGGCTTGGTGCCCCAGGCAAAGGAAAAAGCGAAACCATCGCCCTTGGCTTCTAAATCTAAAAGCAAAGCAGCTGCTTTGCCGCTCCACCTTGAGTTCGGTTTTGGCATGCCAGTGCGTGCAGGAGACTTTGGTGTTGAACACGTCAACGGTATGGCCTGGCTGGTGCGAGCGCTTGAGCCATTGGGTCTCAAAACCAAGAAAAACCAAGTTGACGAAGAGTTGGAGATTCAACGCTTGATGCCCGTTGATGCACTGCGCATTCTTGGTCGACACAATGCAAGCAATGCGCTTGCGGCCTTGGCGCTTGCGAGCACAACACAAGCCAAGCTTGCACCGATGTTGTATGCTTTGAGAGAATACGTCGGTGAGCCTCACCGCATTCAATCGATCCAAATCATTGAAGGCGTTGAGTACTTTGATGACAGCAAGGGAACCAATGTTGGGGCCACGCTTGCAGCGCTTGAGGGACTGGGTCACGATCGAAAACTGGTGTTGATCTTGGGCGGGGATGCGAAATCGCAAGATTTCACACCCTTGATTGAGCCGATCCATCGTTTTGCGCGAGCCGTGATTTTGCTCGGTCGAGATGCTGACTGGATTGAAACCTCTATGGCGTTGAGCAAGGTGAAGCTCATTCGTGTGCAAAACATGCATGAGGCCGTGCGTGTGGCCAGTTTGAATGCGCAAAGTTCCGATGCGGTGCTTTTGTCACCCGCTTGCTCGAGCTTGGACATGTTCAAGAATTACGCTCATCGCGGGCAAGTATTTCTAGAGGCGGTCCAAGAGTTGTCAGAAATGGGTGCCATGGAGTTTGCCCAGGCCGGCAAGGACAGTGAGGTGAGACTTTGAGCGCCACTTCCATTTTTAATGGCATCGGTCAAAAATTGTTTTCTTCAAAGGGACAAGGCTCAGGCAAGGACGACTGGGGCAGGGGAGACGTCTTGCCCGTTCGCGTGCACGGCACGCAATTCACGGCCACCTCTTCAATGCCTGTTCGCTTCAGCGCCTTTGATCAACCTTTGGTGTTTGTCACCTTGGCCTTGATGCTTTGGGGTTTGGTGATGGTTTACTCGGCCTCCATTGCAATGCCCGACAACCCCAAATTTGTGCACTATTCACAGACCCATTTTTTGGTCAGGCACATCATCTCTTTGTTGGTGGCGTTGACGATGGCGGTCATGGCGTTTCAGGTGCCTTTGGAGACTTGGG
>CAIMNS010000167.1 GCA_903842945.1 uncultured Burkholderiales bacterium
GCTTGACCGATGCCTTGAACAGCACCGCCATCGAGTTGTCCACGAACAATCAAAGGATTGACCACCCGTCCAACGTCATTCATCGATGAGTACTTGGCAAGGTGCACGACGCCAGTCTGTGGGTCGATTTCGACTTCAGAAATATGACATCCATTGGGCCAAGTGGGACCACTGGCGGCCGTTGTGGAATCCAATTCGATGCGCCCGTTGGGCTCTTTGCTGGCCAAAGTGGCCAAGGAGATGGACACATCGGTGCCCTTGACCTTGAAGTTGCCACGTTCATAAACCAAATCATCCGCAGAGCTTTCAAGCGATTTGGCCGCCAAGGACTTGGCTTGGTCTAGAGCTTGTTGGGCGCCGACAGAGACAGCCGAGCCACCGGTGAACAAAGAACGAGAACCGACTGACCCAAAGCCATTGCCGCGGTCGGTGTCGCCAAGCACGACACGTACTTTGGACATCTCAACCCCAAAGACATCGACCACCAATTGAGACAAACTTGTGGCAATGCCTTGCCCCATGGCGTTGACCGCTGAGAAGACCTCGATCACACCGTCTGAGAGGATGCGAACGTTGACCTTTTCTTCTAAAGCGTTGCCGCCGGTCCACTCTAAAAAAGTGGACACACCAAGTCCGCGCCACAAGCCTTTGGCTTTGGAGACGGCCTCACGTTGCTCAAAGCCATGCCAGTCGGCTTGCGACAGGGCTTGGTCCATGATGGCTTCAAAATGTCCTGTGTCGTAAGTCTGTCCCATGGGGTTTTTATAGGGCATTTGTTCGGGTTGAATGAAGTTTCTTCGGCGCAACTCGATGCGATCGATGCCCGTCACGCGAGCGGCCTCGTCCATCAATCGCTCGATGTTGAAGATCGCCTCGGGGCGGCCAGCACCCCGATAAGCACCCGTGGGTGCGGTATTGGTCATCACGGCTTTGAATTGAAAATCAATCAAGCCAATGTCATAAACGCTGGTTTGGACCCACGGGCCAATCAAGAGTTGAATGGCCACGCCGGTCATGCCAGGGTAGGCGCCCACATTGGCTAGATTGTGAACTTGAAGGGCCAAGATTTTCCCGTCTTTGTCCAACGCCAAGGCGCACTGGCTTTCGATGTCTCTGCCATGAGAGCTTGCCAAAAAGTCCTCTGCGCGCTCAGACTGCCACTTGACAGGCATTTGAAGGCGATGGGCGCAATAGGCCACGGCAAGATCTTCGGGATAGGCGCCTGTCTTCATTCCAAAACCGCCCCCTACGTCGCCCACCACCACGCGGACAAGATCGGCGGGGATGCCAAATAAATCAGAAATTGCAGCGCGCACGGCCGATGGCATTTGTGAACTGATTCGAACGATCAGTCGTCCATCTTGGGTGTGTGCCTGCACACTTCTAGGCTCAAGGGTGAGCGCGATCAAACGCTGGTGATCAATGTTCAGTTGAACCACATGTGCGGCATTGGCAAACACTTGGGCCACCTTTTCGCTGTCACCGTACTTGGTTTCAGCCACAATGTTGTCAGGCACGTCAGCGAGCAAAGGCGCCTGAGGACTGAGAGCGTCTTTGATCGTCACGGCCGATGTAAGTTCCTTGAATGAAACCACCACCGCTTCAGCGGCATTTTTTGCATTGAAGACGGAGTCAGCGACCACAGCAGCAATGATTTCACCCACAAAGCGAACCTGGTGCTTGGCTAAAATGGTTCTCGTGGCCGATGCAATGGGAGAGCCATCGGCTCGTTTAAAGTTCACGGGCTTGGCCATGGGCTTGACGCCTGCTTCCTCGAGCATGGCGCCCGTGAGCACCAACTTGACGCCAGGCATGTTTTGCGCAGCAAGGGTGTCAATGGATTCAATCAGGGCATTCGCCTGTGCAGAGCGCACAAAGGCCACATGAAGTTGGGAGGCCTGTTGGACATCGTCAGCAAATTGACCTGCGCCGACAAGTAGGTGCGCATCTTCGACGCGTTCGACGGACTGCCCGCTACCGAATTTTAGAATGGTTTGATCCACAAAATACCTCGAAAAATGGAAAGGGTTGATACCAACAAGGTTCGTATTATGAACCTTTTTTAAAATCCAGGTACCCGCCC
The DNA here is from genome assembly GCA_903842945.1 of uncultured Burkholderiales bacterium. Lineage (GTDB taxonomy): Bacteria > Pseudomonadota > Gammaproteobacteria > Burkholderiales > Burkholderiaceae_C > Limnohabitans. The sequence continues at coordinate 2,084 of CAIMNS010000167.1, forward strand.
AATGGGGATTGGGCGCCAGCATGCTGATGGGCTGATCAAGGGGTCAAGTGGGGAGGCTTCAAAGATAAACGCTGGGGTCTGTGTAAATCAGTTCAAGCCCAAAGCGTTGACCTTGCAAGTAGTCCTTCATGCATTGAAGCAGCAAGGGGCTTCTGTGAGTAGACGCACTCGCGCGAATTTCATCTGGGCTCAACCAAAGTGTTCTGACAATGCCCTTGTCCAAAGGCTGTTGGGGGTGAAAGGCACCTAGTTCGCCAGAAAAAGCAAACCGCAGGTAGGTGACATCCTCTATGCCCGCGTCACTGGGGAGGGTTCTTTGAAAGCGACTTAGGTACATGCCAATGAGATGGGTGGGCTTGAAGTCGTACGCACTTTCTTCAAGAGCCTCTCTAGCGCAGGCTTGAAGGGGTGACTCCCCCGGGTCGAGGTGGCCCGCTGGATTGTTCAGCCTGAGTCCTTCCGGGGTGTGTTCTTCAATCAGCAAAAACTTGCCGTCTTTTTCAATGATGGCAGCAACGGTAACGCTAGGTTTCCAGCGTGTAGAGGCGTCTGGGGAATTGATTTGCATCATGACTGGGCCAAAAGGGATAAAACACGATCAGGAGTTTAGCCTTGAAGTTCCCTAGAAAACGGTCCAAGATGATCAAAAAAAGAACGAAACAGCCTGAGATGTAAGGCGGCTATAAGAAATGTAAAAATGTCTTTAGAATCGGACAAGCCGTTTGGGGTTTTGTCAAAGACAAGCCTCATTTAAAAAAACACGTCGCTTGGGCGTTCAAGGTCTGCAGCAAAAAACCTTGGGCGACTTGTTCGATAAGAAGCCTTGTTGGAGTTTATTTATGAACATTGGTGTTCCACTTGAGTCGTTTCCTGGGGAAACACGCGTTGCCGTCACCCCTGAGACCGTCAAAAAGTACTTGGCCCAGGGCCATGCGGTTCATGTTCAATCCGGGGCGGGCCTGAACGCCAGCATCACGGACGAGGCCTATCGGTTGGCTGGGGCCACGATGACCGATGCACAGGGTGCGTTTTCACAAGACATGGTGCTGAAAGTTCGCATCCCCAATGAACAAGAAACAAGCCTGATGAAGGAGGGCAGTGTGTTGGTGGGCATGCTCAATCCGTTTGATGCCGCTGGACTTCAGAGACTGGCGCATGCAAAGTTGTGCTCGTTTGCCCTTGAGGCGGCCCCAAGAACGACCAGGGCGCAAAGCATGGACGTCTTGTCCTCTCAGGCCAATATTGCGGGCTACAAGGCGGTCATGATCGCCGCAGACAAATACCAGCGATTTTTCCCCATGCTCATGACGGCGGCTGGGACGGTCAAAGCCGCACGGGTCGTTATTTTGGGCGTAGGGGTCGCAGGCTTACAGGCCATTGCAACGGCCAAGCGATTGGGGGCCGTGATTGAGTGCTCCGATGTCAGGCCAGGGGTCAAAGAACAGGTGGAGTCTTTGGGGGCCAAGTTCATTGATGTGCCGTATGAAACCCAAGAAGAGAAAGACGCGGCACAAGGCGTTGGAGGCTATGCCAAGCCGATGCCCGCATCTTGGCTTGAGCGCCAAAAGATGGAGGTGGCCAAACGTGTCGCTTTGGCCGACATCGTGATCACAACGGCACTGATTCCTGGTCGAGCAGCGCCTGTTCTGGTGAGTCAAGAGATGGTGATGTCCATGAAGGCTGGCAGTGTGGTTGTGGACTTGGCTGCAGCGCAAGGCGGCAACTGTCCCTTGACCCAAGCGGATAAAACCATTCAAGTTCATGGTGTCACCCTTGTGGGCGAGACCAATTTGCCAGCCCTGGTCGCTGCAGACGCCAGTGCTTTGTATGCAAGAAATGTGTTGGATTTTGTCAAATTGGTCTCCCCAAAGGACGGGCTATTTCAATGGCCAGAGGATGACGACATTGTCGCCGCCTGTTTGATGACGCAAGATGGAACAATCAAAAGGAAATAAAAATGGACATGGTCTCTCCAACGGTAATTAATTTAATCATTTTCGTTTTGGCAATTTATGTGGGCTATCACGTCGTATGGACAGTCACCCCAGCCTTGCATACCCCTTTGATGGCCGTGACCAATGCGGTCTCCGCAATCATCATTGTGGGTGCGATGTTGGCGGCAGCCTTGACGCAAACGGTTTTGGGTCAAACCATGGGTATTTTGGCGGTCGCCTTGGCTGCGGTGAACGTGTTTGGGGGATTTTTGGTCACTCGAAGAATGCTTGAGATGTTCAAGAAAAAAGATAAAAAAGCCAATGCTTCTTCTGGAGATCACAAATGAGTATGAATTTAGTCACGCTTTTTTATTTGGTGGCCAGCATTTGTTTCATTCAAGCGCTAAAAGGACTGAGCCATCCAACAACGTCCATTCGTGGCAACCTTTTTGGCATGTTGGGCATGGCCTTGGCGGTGTTGACGACGGCCGCGTTGATTTACAAATTGGCTCAGGCGCCAGAGCTTGCAAGCCTTGGCGGCTCCTCTACCGAGGGTTTGTCAGGACCTTGGACAGGACTTGGACATGTGTTGTTGGGTTTGTTGTTGGGTGGCACAGCAGGCACGATCATGGCACGTCGAGTGGAGATGACAAAGATGCCCGAGTTGGTGGCGTTCATGCACAGCATGATTGGCTTGGCAGCGGTGTTCATTGCCATTGCCGCGGTGGCGGAACCACAGGCTTTTCAAATTGTGCACAACATCGGAGACCCGATTCCCATGGGAAATCGACTAGAACTGTTCTTGGGTGGTGCGATTGGCGCGATCACTTTTAGCGGTTCAGTGATTGCATTCGGCAAGTTATCAGGGCAATACAAGTTCAGGCTTTTTCAAGGCGCACCCGTCAGTTTTGCTGGACAGCATCTCTTAAATTTGCTGTTGGGTTTGACGTGCATGGGGCTGGGTTTGGTCTTTATGGTTCAAGGCGATTGGACTTTATTTCTGGCCATGTTGGCCTTGGCATTTATTTTGGGCGTGTTGATCATCATCCCAATCGGTGGCGCAGACATGCCTGTGGTCGTCTCCATGCTCAACAGTTATTCAGGTTGGGCGGCGGCAGGCATTGGTTTTTCTTTGAACAATGCCATGCTCATCATTGCAGGCTCCTTGGTGGGCAGTTCTGGAGCGATCTTGAGTTACATCATGTGCAAGGCCATGAACCGCTCTTTCTTTAATGTGATCTTGGGCGGTTTTGGTGGTGAGGGTGTTGCGCAGATTTCTGGCGGACAAGTTCAGCGTAGTGTCAAAACTGGCAGTGCAGACGATGCCGCCTTTGTCTTGGGCAACGCGGAGAGCGTGGTGATCGTGCCGGGTTACGGATTGGCGGTTGCGCGTGCGCAACATGCGGTCAAGGAGATGGCGGCCAAGCTCACAGAAAAAGGGATCACGGTGAAATACGCCATTCATCCCGTGGCGGGGAGAATGCCTGGACACATGAACGTGCTCCTTGCCGAAGCGGAGGTGCCCTACGACCAGGTGTTTGAAATGGAAGACATCAACGGTGAGTTTGGTCAAGTGGATGTGGCGATCATTTTGGGCGCCAACGATGTGGTCAATCCAGCAGCGATGGTCAAAGGCAGTCCTATTTATGGCATGCCTATTTTGGAGGCCTACAAAGCCAAAACCGTCATCGTCAACAAGCGCTCAATGGCCGCGGGGTATGCTGGCTTGGACAACGAACTCTTTTACATGGACAAGACCATGATGGTTTTTGGAGATGCTAAAAAAGTGGTCGAAGACATGGTGAAAGCGATTGAGTAGACACATCCCTCAAACCATGGCGCTGATGAGCGCCATGCCACAAGAGTTGTCTTGTATCTTAGAGCGCTTGGACGCAAAACCTTTGCAACTTGGTTCCAGGACCTATTGGCAAGCGCAATGGATGGGGCAATCGGTGGTGGCGGTGTTGTCCCGCATAGGTAAGGTGGCGGCAGCCACCACCACGGCCTCGCTGATTGAGCATTTTGGAGCGACTCAGGTGGTTTTTTCAGGGGTCGCGGGCTCCTTGGACCAACGAGTTCAGGTCGGCGATGTGGTGATTGCCACCGAGTTGTTGCAGCACGACATGGATGCTTCGCCCTTGTTTCCAAGGTACGAGATTCCGCTGACGAACAAGAGTTGCTTTTTGACCGATCAAAGCCTGAGCCTTGAGCTGAAACGTGCGGCAAGCCAATGCCTCCAAGAGGTGCGCGCCAACATGCAGTTGCATGGCCTATGGGATCAGTTGGGTGTGCAAGCAAAAGACATCTGTTTGCACGAGGGCTTGATCTTGAGTGGAGACCAATTCATCTCCAGTGCAAAGATAAGCTCAGAGCTCAAGCTCAATCAACCCAGCGCATTGGCCGTGGAGATGGAATGTGCGGCAGTGGCGCAAGTTTGCGATGACTTTGGTGTGCCTTTTGCCGCGGTGCGAATCATTTCTGACAATGCCAACGACTCGGCACACATGGATTTTGAAAAATTCATCCAAACGGTTGCCGCGCCCTATGGCGCCCATGTCATTGAAACCTTTGTCAAAAACCGCTCGATCACCTGACAAACGGCTTAGGCCAACCAGCCCCTGCGTCTGAAGTACCACATCGGAACCAAAGCGCTTGCAATCATCAACACAATGGCATACGGATAACCCCAGCTCGCATTGAGCTCGGGCATGAATTGAAAGTTCATGCCGTAAATGCTCGCAATCAGAGTTGGCGGCAAAAGTGCCACAGAGGCCACAGAGAATATTTTGATGATTTTATTTTGATTGATATTGATGAAACCAACGGTTGCATCCATCAAAAAGTTGATTTTGTCAAAAAGGAAAGCCGTGTGGTTGTCCAAAGATTCAATGTCTCGCAAAATTTGCCGAGCCTCTTCAAATTGGTCGATACTGAGCATTTTTGAGCGCATCATGAAACTCACTGCTCGTCGGGTGTCCATGACATTGCGACGAATTCGACCGTTCAAATCCTCCTGCCTTGCAATGGCTCCTAAAACCTCTCCGGCCAACGCATCTGTCACGTCTTCAGAGAGCACAAGCTTGCCCGCTTTTTCGAGTTGATCGTAAATGTTTTCTAAGGTGTCGGCTGAATACTCGGCATCGGCATCGTAGAGTTTCAGTAAAACCTCTTTCGCATCCTCAATCAGTCCAGGCGCTCTTCTGGCCCTGAGCCTTAGCAGACGAAAAACGGGCACATCCTCATCGTGAATGGAAAAGAGGACGCCTTTGCTTTTGAGATCTTGATTGTGTTGGTTCAAGATGAAGGCCACGCGAACAGAGCGGGGCTCATCTTCGTCGGCGATCAAGAAATCGCTTCGAATATGCAACTCTCCATTGTCTTCTTCGTAAAAGCGAGCGGACTCTTCAATGTCTTCGTCCATGGCATCTTCAGGAATTTGAAGTCCATAGTACTGTTTGATCCAGCGCTTTTCATCAAGGGTTGGGGACTCCAAGTCCACCCAAATGGGCTGGAACTTAGAGAGTTCTTCAAGAGATTCAATTTCCTCTTGAAACAAGCGGCCGTTGGCCAGCGTAAAAATATTGAGCATGGCAAATTACTCGAGATAAAACCCAAAAGAGTCGATGTGGATAAAGAGGAGGTTCCATCCGCGACGCTTTGGGGTGGGGGCCGTGCTAGACAATGCTTGCCAGCCCCTTACCATGGGGTCAATGAGATGCAACCTCCTAAATAGAGGCGGTTTCCAAGAGATAAAACTCCAGAGTTGAACTAAGCGCATTATGGCACTGCTCTGTGAAAAAAACCACCCCCTATGGCCTCCTAAGACTTGGCGCCTGACCCAGGCCAGTTAGAGGCTCCAAAGGGATGTAAAACCTTGGTTCTCAGCAAGGACGAATTTTGTTCGAAGGAGGATCGTTTAGGCATTGCAATTGGTGTTGAAAGAGCGCATAGTGGAGTTGCGGGCTGAACTGGCCTACGCCACAAAGAGCTCGCAAGGAGAAGACTGATAAACGTACTGTGTTAACCAACCCATAGGCCATAGGAGGCTACATATGAATTTAACGATCAGCGGTCATCATCTAGAGGTCACACCTGCATTGCACAACTATGTAACGCAAAAATTAGAGAGAGTGATCAAGCATTTTGATCAAGTGGTGGATGTGAAGGTGTTGTTGAGTGTGGAAAACAAAAAAGAAAAAGAGCGTAGGCAAGTTGCAGAATGCAACATCCATGTTCCCGGGGGAGACCTATTTGCTCAAAGTGAGCACCAAGATTTGTATGCGGCTGTCGATGATTTGGTCGACAAGCTGGACCGTCAAGTTGGAAAGCACAAGGGGCGTGTGCAAAACCATCAAAACCCTCACAAGCGGAGCATGGCTTTTCATTGAGCCGTCTTTTTGAAGCTCAAAAGCGTGGGTGGTCAAAAGGGCCGCCTACGCTGGTCAACCCCCAGGGTTGATGGACCATAAAAAGCCAGGAACGCATCCAGGCTTCATGAGGGTTTGAGGCCCTTTCCCGCGCACTTTCCTACCACGGCAAAGGTGATGAAACTAATTGTCAATGTGGCTGAAAAAAAACAAATGGCCAGTGATCGTTCTTTAAGTTCTTCCTCTAAAGATGCATAATGTGACGCCATTATGAATCGACTTCCCAATTTACTTCCGCTCACCCATATTCGGGTGGGATTGGACATTACCAGTAAAAAACGTGCCTTTGAAGAGGCGGGTTTGTTGTTTGAGGAGTTGCACGGACTGTCTCGAGCCAATGTGGCGGACAGCCTTTTGGCTCGAGAAAGATTGGGCTCTACGGGCCTAGGTCACGGTGTCGCCATTCCGCATGGTCGTATCAAAGGGCTTAAAACCCCAATGCTGGCCGTTTTCTTGCTCCAAACTCCCATTGGCTTTGATTCTCCCGACGAGCTTCCGGTCAAACTGATGTTTTTTTTGCTTGTCCCAGAAGCCTCCACGCAAAGACATTTGGAGATTTTGTCCAACATCGCCAGCTTGCTCAGCCAAAGCGAGATCAGAGAAGAGCTTTTGTTGTCTCAAGACCCGCAGCAGTTACACTCAAAAATAGTTCAAGGCAGCCTGAGCCTGCCGAGCTGATCCCTTCCCGCCAATTGTTCTTTGAGGACTCCAGATGAAGCCCACCGTTGTCAGTGCAGTTGAATTGTTCAAGGACTTCAAAGAAAAGTTAAGTTGGCAATGGATCGCTGGTTTAACGGCTTCGGACCGTCGTTTCGATGAAGTGATGGTTCGACAAGCCCGCTCGGGTGCCGACTTGGTTGGGTACTTGAACTACATCCATCCTTATCGCTTGCAGCTCTTGGGAGAGCGGGAAATCAGTTATTTGACCAATGCGACCCAAGAGGATTGCGAGAGGCGTGTTGGGCGCATTGTGACCCTCAAGCCCCCGATGCTGGTGTTGGCCGATGGGCAACGCGCCCCAGAGCGCTTGGTGGCTTTGTGCGACAACGCCCAAATACCGCTTTTTGTGACCAAGGAGCCGTCGGCCTATGTGATCGATGTGTTGAGGGCGTATTTGTCCAAGCATTTTGCCGATAGAACGACGATGCACGGCGTTTTTATGGATATTTTGGGCTTGGGCGTGATGATCACGGGGGAGTCAGGTCTTGGCAAAAGTGAACTGGGATTGGAGTTGATCTCTAGGGGAAATGGTTTGGTCGCAGACGATGCGGTGGACTTGTTTCGCATCAACCAAAACACCATAGAAGGCAGATGTCCTGAGCTCTTGAAAAACTTGCTTGAGGTGCGGGGGATTGGTTTATTGGACATTCAAGCTATTTTTGGTGAAACGGCGGTCAGGAGAAAAATGAGACTCAAACTCATTGTTCATTTGGTCAGACGAGAGACTTTGGAGAGAGACTATGACCGACTGCCCCATGAGCCGTTGACGCAAGATGTCTTAGGGATTGCCGTCAGAAAAGTGGTCATTCAAGTGGTCGCCGGTCGAAACATTGCGGTGTTGGTGGAGGCGGCGGTAAGAAATACAATCCTACAATTGCGCGGCATCAACACCTATGACGACTTCTTGTTGCGCCATCGCAATGCCATGATTCAAAACAATCCAGCCTAGGACATGGGCGCTTGTTCATGGGGGGTTTCTTGTTGGTTCAAGGCGTTGACCAACACCTCTTGCAACGCATAACTCAGAATGGAAAATGAAGAAAGCACTTTTAAGTTGCGACAAGCTGATGAAGAGCTATTCAGGCAAGCAAGTGGTCAAAGGCTTGTCGTTTGAGATCTATCCCGGTGAGTGTCTCGGACTGATTGGTCCCAATGGGGCCGGCAAAACAACTGCTCTCAAAATGTGCTTGGGATTGGTAGAGCCTGATGCAGGACGCATCATCGCTTTTGATCAAGAGATGCCCAAA
>CAIMNS010000168.1 GCA_903842945.1 uncultured Burkholderiales bacterium
AGCCACAATCAATCAGCACGCGGGAGGTGATGTCACCTCGGGAGGCTTCAACCAAGGTCGCGTTTCCGCTGCTGCCGCTGCCAAGGCTTTTGAATCTCAACACAGCGGTTTACAGAGCGATTTACACAGCATCAAAGGCACAAGAAGTTGGTTCACAAAGCACTCAAGCGTTTACTTCAATTCATCAAGCAACAGTTGAGCGATCTTGGCGCCGGCTTTTGAGGCATCGGCTTGTCCAGAGGTGTTTTGAATCACAATGAAGGTCTGTGCATCGTTCTTTGCTTCTAGCTTCAATCGATAACGCTGAGGTCCTTCGTCCTTTGGGGTGCTAGAGAACAAACGTGAGAAAAATCCAGGTTCATTGCCATCGCTACTTCGGTCGACGAAGCGAACATAATAAAGTCCCGCTTTGCGATCACGGTCTTCTACGGTAAAGCCCGAGCGATCCAAGGCCACGCCGACCCGTCGCCAGGCCGTATCAAACCCTTCTTGGTAAGCGATCCTAGAGAACTTGTCTTGGTTGTCCAAGCTCGCCTTGGCTTGCGCTGGGCCAGTCATTGCTTTGCTCGCTTCAGCCACCTGTGTCTCTGAGGCACCCAGTCTTTGCATCAAACGGGTCAAGAACTCGTTCTCTAGCTCTGGATCTGCGGCTTTGGATTTGTAGCTGCTAAGGGGGTTGCTGCTGCTGGGCCCCAAGTCTTCTATCGAGCGGTGAGAGATGAAAATCTCTACCTGTTGGTTGTTCACCGCTTCAAAACGGGTGATGAACTTGTCTTTGATCCCTGAAGACATGACGCTTCCTAAAAAGCGCGACAGTGTTTTGCCAAAAAAGTCTTGAGATGCATTGGATTTGTTCTCAGCCCAGTCGGTCTCAAGAAAGCCCAACTTGTCATCTTCTTTGACGAACACAAAGCCGTTGTCCAACCAGAACTGTTTGACGGCAGGCCAAACGTCTTCGGGTGAGCGTTGAACAAGAAGCCAGCGCTGATTGCCTAGGCGTGAGAGCGATACGTCACTGGTTTTGGTCGCGCCGATGCTCGGTGCGGTGTTCGCCACGGTGTTCATGCCCATAGCATTAGCGCTCACTTGTTCACCAGGAATGCGATAACGTGTGTCTTTGTTCAATTGTGTCAGATCAGGCGGAATTTCCAAGGACACAACCAGCGCACTGGCCTGTGATTTGTAGTTGACTTTTTCGCTGTTAAAAACGCTTGAACAAGCGCCCAAGAGGCTCACAAGGCAGGTCAGGGCAAGCCAAGTGGCAATCTTTTTTTGTAACGTTCGAATGAATGGATGTATCACTGAGTAAGTCCTAATAAATCTCAAAGTAGACCGCTTGCACGAAGTGCAGTTTCAACGGTGGTTTCAAATGGGCTGGCAAGGGGCGTCAATGGCAGTCTGAGTGTGGGGCCACACAAACCCATTTTGGCCATGGCCCATTTCACGGGAATGGGATTGGCTTCAACAAAAAGATGCTTATGAACGGGCATCAATTTGAATTGAATCTGCATGGCCTTGTGGACGTCTCCCTGGAT
>CAIMNS010000169.1 GCA_903842945.1 uncultured Burkholderiales bacterium
CTGTACCTCTCAATACAGCGGGGATCATGTTCTTGAAGTCTTCAGCCGTTGGAAACAAGCCCGTCACACCAGATGTAAAGACTTCACGTTCATCCTCAGGCAAGGACAGGTTGGAGATGATTTCCCCGTATCCAAATACACCCATTGCAATCACAACAAAACCAACACCGTCGGTCAACTCGGGTATGTCCATACTAAAGCGTGCAACACCAGAGTTCACATCGGTACCGATCAAGCCCATCAGGAGACCCAGAATAATCATCGCAATGGCTTTGATCAATGAGCCAGAGGCCAAAACCACAGCACCAATCAAGCCCAAAACCATCAATGAGAAATATTCGGCAGGTCCAAATTTGAAGGCCAACTCTGTCAATGGGGGCGCGAATGCGGCCAAAATCAAAGTTCCAATGCAACCTGCGAAAAATGAACCCAAGCCAGCAGCAGCCAAGGCAGGGCCAGCACGGCCTCGTCTGGCCATTTGATATCCGTCAATGGTGGTCACCACTGAAGAAGCTTCACCTGGCAAGTTCACCAAAATCGCGGTGGTTGAACCACCGTATTGTGCGCCGTAATAAATACCAGCCAACATGATCAACGCCGCCACGGGTGGCAGGGCATACGTTGCTGGCAACAGCATGGCAATGGTCGCAACTGGACCAACGCCTGGCAACACACCAATCAAAGTACCCAACAAACAACCAATAAAGCAGTAAACTAAATTTAAAGGAGTTGCAGCAACACTAAAGCCCAGTGCAAGGTTTGAAATTAAATCCATCTTTTTCTAGTCCTCAACCGGTAATGTAGATAGGCCACATGGGCATTTGCAACTTGAGCAACAAAATGAAAGCCAAGTAGCAAATGAGTGACAAAACGCTCGCCAAAATCAAAACTTCGCGAAGTATGAATTTGTCGCCGGCTTTGCTGGCAATCAGTGTCAAAACAAAGATTGAAGCGAACAAGCCTGAAGAAGGTAATCCAATGCTGGGTAGACCGACTAACATGATTCCAAATGAAATATTGGAACCAAGGACATACAAAATGGGCGCCCATGCAAACTTACCCACCGGGTCATGGTCTGGTCTTTCAACGACTAAGGAGAAAAACAAAACAAATGCACCAAGGATCGACAAGATGACACCCAAGAGCAAAGGGAAGTAACCAGGGCCCATCCTTGCGGCGGTTCCAATGGAATAAGAGGTTGCACCATATGCAAATCCCCCACCAACAATCAGGAACATGAGTCCTGAGAAAAAGTCTTTCTGACTCTTAATATTCACAAAATTCTCCTAGACATTTCTTACGGATGGCGAATTGTGAACCAAGGTTGAAGATCTTTACTAGTGGAATACCCTAATAAAACACGATATAACAAGATTATTACCTACAATAAATTTAGACCTAGGATTACCATCATCTAAGTCTGACTTAAAACTTTCAACCACTTGTGTGCAGGCAATCCATATTCAGAGCGGATGCCCTCGGCTCGCTCCATCAAAGATTCTTTGGTGATTTCAATGCAGGCCCTTTGAGCCATGACGACCGTGTTGCCCTCTTTGGTGGGCTTAAAACACCACACCGCACCTCCTTCAAAGATCTCCTTGATCTTTGATAAACTTTTATCAAAGTGACTATCTTTACCAAATAGATTAACGATCATGACGCCATCCTCTGTCAAAAGACTTCTACAGTTTTTATAAAAGTCATGGCTATCGAGCACGGGTGCGGCGGCTTCTTGGTCGTACAAATCAACCTGAAGCGCATCGATCTTTCCTCGCCATAACTCATGCGCCACCACCTCCTCGGCATCGCCCAAAATCACGGACAAGAGCTTCGTGTCATTCGGTACTTTAAACCACAACCTACAAGCGGCGACAACTTGTGGATTGATTTCAATTGCAGTCGTTTTTAATTTCATTTTTTTAAAACAAAACTTTGTCAATGACCCTGCACCTAGACCCAATTGCATGCATTGCCTCCCCGTCATGGTTTTAAGATCCATCAACAAAAGCCAAGCCATCATCCGCTGAACATACTCTAGGTGTATATCAAAAGGACTGTCTAAACGCATGGACCCTTGAACCCATTCACTGCCCAAATGTAGGTAGCGAACACCAGCATGTTCTGAGAAATTAACATCTGGTAACTGTGATTTTATTTTCAAAACTGTTGTCTCATTTTTATGTTTGATCTAGATTGGATTTTTTTCAAGCTCAGACATCCTAGACAGGACGCGGCGAACGTTTTGCGAAGAACAAAGGGCCAAGTCTTTCAAATCAATCCCTTTGATGTCGGCAACGACTTGGGCAATTTGTGGCAAATGCATTGGCTCATTTCGAGCCTGCGCTTGTCCCCGCGCTCTGTCTTGAGCCTGTACATAAATCCATTTCGGCGCCATATCAGGCGAGTCCGTTTCTAGAACAATAGCACTCAGAGGCAAGTTCTTGAGCAACGTACGCAATCGATTGGCCCTGTCAAAACTGATTGCGCCACCAAAGCCCAAACAAAAACCCATGTCGATGAATTTTTGGGCTTGTTGCAGGCTGCCCGTAAAGGCATGCGCAATACCTCCTGAGACTTGTATGTCTCTCAATCCCTTGAGCAAATCATCGGCTGATTTTCTGACATGCAAAATGACTGGTAATTGAAAATACTTCGCAAGTTTTAACTGCTCTTTGTAATAGTGCAACTGCAATGGCCAATCGAGCGAACTCACCCAACCGTCTAGACCAATCTCACCGACTGCGACCAACCTTGGGTCGAGCAAATTTGATTGAATCTCTTGACGCAAATGCTCCAAATCTCCCACATTGCATTGAGGTGTGTACAAGGGATGAATGCCTAAAGCGTAGAAATCCTGGGTTTGATGGGCTAGTTGTTTGACCTCTTGAAAATTGGCTTTCTCAACCGCTGGAATCACACAAGCACTGACTCCCAAAAGCCTCGCCGCATGGCGAACCTCAAGACGATCGAGCGCAAACTCCAAGGCATCCAAATGGCAATGTGAATCGATCCAATTCATCATGCTTAGAAGGCGTGTTGCATCATGTCAAATGCCACTTGAGCTGAGCGACAAATGGCCATCCTTTAAATGCATCACCGCATCACAAAGAGCGGCCAACTCAGGATCATGGGTCACCACGACAAAAGAAGTCTGAATCGACTTTGACATGGACAACATCAGCTCAAAAACCTCTTTGGCTGTTTGCCTATCCAAATTGCCTGTGGGCTCATCAGCCAAAACACAGGCCGGCTTTGTGACAAGTGCTCGAGCAATGGCAACCCTTTGACGCTCTCCTCCTGATAACTCAGAAGGCCGGTGTGTCAGCCTTTGAGAAAGCCCCAACCGAGTCAACAATTGCTGCGCTTGCTGTTGACTGTTTTGAGAGGATTCCCTCCTGATCCACAAAGGCATGGCTACATTTTCCCAAGCATTGAGCTCAGCCAATAAATGATGGAATTGATATACAAATCCTAGATGCCTGTTGCGTAGCATGCCCAATTGACTTGCTGATAAGTTTGACAAAGACTGTCCCATCAATTGCACTTCGCCCTGGCTGGCACGGTCTAAGCCACCCAAGATATGAAGCAGGGTGCTTTTACCAGATCCTGAGGCCCCAACAATCGCTAGACTTTCTCCTCGCTTTAAACTTAAATTGACTTCTTCTAGTACACGAACATCAAGTCGTCCGTCTTGAAAACGCTTAGAAACCGCTTGAGCTTGGAGAACAACATCCACCTTGGTCTCACTCATAACGCAGTGCCTCAGCAGGATTGACCCGACTAGCTCTCCAACTTGGATAAAGCGTTGCCAACAAGGACATACAAAGAGAGATGATCACAATAGGCGCAATATCAGCCACTTGCGGGTCGCTGGGCATGCTTGAAATAAAGTAAATATCTTTGGGCAAGAAATGCGCCCCAAGTAACTTTTCAATAAAAGGCACGATCACGTCGATGTTCAACGCCACCAGTGTTCCACCAACAAAGCCAAGAAAGGTACCTATGACCCCCACCAAAGAACCCTGAATCATGAAAATAAGCATGACCGAGGCGGGTGTTGCACCCAGAGTTCTCATGATGGCAATATCAGCCAATTTATCGGTCACGGTCATGACCAATGTGCTGACCAAATTGAATGCTGCAACTGCAACAATCAAAGTCAATATGATAAACATCATTCTCTTCTCAACTTGAACGGCGGCGAACCACGTCTTATTTTGTCGAGTCCAATCACTGACACTGAATGCACCTCCAAGCTTTGCCTGAAGTGCTTGTGAAAAACTTCGAGCCTCCTGGGGCTTGACCAACTTCACTCGCAATCCATTGGGCCCACTTAATCTGAACAAGGCTTTGGCATCCTCAATGTGCATCAGCACCAACGATGCGTCAAACTCATAATGCCCAGATTTGAACAAGCCAATGACGCGCAATTGCTTCATCCGCGGCAACATGCCTGCAGGTGAAAACTGCCCCCCCGGCGACAAGATCACCACCGAATCCCCAACTTGAACGTTCATGGCATAAGCCAACTCTTCACCCAAAATAACCCCAAAGCGTCCCGCTTGCAATTGCGATGTCATTTGCTCTGACAACTGCGTCGCAAAATCTGATACTTTGTACTCTTGAAGGGGATCAATACCCCGGATCAAGGAGCCACGCATCAACTCTCCTTTCACCAGCAGGGCCTGCTCACTGACGTAAGGCGCCGAACCTAAAACATCAGCATTTTGAGACAAACTCGCTTGAAGCATCGGCCAATCCTCCAATGCTGCATCTTGGGATGACATAATTTCCACATGTGAGACCACGGACAGCATTCGATCTCTGACTTCTTTTTGAAAACCATTCATCACACTCAATACGATGATCAACGCAGCCACACCTAGAGCGATGCCAAACATTGAAACACCAGAGATGAAGGAAATGAAAGTGTTTTTTCGAGAGCCACGCCTAGCTCGCGTGTACCGCCAGCCTAAACGGCATTCAAAGGGAATAGAGGATATTTTGATCATTTTGGTATGCACCATTGTCTCATCGTTCACAATAGCGCAATGAATATCGCACAAAAATCTTCAATTTCCAACTTGTTTCAGAAAATAAGCAACGACAAGCTCGTCATTTTAATTGATCACGCCCTATTGAGCCTAGAGTCCGCTCAAAATAAGCTCCTTCAAACCTCCCTTCGCGAGATCGAACTCAAAGGCATGAAAGGCGTTCTGCGAAAAGCCGGCACAGCGGCTTTTCACCCCTGTGATGAAACATCTTTGAGCTCGTCTTTTGACTTGGCCTTTTCATATGTTTTGGACACCCCCCCATTGGACGGCCTTACTGCAAAAGGCGAGCTTGGCTATAAATTCAACTTTGCCGATCCGTCCTACTTGACGAGTTTCCCCCCCGAAGATGATGCACAAGCTTATGCGGTGGTTCATCTTTGCCATTGGCGAGTTGGAGGTGGCAGAGTCATGTTGAACGACTTGGTCGATATCGATCTTCAAACCAGCGACGCTTTGCGAGAAAAGCTTGGGCCATTGTTTCACGGCGAAGGTATTGAATTGTTTCCTTTCAAAAAAGATGCCTGGCTTGCGCGCTCTAAGCATTTTAAAAATCTTCCAAGCGCATCATTGAACAAGGTCATGAACGATGATGTGCTGCCGTGGCTCATTGGTGTTTCAAAAAAAGACACCGCCAATTCTCATCCCTCACTGGAGCCAGGCATACACATACTAAGAAGACTGCAAAGTGAAGTTCAAATGTTTTTGTACGACCAAACTGACCAAGTATCAACTCAAAATAAGGTCAACTCGATATGGTTTTCAGATACAGGCGTGGCACCAGCATCTTGGGACTCTCTTGAACGCGTCTCTGCCTCTGAAAACCATGAGCACGAGCTTTTTAAAACCACAGATGCTCAAATTTTATGCCTACACGAACTCACAAAACCTATGCGCCATCATGACTTCAATGCGTGGCTTGAAGGCCTGAACCATATAGATGAATTGATTTTTAAACCGCTTCTCCAACACCCGCACCTCCAAATCGTGCTTTGCGGCCAGAACGGCTTTAAGACATGGAGCGTCCAAAACAAGAGCTGGTTTCAGCAAAGCCTCAACACTATAAAGAATCAGCTTCGCGGCGTACCAAGCACCATGGAACTTTTGTCATGAAACTCATCCCACGACAATTCAATCCTGACGTAGCCAAGTCATTAGAAGAAGCAGGTGAACACCCTTTAATGGCTCAATTGCTTTCCTCTAGAGGCGTCAAGCACGCACAAGAATTGGACCTTTCACTCAAGCACTTGATTGCACCTTCGCAATTGAAGGGCAATGCAAATGCTGCAAGAATGCTTGCCGATGCGATTCAAGCACAAAAAAATATCTGTGTTGTTGCAGACTACGATTGCGATGGCGCAACGGCTTGTGCTGTCGCATTGACGGGGCTTAGACTTCTTGGCGCAAAGTTTGTCCACTTCATCGTGCCAGATCGGCTCAACGATGGGTATGGCTTGACGCCCATCATTGCACGACGCGTCAAAGAGAGTCAGGCCGATGTTTTGATCACCGTTGATAACGGCATCGCAAGCTTTGAAGGTGTGAACACAGCAAAGTCCCTCGGTTTGGATGTGATCATCACCGATCACCACTTGCCCGCCCAGGTTTTGCCCAACGCAGATGTGATTGTCAATCCCAACCAAGAGGGATGTTCATTCGAGAGCAAAAATTTAGCCGGTGTTGGTGTGATGTTTTATGTGCTGCTCGGTTTGCGTGCTGAACTTCGTTCAAGAGGTTTTTTCAGCGCTCAGTCCATCGAAGAGCCCAAACTGGATCAACTCCTTCCCCTTGTGGCGCTGGGAAGTGTCGCCGATCTTGTCACCCTTGATCTGAACAACCGTCGCCTCATTCACCAAGGCCTAGAGCGCATCCGCAAGGGACAAATGCCCTTGGGACTCAAGGCTCTGATAGCCATCAGCGCTCGAGAGCCAGCACAACTGTGCAGCCAAGACCTCGGTTTTGCTATTGGACCCAGAATCAATGCAGCAGGCAGGCTCTCCGACATGACCTTGGGCATCGAGTGCTTGATCACCAAAGATGCTGCCAGGGCGCATCTGTTGGCTCAAACCTTGGATCAAATCAACAAGGACCGCAAAAGCATTGAGCTTGACATGAAAGAGCAAGCCCTTGAAATTGCGCTGTCACTTTTGGATGAAAACGAGACGGCTCCAGCAGCTCTGTGTATTTTTGATCCAGATTTTCATGAAGGTGTGATTGGGATCGTGGCCTCAAGGGTCAAGGAGCTCTACCACAGACCCACCTTTGTTTTTTCAAACAGCACTGTCTCAGACAAAACACATTTGCTCAAAGGTTCAGGAAGATCGATACCAGGTTTTCATTTGCGAGACGCCTTGGATTTGATGAGCAAGCGCTACCCCGATTTAATCGCTCAATTCGGTGGACATGCCATGGCTGCAGGTTGCAGCATTGAAGAGGATCAACTCGCTTTGTTTGAAGCGGCTTTTCAAGAAGTTGCACTTGAGCGTTTAAGTCCACAAGATTTAACCCAAGAGTTGCTCATTGATGGTCCTCTTGGTGATGTCAACTGCCAATTGAATGTCGCAAAAATGCTCAAATCGACGGTTTGGGGTCAAGGTTTCTTGGCGCCTATCTTCATGGATGACATGCAAGTGCTAGATCAACGCATTGTCGGTGAACAACACTTGTCATTGAAGCTAAAAATGGGTGAGTTGTTGGTGGATGGCATCTGGTTTGGACGCAGGGAAACTTTAGGCCAGCAGGTCTGCTTGGTCTACAAACTAGAGATCGATACGTGGCGAGGCATAGAAAAACTTAAACTTTTTATTCAATCTGACGCTCCCATCTCAAACGCAGTCGCTCATTGACAAGATGCACAACATAACCCCTTTGCCGGTAGTTTTTTTGACTCCTATTTGTCAACAAAGAAGATTACAATAAGTTCGTGAATTCAATTCTTAACGCAGACCTTCATTGCCACTCTGTTGTATCAGATGGAACCCTCACGCCTGAGGCTTTGGCTCAACGAGCAAAAGCCAATGGTGTCGAACTGTGGGCTTTGACGGATCACGATGAAGTTGGCGGGCAAGAGGCGGCGCTTGATGCTGCGCAATCTCTTGGCCTGCCTTATTTAAGCGGGGTTGAAATCTCCGTCACTTTTGCTCACAAAACTGTTCACATTGTTGGACTTGGATTTGACACTTCACACCCCTTGATCCTCGAAGGACTGAAGGCCACTCGGGGGGGACGCGAGCAACGTGCTCGTGAAATGTCTGAGCAACTTGAGAAAGTTGGTATTTTGGGTGCGTTTGAAGGCGCTCTTCAATTTGCTGGAAATTTAGAGTTGATTTCCCGTACACACTTTGCGCGCTTTTTGGTTGAAAGTGGCGTTTGCAACGATACCAACGAAGTCTTTAGGCGCTACCTGACCGAGGGGAAACCTGGATTTGTTGAGCACAGATGGGCAAGCCTAAGGGATGCCGTCACTTGGATTCGAGACTGCGGGGGAGTTGCTGTCATCGCCCACCCGGGTCGCTACGCGTTCACCCCAACGGAGGAGTTTGCTTTTTTCAGCGAATTTAAAACCCATGGCGGACAAGGCGTTGAGGTGGTGACAGGCAGTCACACCCCAGATGAATATGTGAAGTATGCCGACCTGTCTCTTGAGTTTGATTTGATGGCCTCCAGAGGCAGCGACTTTCACAGCCCCACTGAGAGCCGAATTGACTTGGGTGGCCTGCCTTGGTTACCGGGTAAGCTCAAACCGATTTGGGAATTGATAGAAGATCGAATTCAGTGATCTCTTCGAACTCTTGACATGTTTTGTCAAATCAATTGACCCATTTGATGCAAAAAACCCATCCACTGAGTATTTTATTTACCGTTTTGGCCATGGGTTGTATCGCACTGCTTGACACCACCAACAAGGTGGTGCTGACGAGTGTGCCCTTGCTCATGGTCCTTTGGTTCAGGTATGCCTTTCAAGCCCTGAGCACCACAGCTTTCTTGTTGCCTAAAGAGGGCTTGAGTTTGTTCAAAACCCAACGCTTTTCCCTTCAGCTTTTGCGAGGTTTGCTGCTCTTTGGTTGCAGTTTTTTTGGCTTCAAAAGCTTGGAGCATATCCCTGTTGCAGAGTTCACGGCCATTGGTATGTTAACGCCATTGCTCGTGACTGTTTTAGCGAAATTTTTCATGAAAGAACAAGTTTCTTTGGCTCGATGGCTGCTCATCATGGGTGGTTTTTTGGGGGCACTCATGATTGTGCGCCCAGGGGGGGATGTTCCCCTTCATGCGGCCATCTACCCAATGTGCATGGTGGTCCTCTACGCTTTGTTTCAGATATTGACCAGCGTCATGGTAAAAACTGAAAGCCCATTGAGCATGCATTTCTTCACTGGTTGGATTGGCACTGCTTTTGCAACTTGCTTGGTCATTGGGTGGTGGACCACCGATGTCTCCCTCTCTCAGTTGGGCCTGATGATCTTGGTTGGCCTCAGTGGCACTTTGGGGCACTATCTTTTGATTTTGGCCTACGCCAGATCTCCTGCATCGAGCATCACCCCCTACCTCTACAGCGGCATTGCTTTTGCAACCCTTTTGGGCTGGCTTGTCTTCCAACACATACCCGACTTTTGGGCTGGCACTGGCATCACGCTCATTGCCCTTTGCGGCATAGGCTCTGCTTTATTGAATTATTACCGTCAATAGCTTGGAGCAGAAAAGTGTTATTTTTCTTGCCTTAGGTGCTCAATCCCTTGTTTTTTCACCTCATTGATTTCTTCTTAAGCGATCCAAGCCTCAAAAATCAACTCCAACACTTTTTTTCAACACTTTCGTTAGCGGGTAGACTCAGGGCTTGCTCAAAACGGGGAAAGATGATCTGACCCCAAGCTAAGAAGACCATCATCCCGGTCGAGAACACACGGGCTTCTTGGCCCACTTTTAAAACTGATCGATCACATTCATTTTTTTGGAGATCCACCGTGCCTTTTGCGAACATCAATGGAATATCTGTCAACTATCAAATCCAAGGACAAGGCCCTGCCTTGCTGATGTTTGCACCCGGAGGGTGGAGATCGGTCATGTCCAGATGGACTGCTGCAGCGGGCAAAGAGGCGTGGAAGGAAATGGACGGACTCGCAACCCTTTCTAAGCACTTCACAACCATTGCCTATGACAGGCGTGAGTCGGGCTTATCGGGCGGGCGAGTCGAGGCCTTGTCTTGGGATCTGTACGTGAAAGAGGCCCACGCCTTGCTCGATTTAGCAGGCTTTAAAAGTGCATACATTTTAGGCTGCTGTATGGGCGCATCCCTTGCCACAGCTTTTGCCACCAGGCATCCTGAGGCTTGTAAAGGTCTTTTGTTGCATTGGCCAGTCGGTGGTTTTTTGTGGAAGCGTAAAGGCACGACCTTTTTTCAACGGCACATTGATTTTGTCAAAGCGCAGGGCATGCAAGCCGTTATCGATCGTGCTCCAAAAGGCGAAAATTTTTGGATCGATCCTGAAATCGGTCCTTGGGGCTCACCTTCTGTACACGACCCCCAACTTGCACAATCCCTGTTGAAAATGGATAGGGACGAGTACATTTCCATGTGTGAACAAAGTCGAGACCATATTTTTACCGACACCATGCCATGCGGTGCGTCGGGTGATGAGTTGATGGGCATCCAAACCCCCGCGCTGATCATGTCTGGCGCCGATTCGCGTCACACCCGATCTGCGTCCTGGGCTTTGAAAGAACTCCTCCCAAACGCAGAACTGTGGCCTGTCTTTCCACCTGATCAAACAGGTGACAACACTTTAGAGCAAGTCCTCAACTTCAAAGCCAAATTAGAACACCACTAAAAAGTCTCCCTCCCCATGCAAACTCTTGACGCGCTTCAATTTGCTCATGCTCTGACACGCAAAGAGACTGCACACAAAGGTGACTGCGGCAAAGTGTTGCTCGTGGGTGGCGCAACCAGCATGGCGGGTGCATTGACCTTATCGGCCAAGGCCAGCCTTTACAGTGGCGCAGGATGGACTGTCTTAATGATGTTTGACGCTACCTGCGCGCACTTGATCAGTGAGCAACCTGAACTGATGGTTCATGACGCATGCACAACCACACCCGAGCAAGCCCTCTCATCGATCAAGCCCGATGTGATCGCCATAGGACCAGGCTTGGGTCAAGGGGTCGATGCCAAGGCTTGGCTGGGCACATGCTTGAACTGGCATGGACCCTTGATCATTGACGCCGATGCGTTGAACATCTTGGCATCACATGCAGATCTGCTTGAAGGCTTACGGGGTCGAACTGAAGACACAACGCTCACGCCCCATCCCGGAGAAGCGGCGCGCTTGCTCTCACGAACAGTTCAGGCTGTTCAACTCGACAGGCAAAAAGCCATCATGGATTTGGTCGATTTGACCCACAGCAGCGTTGTTCTTAAAGGGCACCACACTTTGCTCCTTGAACCTCAGGGTGAAATTCAGAAATGCGTTCAAGGTAACCCTGGTATGGCCGTGGGTGGCATGGGCGATGTGTTAACGGGGTGCATCGCCGCCTTGGCTGCACAAGGCCTCAAACACTCATTGAGTCTTTGGCAGGCCACTTGTTTGGGTGTACAAGTGCATGCCATGGCAGCAGATTCAATGCTTCAAGAAGGCACGGGGCCGATTGGCATGACGCCGAGCGAATTGATCCTCTACATCCGAAAAATTTTGAATCAATCGCTGGCCTTGATGCCAGCGGACTGAATGATTTTTGCAAACTTGAGCGTTTCTTGCGTTAAAAATTCCTGAAATTGC
>CAIMNS010000170.1 GCA_903842945.1 uncultured Burkholderiales bacterium
AGTATCTATTGACCGAATTAGTTATTTTTAGCAAGCCACAAATGAAAAATCTTCTAAAGAGTGTTGATTTCATTTTTTTTGGTGTTGATCTTTGCTTCACAAAGGAATTGACACCTCCTGTGCGTGTGCATACTATACACACATGGAAAATGCCAAAATATACAATTGGAGCCCAGAAAAAAATCAATTGTTGGTAAAAGAGCGAGGTATTACATTTGAACGTATCGTCTTTGCAATTGGCTCTGGTGACGAGTTAGCTGTTCTAGAACACCCAAATCAAGAAAAATATCCGGGACAAAAGATTTCAATCGTACAGGTAAATGATTACGTTTACGCCATTCCGTTCATAGAGAACGACACAGAAGTATTTTTAAAAACAATCATTCCTAGCCGAAAGGCTACTCGGTAATAAAGGAGTCAATAATGAAACCCCAAAAAAAATACGATGAAGAAGAACTTGGCATACTAGAAGCCTGGGAGACAGGGACACTTAAACCGGTGAAGGACTCCGAACAAGAGATTAAAAAGCACAAAACCGTTGCTTTGGAAACCTTCAAAAAAGACCAACGTCTCAATATTCGCATCTCCAGTAGAGATCTAAAGAATTTGCAAGCTCGTGCACTTGAGGAGGGGATTCCTTACCAAACATTTGCGGCAAGTGTTTTGCATAAATTCGTGAGCGGTCACTTGGTAAGTCAACGCTAAGAGTTGAGACTAAATACATAAAGTAATAATTTCTGACCCACATTAGCAAAAAATTATGACAAACAAACAACGATGTAAACAATGTTTAAAAATGGCATGCGACCTAAGCATCCAGGTGAACTTTTGAGAGATGGTTATATTATTCCAATGGAAATTAGCGTACGGTCCTTGTCCATAGCATTTGACGTACCCTATTCTCGCTTTAGGGAAATTGTTGACTGTCAGCGTGGTATATCTGCAGATACTGCATGACGACTTGAACGATATTTTGGTAGTGAGGCACAAGGTTGGTTAAATTTGCATTCTGCATATGAACTTCGATTAGCCGAAAATAATAATGCAAAGATTATTAAAAAAAGAAGTATCTCCCCTTGAACTTGACTCTATTCCATCAAATATCTAGTTCAATGTTTGCTTGGTTCGCAATGGCTCTCCATACTTTTAGATCGGCTGATACAAATTGTGCAAACGGTTCGCCAATGAGTACGGCTGGTTCAAACCCTTTATTTTTAATACTTTCCAAAAAGTTTTGATCAGATAAAACCGGCGCCATATTTTTCAACAAATAATTGCTTGTTTCTAATGACAAATTTGCTGGAGCAGCAATACCCCACCAATTCATAACAATTAATTTAGGAAGCCCCAAATCAGAACTAGATGGTACATTTGGCATCAGGGTACTACGTTTTTTATCTAAAATTGCCAATACTTTCACGGCACCATCCTTTGCCAAAGGTTCAATGGTCGCGGGACTTACAATTGAAGCATCGATATGACCCGCCCGAAGATCATTCAATACTTGGGACATTCCTTTGTAAGGAATAATATTAAGGTCAATACCAAGTTGCGACTGCATCATTGAAGCACCCATATAGTCCAGTGCGCCTACACCGGATGAACCTATACGCAATCCACCAGGCGTTGATTTTGCCAACCTGACAAAGTCAGCGAAATTTGCGACAGGAAGTTGTGATTTGATCACCAGCGAGAAGGGACTGATCGCTATTCGTGCAAGAAAAGTGAAGTCGCGTTCGACGTTATATCGCATTTTTTTTCGAATTGCAGGCAAAGTTCCCATGCTGGAGCATGCACAAAGAAGCAAAGTCAAGCCATCTGACTTTGACTTCGCAACAAACTCTGCACCCAAAAGCGAACCGGCCCCTGGCTTGTTTTCTACTATCCAGCTTCGTCCCGTGCTGCGAGCCATCGCTTCTGCAAACATTCGGCCAATTACGTCGTTTGACGCACCTGTCGTAAAGGGAACAACCAAGCTCGTCGTTCCCTCTGTTTGAGCGAGAACATCTTGTACTTTCATCGTAAGAGTAAGTGCTGCACAACCCAGGAAATTGCGACGATTTAGCATTTCATCACTTGTTTGGATTTTAGATAACATAGTTTAAATGACTCTCAATAAGGTAAATGTTTAAAATACTATTAATCAAAAGATCGCAAGAAGAACAACACTTTCTCATTGAATTCCTCTGGCCTCTCCCAATTGAGGGCGTGCCCTCCATCAGGGATATTGACATGGGTTGTATGGCTCATGTGACGCGCCCAAAAATGCATCAGCGATGGGGGGGCTAGCAAGTCAGCCCCTCCACTTAAAATTAGCGTTCTGGTCTTAATTGTTGAGATTTTGGCAAAAGTATTGGGTGTTCTCATCGGTTGCGCAGGTGCATTGATCTGCCGAGCAGAGTGCTCAATTGTTACGAACTGCTCAAACCCTTCTGGATTTTCTGCTCGGTAAGAAACGCCAACCTCAAGAAACCTTCTCAATTCATGATTTCCAGTCAGTCCAGGAATAGAGATGCGCTCAGAAAAAGCCTGCATCTCTGGTTCATTGAACTGACCGTTGCTTGCAGCAACAACCAAACCGAGCAAACATTCTGGCCTCCAAGCGGCAAAATCCAAGGCGACAAACCCACCCCCAGCAATGCCCAAAAGGTGAAAGGAAGGCAGTTGGAGGTGATCAACCAAGGCATCTAGATCTTGTGCAACTGAACTGGGTTGGACCCCAGTCAATGGATCGGCCAAGCTCTTGCCCCAACCACGGCGATCAAATGCAATAACTCTAAAACCCGCAAGCGAAAAAAAATCAATTTGGCTTCGCCAAGCTTCACACGTTCCAGTATTTGCATGGAGCAAAACCAAGGGTATGCCTTCGCCCCCCGTATCGACGCACCAAAGTCGTACACCGGGAAGATTTAAATAAGTACCATGATGCATATGGGGATCCAAATGAATATTCGCCTGTTTAAGTACGGAATGTAATGCTTGACTTTAAATTTTTAAAAATAGACACAACTTATTGATTCACACAGTGAAAGCTTTTTCCATAAAAAAACTCAAGAACTCAATTAATAGGTGTTTGATCACGTGCACCATCCAAAAAGGTCATAATTTGATCCATTCTTGCTTGAGCATTGGTACGGGCATCATGGTAAGTGCTATTTCCATGAGCATCAATAGCAACGGTCACTGGCCCCAAACCCATCACTCGCAGTCTCATCAGTCTATAGTGCATTAGCATGTCACTCCATCCAACTTGAAGAACCTCTTGAATGGACTGCGTGTGAAGAGTTGCACCCCCACCCAAAAAGGATAAATAAACTGAGCCTATTTCCCTCATGGCCTGAACAGATCTTGCATCAAGCCCGCCCTTGCCGCCTACAGCGTGAAGTTGTAATTCGCTTATCAATCTTGGCATGACGTCATTAAAACGCGTACTGGTCGTTGGATTGATATAAACAACCTCAAGATGCTTGTTCCCCTCAGAATTGACTTTAGCCTGGCAATAACTCCCGAGATGAAAAAGAGTCTGTCCATGTAAATCAAAGGGTAAGGTCTCAAGGCCATCTAAACAGCGAATTAGTCGCTGGTGAGTAGGAAGCCCCGCTGTCACGATGATTTCACCATCGATGACAACTTGGTCACCTGCCCTCAATTTTCTCGAGTCATTTTCTGATAAGGGAAACTTCATACGGTGAATTTGAATTGTCAAAGCGTTACTCCAAAAATTCAACACGACCATCGTTGAAGATACGGGCACGGGTTCGACGATTGATCCAACAATTGAAAGCAACAGCGACAGGCGTAAAACCATGACCAGCTGCGTAGTTAACGTGAACAGCAGAGGCGGTAAAGTCACCACCTGTTCCCATTGGGCCAAAACCCATCATATTGATACCCGCTAAAAGACGTTTTTCCATTTCTGCCACCATAACTTCGCTGTGATGCTCACCAATTGGACGCAGGGTAGCCTCCTTGGCCAATTTGGCAGCATAGTCAAAGCTCCCGCCTATCCCAACACCTATAACAACGGGAGGGCAAGGTTGAGAACCTGCACGAGCGACCACGTCAAGAACATATTTTTCTATTGTACGCAAGTCAGGAAAACTGAAAATTTCTAAAGCAGCCCAGCGGCCAGAGCCTAGAGCTTTAGGAGAACAGGTGATGTCCATGCAGTCTGAACCATCAATCAGATCAAAAGTAATGATCGGCATGCCAGCCCCTTTGTATCCTCTCTCCAAGGTCAGTGGGTGGGTAATGTGGGGCAACAATGGGGGCTGTATGGTTGAAACCAACTCATCAAATCCTTGGGTAATGGCTTCACGCACACTACCGCTGAATTGAGCTTGAGTCCCGATGCGAATGAAATAAACGGGAACTCCAGAATCAGAGCAAACGAACTGACCGCTTTTTTCAGCTTCCTCAGCGCTTTTGATCATGATACGTAAGGTGTGTCGAGCCGTATCGTTGGATTCAACTTGAACTGCACCAACAAGCGCATCCATAGCGTCAGGTGGAATTTTTTTCAGCGACCGTTCGTAGAGTTGAGCTGTAACAGTTTTGATCAGTTCGGGGGATATCGACATAAGAATTTAATCAATTAGAAAGAAGACCCTCAGTGATTGCTTTTAAACGAGCAAGAGAATAGACCGAATCAAGGGTTGGAGTCAAAGCATTGACCTTTTTCCCTAATTCACATGCTGCACCTAAAATTGCATCAATTTCTACCTTTCGTTTGCGCTCAGCATCTTGCAACATAGATGTTTTAATGTGACCGAGTTTGCGAGTCAATGCAATGCGATCTTCCACACTTATTTTTGGATTTAAACCCAATGAATTTCCAACCACCAAAAGTTCAGACATCATAGACTTGAACAACTGATAAATTCTTTGATCATCAATCATCAAATCAGTTGCTGAGGAAGTCAAAAAGCTTACCGGATTAAAGCATGCATTGCCCATCAATTTTTTCCATACCTCAGTTCGAATATCAGAACTTGCTTCAGCATCCAAGCCACTTGAACGCATAAGATCGACAAGACTTTGCAATCTTGATGTGGCAGGGAGTCCAGCAGCTAAGCCAGGTTCACCGAAAATGATTTTTGTACCAGAGTGATGCCTAGTTAAACCGGGCTCTGGACTCGAGAGAGAAGGATAAACCACAGTACCGATGACAGAACTTGGCGGAATTGAGGACTCTATGAGTCCAGTTTTATCAACACAATGAATTCTCCCAAGCCCACCGGGCTGACCAGAATCACCGGAAAACCACCATGGAACGCCGTTGAGTGCTGGAATCAAAAGAGTTTCCGGGCCCAGTAAGGGTTTAACCTTATCAACAATACTTTCCAAATCATGGCTTTTAACAGCGATGATCACTAAATCTTGCTGGCCAAGCTCGGCTGGATTGCTAACGGCCTTGACCTTCGAGA
This sequence comes from uncultured Burkholderiales bacterium, assembly GCA_903842945.1. Taxonomy (GTDB): domain Bacteria; phylum Pseudomonadota; class Gammaproteobacteria; order Burkholderiales; family Burkholderiaceae_C; genus Limnohabitans. Next base: position 5,427 of record CAIMNS010000170.1, read on the forward strand.
TGAAGCGATTTCCTTCGCTCTCCAAGATCCAACCTCGATTTTGGATTGCTTCAAGGGTGGCACCTCGCGCTACGACACTTACCTCAGCCGCGTTTTGAGCTAGGCGAACACCAAAATAACCACCAACAGCGCCTGCTCCGAAGACACAAACTTTTAAATGTTGCAACTCGTTCATAAATACGTCTTCAAGATGTTTAAGGATAGTCTGACCAGTATGTATGGTAAGTTTGGTTTGGATTCTCTCATTGCGAAGCCAACAACTCTCAGATACTTTCTTAGGATTATGATACAGTTGTTTCTTAAGATGGTTATAAAACTTATTAAGTTTTATAAAATATTATGACCTCGCTTGGTATTAAATTTTTTCAACAGTTGCACTTTTTTAATTTGGATGAAGTATTTACTTTTTTTAACTCTAACTATGAACTAAATTAAAATGATATTTAAACAACTTCACAAATTTTTCTTTTATTTACTACTATTATCTTTCTCTCTTTTCTTTTCATTCTTCTCCGCTCATGCTCAAAACTGGCCTTCAAAATCTGTTCGTTTAGTTGTTCCATTTGCAGCTGGTGGGCCTGCAGATGCGTTGGCGCGTTTTATTGGCATGAAAATGACCTCAGAGCTCGGACAACCTGTTGTGATTGACAATAAAGCCGGTGCAGGTGGGGTTTTAGGTGCCACGGATGTCATTCAATCGACCGATGGTCATAGCATTTTATTTGCCTCCACGGGTGCTCTAGTTATTGTCCCCGCCATGTCAATCAACCCAAATTACAGACCTGAGCGGGACCTGATTGCGATCGGTCAAGCAGTGAATACCCCCTCAGTTGCTGTTGTCTCGGCAAAGAGTCGATTCAATAAATTAAGTGAAATCGTCTCGTACGCCAAAGATAACCCGGCCAGACTTAACTATGCATCTGCTGGAAGCGGAACATCTACTCAGTTGGGTACTGAACTTTTAAAACGAGATGCCAGTATATTCATCACGCATATACCTTATAGGGGTGCAGCTCCAGCTATAACAGACCTCATTTCGGGCACAGTCGATCTGATGTTTGCCGATGTACCCGCTGTAATTTCTTTTATTCATGCCGGTCAACTCAAAGCTCTGGCTTTGGCCGCACCTGAACGCTCACCTGCCTTACCTGATGTGATGACAACAAGCGAAGCTGGCTTTAAAACAGTAATCAGCGGCACATGGTACGGATTCATGGGGCCCGCCAAGATGCCCGTTGAAGTTGTGACCAAAATCAATTCTGCGCTCAAAAAGGCCTTGCAACATCCAGAAACCGTGGTCTTCTTCAAATCCCAAGGTGTTGAGGCTGCAATTGGCTCTCCTCAAGACTTCAGCAAATTTATCAGCGCTGAGGGGCTTAAATGGGGTGCCTTGATCAAGTCTGCAAATGTAAAACCAGATTAAGTCTGATGCGCCTTAGAGCGATTGACTTTAGTCCTTCGGCTTGCCGCAGTATTCAACCATATTTGATACGTGCCCATCCCCCGTTAATTGGGTAGAGCCGAAGAGCCCAGCCGAAAAATAAAAAAAGCACTTACTGTTACCTAAGTGCTTAATTCAATTCGGATTTTTTTGGTGGGACGAGCGAGATTCGAACTCGCGACCAACGGATTAAAAGTCCGCTGCTCTACCGGCTGAGCTATCGTCCCTTACAAAACTAACCAAGCCTATGATTATAGCAAACTTTTACAAGCTTTTAAAAATTCCTCCACCCATCCAATAAAGCAATCCATGTATGTTGACGACACATTGTCGAGGACAATTTATTTTGACAACAGATCTAAAACCCAGGCTGCCGCACACAAGCCAAAGCTTGCAGTAACGGTGACCGAAGAACCAAAACCATGGCAATTGAGGTCACCTCTGCCACTGACATTTATAGACTCGGCTTCTTGCTCAATCATCCAGGGACTGAGGATCTCTTCTTTGCTAAAAACACATTGAATGGAGCTTTTTTTAGCCTCCTTTGAAAGGATGCCGTCTTTTCTTAAGCTGTACCTGAGCTTGGCGAGCATGGGGTCATGAGTGACACTGAGCAAATCGTCCATTTGCATCAAATCTGGTCTTTTTTTCCCACCGGCCGCTCCGATACAAACCATTTTGACTTGGCTTTGAATCGACCAAGTTGCCAGTGACACCTTGGCACTGACTTGATCACAGGCATCGATTAGAAAATCAATGGGTTGAACGATTGTGGAGACCATCTCTAACCAGTTTTTGGGCTGGACAAAGTCATCAACGATTTGAACCTCACAAAGTGGATGAATCTCCAGCACCCGGTCCTTCATGGCCTGGCATTTAGATTGCCCAAGGGTTCGGCTTAAGGAGTGAACTTGACGGTTGATGTTGGACTCAGCAATGTGATCCATATCGATGAGCGTTAAATGTCCCACGCCACTGCGAGCAAGCGCCTCGACAACCCATGAGCCAACGCCGCCAATGCCCACCACCACCACGTGAGCCTTGAAAATCTTTTGTGCACCCGCTACACCATACAAGCGCACAACACCACCAAAACGCCGATCAAGATCGTAGCTTTCTGTGATCCTTGTGGAGCTCAGCTCGACCATCAAACCTCTTGGTCCAAAAGATAGGTTTGGTACCTGAATGCCATTTGGGCACCCAAGACAATGAATGTAATCACTTCAATTGCATTGAGACTCAAGGTGGACAATGAACTCAAGCCCTGCCCGAAGGTGCAGCCCATGGCAACAACGCCACCCACGCCCATCAAAAGGGCACCCGCAAGATGAAAGGACACATCTCTCACGCCATTGAAACCTTCCCATCTGAGATTGCCATTGATCAAGGCGTTGAGAAAAGACCCTGAAATCACGCCCAATGCACAAACACAGGCATAGTTCAGCACTTTGCTCTGATCTGAGAAGTAAATCAACCATTCGATCAAATAAGCCATGGGGGACACAAATGTCAAAGACTCAATTTTCCCGGAAGTGCTTGCCAAATAGACCTCTTCAAGGGTCAACGGGTTTTCTGCCACATGCCCCACATGCGCACTTAAAAACCATGCAGCGCTCACCATCAAGCCCACAGCAACGCCAGGCCATAGATCCATGATTCGCTGTCTTGTATTTTGAGGGCTTTCTTGATTAAAACCCCAGCTCTTCCATGCCAACATCACCAAGAGCAAACCCAACACCAAGCCCATTGAACTTTGATTGCGAACTGCATCAGATGAAAACACCATGAACAAGTGACTCAAGTCAGCCCCATTGGGCAGATGAATGAAATGAGTCTCCAACACATTGACTCTGAACACGGCCGTGATGCCTTTAAGCGTTGCCAGTGCAGCAAACCCCATGAAGACAAACACCACCCATGACTTGATATTACCCGTTCCCATGCGAATGAGTGTTTTGTTGCCACAACCTGAGGCCAAGACCATACCCATGCCAAACATGGTACCCCCCAGGGCGTTGGACAACCAAAAGAGTTTTTGACTTGCATAAAGTGTTTTCTGGGGATCCAAGTACCCCCATTCCACCAAAAAAGCAAAGCCCAAAACCGATAGCCCCATCGCACAAAGCACCTGGGATGCTCTGACCCAAGAGCCATAACTGTAGACATCGGCCAAAGCACCCATGGTACAAAAATGAGTTGACTGCGAGAGGTAGCCCAACAAAAAAGTCAGCGCAAAAGCACACCATAAAATGGTGTGCGCAAGGGCGGTGTACTGGACTTCATCGATCATGGGATAAGAAAAAATAAGGGTCCTAGGGTGCAGTGATCTCTTTCAAGGAGACACTGCTTGGCTCAAACTGCGTTGGAGGCTCAGGCTAAAAACCCCTTTGCTTTAAAAAGAGCGTTCAGATCACTTCAACTTCAAAATTCTCTCTTTGGCCGATTGAGCCGCATCGGATTGGGGGTGTTCTTTGATCAATTCTTCCAAGGCTTTTCTAGCGCCCTTGTTGTCTTTGAGTTCAATCAAACAACTGGCGATGGACAACTTGGCGTCCGGCACACGCAAATGGTTAGGTGCAATGGAGACCAGGTTTTTAAAACTGCCCAAGGCTGCCTTGTAGTCTCTTACAGCGTACTGTGCAGTGCCCATGAAGTAGACAGCAGAGGCCGCGTAACCACTGGACGGATAGCGTTTGGCAAACTCGGCCAAGGCCATAGCAGCGAGTTGGTAATCCGCTTTTTTGAAGAACCCCAAGGCATTTTCAAACTCTTTGATCTCGGCTTGATCGGCCAAAAAGTCTTGACCATCCACGCTCACCTTTTGGGGCTCTACACGGGCCAATCGATCTTCAAGGGTTTGCGCCTGGTTTTTCAATTGCCTTTGTGTCTCTGACAGGGCTTTGGTCAACATCTCTTTGTCGCCAGCCATCACCTGAATTTCTTGCTTCAAGCCTTCAATCATGGACTGCAAATTAAGAATGCTTTTTTTCAGTTGCACCGTCTCTTCTTGAAAGGCGTTTTGATTCGACTGCAAGGCTTCAAAATTGCTCTTGAGCGTCTCGACTTTTTGCCTCAAATCAAGAATGGCCTTTCTGGCCTCATCGTCATCAAAAATACCAGCATGTGCCCCAGAGCTCAGACACAGGGACAACAAGCAGGCCCACCCCAACGCATTGAACTGTTTGATCATCTTTTGCTTTATCTGTAGTTGAATTCAACGCGGCGATTTTTGGCATAGGCCGCTTCATCGTTGCCGGAGACAGCGGGTTTTTCTTTGCCCAAACTGACCGCTTCAATTTGTGATTCTGAAACCCCCAAGAGGGTCAAAGACTTTTTGACAGCTTCCGAGCGCTTTTGAGCCAGACCCAGGTTGTACTCACGACCTCCGCGGTCATCGGTATGCCCTTCAAGGGAGACTTTGCGCGATTTGTCACCACGCAAAAATTTGGCTTGCGCCTCCACGGTGGGCTGTGCCTCGGCTTTGATGGCATAGCTGTCGTAATCAAAGTAGACCACCTTCTCCACACCTGTGGGCCCCATGTTCATGGCCCCGAGTGCAGTCGTTTGAACACTGGTGACAGCCGATTTGCCTGAAAGCGCATTGACCTCGTCTGCACTCACCAAGCTTGATGATTTGTCCTCAACGGGTACTTGATTGAGCTTCACCCCAGACGCACACCCCACCAACATCAACACCAATGACAAGCACATGCCACTTATAACTTTTTTCATCACTGACCCTTTTTTAAACATGATTCAAAGAAGACTTCCAAACCCCCAACCCTCTGCATTCATCCTCAGTTGCCCTTGAGAAAAGGCCCCCAGTGAGGCTCTCTGATGTCACCCGCTTGACCCGAGAGTCGCGCGGAAATTTTATTTTCCCAATTCACCGTCATCAAGGCCTCTTTGCCCTGAATTTGAGTGGCATAGATGATGAGTTTGCCATTCGGCGCGAAACTGGGTTTTTCGTCCGCGGTGGACTCCGTCAAGGCCTGTGTGCGCTCGGTGGTCAGGTCCATCAAATACAACTTGAATTGTCCACCTTGCCTTGAAATATAGGTCATGAACTTGCCGTCTGGGCTCAAGCTTGGGGAGATGTTGTAGCTGCCATTGAACGTCACTCTGGCCACGGGCCCCCCTTTGGCGGGCATGCGGTAGATTTGCGGAGAGCCGCCTCGGTCACTGACAAAGTAAATGGCACTGCCATCGGGCATGAAGGTGGGCTCCGTGTCGATGCTGCTGGACTGGGTCAAGCGCTGGGGCTCACCACCAGAGGCCGCGATGAGATAAATCTGCGACCCGCCATCTCGGCTCAAGGTCACGGCCAAGGACTGCCCATCGGGCGACCAAGAAGGGGCACTGTTGGAGCCTTTGAAATTGGCAACTATTTTGCGTTTGCCCGAGGACACATCGTGCACATAGACCACGGGCTTTCTGGACTCAAAGGACACATAAGCGAGTTGTTGTCCGTTGGGCGCCCAATTGGGGGAGATGATGGGTTCGGGAGAGGTGAGCGCGGCTTGCGCATTTTCACCATCCGCATCGGCAATCCACAGGTTAAAGCGATTGGCGCTCTTGGTCACATAAGCGATACGGGTCGAGAAGATGCCCTTTTCTGCGCTCAATTTTTCATAAATGAAATCTGAAATTTGATGCGCAGCCCGCCTGAGATCGGGTGCCACAACGGCGAAGCTTGCACCCCCCAGGTCTTGGGTTTTGATCAAATCCCAAAGCCTAAAACGCACATCAAAACGGCCATCGGCCAATTTGGTGACACTGCCCGTCACAAAATTCTCCAGGCCCTTTTGTCTTAAGCCATTGAAATCCGGCCTAGAGCTCTCATCCATGGCAAATGCATTCGACGAGACTTTGAATTTGGCACTTCGCTCCAAGTCAGATTGAATGATTTGGGTGATTTTTTGGGGCGACAGACTCTCGTCCTTGAATTGGTTGAGGTTGATGGGAATTTGCGTGATGCCAACCCCAGCAACTTCGACCCTGAACTGAGCTTGAGCTTGGCCCAAGAACGTCAAGGCGCCAAGAGCCACACCGACCACAAGCCCAGCGCGAAGGGTTCTGGCTCGCAGGCAAAGCTTGCTCAAAGTATTTTCAATCCGAGCCATGAAAGCGTTCAACATGATTTTTTTGATTCAAACAATAAAGCGTAAAGTACTTGGCAAAAGTGCCTTGGGCTTGCATCACACAAACGGCCAATCCCATGGAGCCGTCTAAAAATCCGGCTTGAAACACATAACTCCTGACAAAAGCAAACAAAGCCGAGGCAAAAGCCCTGCCCACAGAGGTCTTTTGACCCAAAGCAAACCTTTGCTCCGCCCAAATTTGGCTGTAACTTTTGAGTTTTCTCCAGTAATCCTCTGGGCTGAGGTAACTGTAGTGAAGCATGGGGGAGCTCAAGTGACCTATTTCTCTATTATCCCAGTTATTTCGCCCTTTGGGAACCAAACGCTCATGCACCTTGTCATCGGAGAAGCGAGCACCGTCCGCTCTAAAAAGACGCACGACTCGGTCTGGCGTCCAACCGCAGTGTTGGATCCACTTGCCACAAAAGTAAGTGCTTCTGGGAATATCAAAGGCTGGGTGCTTGTAGGCTGGGTCAGCAATCGCCTTCAAGATCTCTTGGGCCAAAGCCTGGCTCACACGTTCATCGGCATCGATGTTGAGCACCCAGGGGCAACTGACCAAATCCAAGGCCCGGTTCTTTTGTTCGCCAAAACCTGGGAAATCGGCGGTTTGGTGAACCAAGGCGCCCTTGTCTTGGGCCAATTGGACCGTTTCATCGCTGCTGGCACTGTCAAGGACAATCACCTCTGTGGCAAACGACACGCTGTCCAAGCAGGCTTGGATATGTTGTGCTTCATTGCGGGTGATGATGACAACGGAGAGGCTCATGGAGGTTCACTTTAAAAATCAATCCAGCATCAAGGCCCGCTTCACATGGGGCGGGTGCCCCAAACTTAGCGCCAGTGGCGCTGGACCCACATTCCCATACAATCTCACATTCTAACCTTGAAGCTGGACCGCCACTTGGATGGACCCATGGACGAAGGCCGGATAATGCAGCCAAGAAGATGAGGTCTTCGTCTTCTCGATGTGATGACCCAAGCGACCTGTGCACAGGATCTTTTAACGCCCCAGTGAGTTTAAAAGCTACAGACCCATGACTGAAGTTCCTGTTGACTCCTTTTTCAAGCGCTTTCAGCGCGTTTGGCCGTATTTCAACAAGCCCATGTCGGCTTGGGGGCTGGCGATGGTCTCGGTGATTGTGGTCTCTGCCACCGAGCCCATGATCCCAGCATTGCTCAAACCGCTTTTGGACAACGGCTTTGTCACGGGCTCCCTGGAACTGTGGGCCGTCCCGGTTGCCATCTTGACCCTTTTCAGCGTGCGCGGCCTTGGCGCCTTCTTGGCCCAGGTCTGTCTTGCCAAAATCGCCAACGAAGGGGTCCTTGGCTTGAGAATTGCCATGTTTTCTAAACTGCAAAAGGCGCACCCAAGCCTCTTTTCTCTCACAGCCAGCAGCAGCTTGTCCAACACCTTGGTCTTTGAGGTGCAAAATGGCGCGGGCACCTTGGTCAATGCGTCTTTGAGTCTGGCCAGAGACTCCCTGACCTTGTTGGCTTTGGCCAGTTATTTGCTTTATCTGAATTGGAAACTGAGCCTCATTGTGGCTCTGCTGTTGCCTGCAGTGGCCTGGGTCATGCGCGTGCTGACCCACCGTTTGACGCGCTTGACGCATTTGAGCCAGACCTCCACCGATGCGTTGGCGTATGCGGTTGAAGAAAACTCTTTGGCCTACCGAGAAATTCGTCTTCAAGGCGCCCAAGCCCAGCAAGAAAGCCGCTTTGCACGATTGGGCGAGGCGCTTCAATCCTTGGTGATGAAAGGCATGGTGAGCTCTGCAGCCATCACGCCGCTCACGCAAATTTTATCGGCCGTGGCCTTGTCTGCCGTCATCAGCGTGGCCCTCTTTCAAAGCACCACCGATGGCACCACCGTGGGTGGCTTTGCCTCCTTTGTGACGGCCATGTTGATGCTGGTCGCCCCCATCAAACACCTCTCAGAGGTGGCTGCCCCCATGACCCGAGGCCTGGCCGCCATAGAACGGGGCTTGGATTTGATCGAAAAAACCAAGGACCAAGAGGAAGGCACGTACGCGCCATCCAAGGTCACGGGTGACTTGGAGTTCAAGGGCGTCACGGTGCGCTACCAAGCCGACTTGGAGCCCGCCATTGAGCATTTGAACTTGAAGCTCCAAGCCGGTGAAATCTTGGCCCTGGTCGGTGCCTCAGGCTCAGGCAAGACGACGCTGGCCAACTTGATTCCGCGATTGATCGATCCCACCGCTGGCCAAATTCTCTTGGATGGCGTCGATGTGCGAGATTGGCAACTGCACAGCTTGAGACAGCGCATTGCTTTGGTCAGCCAAAATGTGGTCGTCTTGAACGACACCCTCCTGAGCAATGTGATGCTCGGACAAGAGGCCCACCCAAGCAAGGCCCTTGAATGCTTAGAGGCCGCCAATTTAGGCGACTATTTAAAAACCTTGCCCAAAGGGGCCCACTCTTTGGTCGGTCACAACGCCTCTCAGCTGTCTGGCGGACAAAGACAACGACTGGCCATTGCACGGGCTTTGTACAAGGACGCCCCCATTTTGTTGCTGGACGAGGCCACATCGGCCCTGGACAATGAGTCCGAGAGGTTGGTGCAAGACGCATTGACTCGATTGACCGTGGGCAGAACCACCTTGGTCATCGCCCACAGGCTCTCGACCATTGAGCATGCTCACCGCATCGTGGTCCTTGAAAAAGGCCGCATTGTGGAAACTGGCACACATCAGACACTTCTCGCCCAAGCTGGGATCTACGCGAGTTACTTCAAACTCGGTCAGGTCTTTGACAACACTTGAAGCTCGAAGCTTTATGCAAGAGGCTCCAGCAAAGAAAGCGCCAGCACGACAAATTCTTCCGCACTGGGATGGACGACGTGCTTGCACCAAGCGACCTGGTGGTAGGACGCCACCTCCTCTTTGATGAACCAAGCCAAGGTGGGCACCTTGAGCGCAACCGCCATGTGATAGGGGCCCGAATCGGTGCTCACCATCAAATCGCATTCGCCGACCAAAGCACTGAGTTCAGGCAATGAGGTCTGGCCCGCACAGTCCAAGCAATTGAACGTCGGCTCTGGTCCTTGTTTTGATGAACCGCTGCTTTGGCGGGCCGATTCAAAGGCCTGGTTGAAGGCCTGATTGAAGGCCTGGTTGAAGGCCTGGATGAAGGCTTGGTTGACCTCTTGCTCAAAAGCCGCCCCCGTCAACAGCAGATCGAACGGTCTCACGCAGAAAAGTGCCAACATGGCGCTCACCAAATCGGCCATCTGAGGGCGCTTGTACAAAGCGTCTGGGGTGCCACAACCGATGTTCAAGGCCAAGAGAAATCTGCCTTCTCCTTGGGCAGTGCGACAGCGTCGCTTGTGAAACTCATCCAACATCCGTTGAACGCTTTGCTGGGCCTGCGGGCTGGACTGCAATTCAATCGACCGCCCCTCCCTTTGGATGCCCAAAGCTGACAGCACGACAAAGTCTCGGTTGCTGTAGTCCATGGGCAAAGCCAGGCCTTGGTCTAGGGCAAAGGCCTTCAGACTCTTCGAGCAAAGATCGTAAAAAAATCTTTTGATCCAAAACTGCGCCACCCCAAGCGTTTGCACCGATTGGTGCTTGCGCGAGAGCTCTCTTTGCAGCCGCCAAGTCAGCCAAGCCCCTCTGAGGCCATGCATCTCAAAATCTATGATCAAGTCAATTTCTAGGTCTACACAAATTTGAAGACTCTGCGCCACAAGGGCATGCATCGAAGTGATTTGCACCTGCTGCTCATCTGGGGATGTGGGTCTGAGCGTTAGAAAATGTGCACTGCTCAACAAGTGGTGCTCTTTGATCAAGGACTCGGTGGCGTAACCCGGGTGCTTGCTCAAAAACAAAAGGTGCAACTCCACTGGCCCAAAGCGATCCTTCAAAGCTCTCCACGCCGCAGAGCTCCTGAGCACGTCCCCCACCCCCATGCTGTGCGATTTGATCATCAAAATTCTCTGGGGGTTCTTTTGCAAAGCACCCACAGCTTGCGTGCCTTCAAGCAAGTCAGGGGCATGGAGGGTGTTGTAGGTCTTTGACATGTTCAAGACCCAGCATCTCGCCAAGGGGACTGTGATGACAAAGCGAGAGCTTGACCCTGGCCTTGACAAGCCTTCAAATACACCCGCTCCATGTCTCTCGCCTTGGCTTGCCAAGTCTGTGTCTTGGACCACTCAAGGCCCGATTGTGCAAGCCGATCTGTGTGCCTGGGGTCTAAAATCCACTCAATGCCTTGGACCCACATCTGCGCGTCTCTTGGGTCTTGCACGATGAAGGCCTGTTCTTGGTGTGTCAAGTCGGCTGCAAGGCCACAATACTCGGGGGCACTCACACAAACGGGCCGCCCAAACGACATGGCCTCCAAGACCACCATGCCAAAGGTGTCCTCCAACGTGGGATGGGTCAACACATCGCAGGCCAAATAGGCCAAGGACACATCCGCCAAGGACCCCAAGAGTTGCACCCTTTGACCCACGCTTTTTAAGAGCGGCTCATGTTGGTAGGGCCTCAGGATGCGATCAGCATGCCGCGCTTGTCCAACGACCATCAAATGCACCTGCTCGGGCAAGTGCGCCAAGGCCTCAAGCAGGGTCTTCAATCCCTTTTTACGTGCATCGTTGCCGACCCACAAGAGCCAAGTTTTTTGCCCATCCAGGCCCAAGCGCTCCCGCGCATGGCGCTTGATCGCTCGCGCATCCATGTCGCTCAAACCGTTCGCACTGAGCCATGAGGAGGCCTCCTCGACCCCGGGACTCACGGTGCTCAGGAGCTGCGCATCCAGTGAAAAACGCTCCAAGAGTTGCAACTCCAAGCGCTTGGACACGCTCACCACGTGCTTGCCAAATTGAGGATGCAGCCGTCGGTGTTCCAACCACAAATACGTCATCATGCGCGGGCTGATCAAAAGACCCGCGTACCTGAGGGCCCTTTGGAGCCGTGCGAGCAAGCCCTTGGAGCTCTGCGAGCCCTTGAAGTAGGTGATCCAAGCAGGCGTCACGTGCACACTTTGCACCTGAGCGTGCCAGGTGTTTTCATGAGAATGCACCACATCAAAACCTTGCCTTGTCAGCTGCCACGTTGTGTAGGCATACCACCACTGGTTCATCCACCTGGAGCGCTTGAGGGGCTCAGACACCGCATGGTAATGCGCCCCCTGGGGGGCGTGTTCAATGCGCTGCGCAAAGACATGCACCTCATGGCGTTCACACAAGGCTTGCACCAAGGCCATGGCGTAGCGCTCAGCACCTCCCGCCGTGGGCGTAAAGTGTCGGGTCAAGACAGCGATTTTTAAGCGTTGCTCGGGGGCACTTCGCATCCCCTCTTGCGCTACGTGTGCTGGTGCAGCTGGGATGGAGCGGTCATCAGCAGATGTCATGGATCGCGCCGATCTTCATAAGCGGTCATGGTTTTGAGCAAAAATTGTGGCCACATTGTGCTTTTGACGATAGGAACACGCGGCAAGGCATAAAAATCTTTCTGAGAGCCCACCTTGACGCGAGAGCGATGCGTTGTTGTAGCTGACTCATAGCCTGCTGCTTGAACCAGTTGCGCAAGTTGCTCGTTGTGCTCACCATAGGGGTAGCAAAAATGCTGGACCGGGGCTTGGATGAGGGCTTCGAGGGCATGCTTGCTTTGGACAATTTCCTCTTGCGCCTGAGCCAGTGAGCATTCGCTCAGGTGCACATGATGCTCGGTGTGCGAGCCGATCTCTTGGCCACTTCGGTGCCATGAGCGCAACTCCTCTTGGCTCATGAGCTGGGCTGGTGCAACGCCCAAATGCGCATCCCAGGTGTTCATGCCACCTGGCATGGCGGAGACGGCGTAGACGGTGGAACTGAACCCCAGGTGACTCAACACGGGTAGCGCATGGGTCAAGTTGTTTTGATAGCCATCGTCAAAGGTGATGCCCACCACCTTGCCTCGTTGTTCGCCTCGGATGTAGGGCATGAGCTCTCGCATCGACAAGCCTTGAAAGCCACAACGTTTGAGCCAGGCCATTTGTCCCGAAAAACGCTCAGGACTCACACACAGGCTCCTGAACGTTGAATCCTTGGCGGGCTCAGGCGCAATTTGATGGTAGGTCAAAATGGGGATGAATCGGTTGAGGGCCATCGTTGCTGAGCAAAAAAAAGGAATTGACTTTTAAAGGATCACGTTCAAACCAAAATGATATCAAACTGCTCTTGCCCGAGTGCGGGATCGACTTGAAGAGAGATCGGTTTACCGATGAACTCGCTCAAGGACGCCACATGCTCACGCTCTTCATCGAGCAGCATGTCAATCACCCCTTGAGGGGCCAACACTCGAAATTCTTTGGGATTGAATTGACGCGCCTCACGCAAAATCTCTCTCAAAATAGAGTAAGCCAGCGTTCTGGCCGTTTTGACAAAACCCTTGCCCTGACAGGCTTCGCAAGGCTCACACAACAAATGCGCCAAAGAGTCTCGCGTTCTCTTGCGGGTCATCTCGACCAAGCCCAGCGAAGAAAACCCACTGACCATGGTCTTCACACGGTCCCTTTGCAAATGCTTGGCAAATTCTTGCAAAATGGCTTGCTGGTGCTCAAGACTGCTCATGTCAATGAAATCGGCAATGACGATGCCCCCTAAATTTCGAAGGCGCAGCTGCCTTGCGATGGCGCCCGCGGCTTCCAAATTGGTCTTGAAGATGGTGTCCTCAAAGTTCTTGGCCCCGACAAACCCGCCCGTGTTCACGTCCACAGTCGTCAAGGCCTCGGTTTGATCAATCATCAAATAGCCCCCCGACTTCAAGTCCACCCTGCGCCCCAGGGCTTTGCCCAAATCGTCCTCAATGCCAAAGAGATCAAAGATGGGGCGCTCTCCCGTGTAATGCTGCAAACGACTCACCGAAGCTGGCATGAAGGCCTCACCAAAGCTTCGCAATGCATTGAACTGTTCTTTGGAGTCGATTCGAATGCTTTGTGTGATGTCACTGACCATGTCGCGCAAAACACGTTGCAACAAACTCAAGTCTTGGTGAAGCTTGGACATCGGGGGCAACTTGGTGCTTTGTTCATGTATGCGTACCCATGTTTTTCGCAGATACACCAAATCATCCGACAGCTCTTGGTCACTCGCATCTTCTGCATTGGTGCGCAAGATAAATCCACCCGTGGGCTGGGGTGCAAAGGCCGCCACAGCCAAGTCGGTCAGGCGTTTTTTAAGGGCCTCTCGGGTCTCTTGAGGTATTTTTTGCGAAACCCCGATGTGCTGGTCTTGAGGCAGGTACACCAAAAAGCGCCCCGCAATGCTGATCTGGGTCGACAAGCGCGCGCCCTTGGTGCCAATCGGATCTTTGATGACCTGCACCAAAAGGGTTTGACCTTCAAACACCTGTTTTTCGATCGGGAGCACAAGCGCATTCGTGGGGCTGTCCACCTCTGCATGTCTCGCGTTCAAGGTCGAGAGCAAATCGGCCACGTGCAAAAATGCTGCACGCTCCAAGCCAATGTCAATGAAGGCCGATTGCATGCCAGGCAGCACCCGAGCCACCCGACCGAGGTACACATTGCCCACCAAGCCCCGCTCCAAGGCACGCTCGATATGCACCTCCTGGAGGGCACCACCTTCAACGACGGCGACCCTGGTTTCATGCGGGGTCCAATTGATCAATATATCTTGCTGCATGGCTTCTTGGAGGGATGGCATCAGTCCAGTTGGGGGGGTTGCAAAACCTCTAAGCCAAAGCTTCTGAGCATCTGCGAGACTTCAAAAACGGGAAGACCCATGATACCCGAGTAACTCCCCTTGATGGATGAAATCATGCTGCTCGCTTTGCCTTGAATGGCATAGGCACCCGCCTTGCCCGCCCACTCGTTAGAGGCGACATAGGCGCGAATTTGTGCCGGGCTCCAAGACACCATGCTGACCCAAGAGCGGCTCAAGCACTGAAGGTGTCGGTCTTGCGTGCCGATCATCACACTGGTGTAGACGCGGTGGGTCTGGCCTGACAAGGCGCGAATCATCTCTTGGGCCTCTTGAGCGTCCTTGGGTTTACCTAAAACACGACCCGACAAGCTGACCGTCGTGTCGGCACACA
>CAIMNS010000171.1 GCA_903842945.1 uncultured Burkholderiales bacterium
ATGATGCCTGGCATGAGCCGAGCAGGCCTTAAGTTGATGTACTGATCAAACTCACGACGAAACAACAAGAGCGAATTCCACAAAGAAATGTGATCGGGTACTTTTTCTGGCCAACCCACTGCTCCAAAAAAAATTGCATCATGCCCACCAATTTGGTCTTTCCAATTGTCTGGCAACATTTTTCCATGCCGCTCGTAGTACTCACAATTTGAAAAATCGAAATGATCAAATTCCAAGTCAATATCAAATCGATCTGCTGCCGCTTGAACGACACGTATACCCTCTGGCATCACTTCTTTGCCAATACCGTCACCAGCAATGACAGCAATTCTTTTTTTACTCATTTTTTTGTTCCTTAATGACAGGTGCATCAGCCCCAAGGGCCAGGTGAACACCCCAAGCTGTTGTGACAACGCCAATGATAGTGGTCCAAGTAATGACTTCATCAAACAAAAGCCACGCCATCATGGCTGTCGTTGGCGGCACCAAATACATCAAACTTGTGACGGACTGAGCCGCACCACGCTGAATCAACACATACAACAAGGAGCTGCCGCCCAAAGTCAACCCGACAACTGACCAAGACATTGCAATGACCGATTGGGAATTGATTATAAAAGACTCTGACTCTATCAGCATCAAGGGCAAGGTCACCAAAGCAGCGGCCATCAACTGAATTGAATTTGCAGTTCTTACATCACATGGCTGAACAAAGGACTTTTGGTAAAGCGTCCCAGTGGTGATAGAAAACAATGCAAAGACAATAAAAGGCATGGTTTGTGAATTGATTTCACTGCTCACCGCCAGCTTGTTCCATAAAACCAAGGTCAAGCCCACAAAACCAATGATCAAGCCCAACCACTGTTTTGATTTAATTTCACCTCCACGAGCAGACAACCAGATCGCTGTCAAAACGGGTTGAAGCCCAACAATCAGCGCAGAAAGCCCTGAGCCCAAACCAGCTTTCACCGCAGCCCAAACACCGCCCAGATAACCCGCATGCATCAACATACCAGTCACCGCAATATGAAAGGCTTGTTTTCGGTTTTTTGGCCAAGATACCTTAGCGATCAAAATCCAAGGAACAAAAAGCGCGATGGAAAAAATATACCTAAAAAATAAGAAAGTGAAGGGTGGAGAGTTGGGCATGCCCAACTTTGCCACGATGAAACCGGTACTCCAAATAAGCACGAAAACGGCCGGCATGGCCATGATCCATTGGTTTGAGAGTTTGAATTTTGGGTCAGTCAAAAAAGTGCTTTCCGAGAATTCACTTAACGTGCTGGCGAATAACGGGCAAAGCTTTTTGCAAATAGTACACCATGGACCAAACCGTTAAAACAGCTGAGATCCAAATGAGGAACACGCCTATTTTACGGGTATCTAAAAAGTCAAATAAAAGACCATCGTACAAAAGAAACGGGATCGCCACCATTTGGGACGTGGTCTTGAGCTTACCCAAGAGGTGAACCGCTACACTTCTCGTCGCACCCAATTGCGCCATCCATTCCCTCAGGGCTGAAATTGCGATTTCCCGACCAATGATGATTAAAGCAACAAACACATCTGTACGCCCCAGATGCAAAAGAATCAAAAGACAAGCGCAGACTAAAAACTTGTCTGCCACAGGATCTAAAAATGCACCAAAGGCAGATGTTTGGTTCATCTTGCGAGCCAAAAAACCATCGAGCCAATCGGTCAAAGCGAAAACAACAAACATGCTTGTTGCAATCAAATTTTTATGCTCCATCTCCATGGGCAAATAAAAGATCGCCACGATCAATGGAATGGCAAGGATTCTTGTCAACGTGAGAAGGGTTGGGATGGTAAAGAACATGGTTCTGAAGTTTAATCGTAAACGATCTGGATTTGGCCTTCATGGGCCTGAACCATCCAGCTGGCCAAAGCCGCGTCAGATGGGAAAAACTTTGCTTTTGAACCCAATTGAACCTCCGCACTGACCTTTTCACGCAAAAGACACAATCGAATGGGTAAACCTCGAAGCAACTCGCCTTGCTCTGTCTGCTCAACTTGGGCTGGATGGTCTTTTAAGATCCTTGCAATTTCTGGCCTTGTTCCATTCACCGTTAACTTTAAATATTTACCAAATCGACACCTAGCAGATGGCAAGTCCCACAGTTGGGTCACATTC
This sequence comes from uncultured Burkholderiales bacterium, assembly GCA_903842945.1. Lineage (GTDB taxonomy): Bacteria > Pseudomonadota > Gammaproteobacteria > Burkholderiales > Burkholderiaceae_C > Limnohabitans. The sequence goes on from CAIMNS010000171.1 coordinate 2,153, forward strand.
AGCCTCAAGCCGCCAGAGAATCGATCGGGCTGAACTTTACCTAGTACCACCACAACTTCATCGTCGCGCAACAAGTTCCTAGCACTGTTCAACAAACCTTCATCTACTTTGGCCTCGATAAAGCCAGATTTATCATCCAACTTGAACAACCCAATACGTCCATTTTGAGCATTGATGGTTTTAAAGTCCATGATCACCCCGCAAAGCACCTGCGGCTCACGCGAATCCATCAAGTCTTCAATTTTACGTTTGACAAATTGTCGGACCTCACCCTCGACTGCATCAAATAAATGCCCAGATAAATAAAAACCAAGAGCGGCTTTCTCCATCATCAATCGCTCTCTGACCTCCCAAGGGATTTGATGCACCAAACCTGGCTCTTTAGAGCTGGATCCATGCTCATCGGGGGCATCAAAAAGTCCGGCTTGATGCACATTGGCTTGCTGTGAGGCAGCGAACTGAAAGGCCAAATCTATAGAAGCAGAAAGTGCAGCGCGATTTTGGTCCATTGAATCAAAAGCGCCAGCCTTGATCAAAGCATCAAGCGTTCTTTTGTTGAATTTAGCCCTGTCCACCCGAACACAAAAATCAAATAGACTCTTAAAGGGCCCACCCTCTTGTCTGGCCAACACAATGGCTTCAATCGCTTGTTGTCCGGTCCCTTTGATTGCACCTAAGCCATATCTGATTTGCTTGTCCGTGATGGGCAAGAACACATACTCACCACGATTGACATCTGGAGCTTCAAAAGAAATGCCTAATTTTTTTGCATCTTCAAAGAGCACTTTGAGTTTATCTGTGTTGTCCATCTCAACGGTCATGTTGGCGCAAAAAAATTCTGCTGTGAAATGGACCTTCAACCAAGCGGTGTGGTAGGCAAGCAATGAGTAGGCGGCGGCATGAGACTTGTTAAAACCATACCCAGCAAACCTTTCCATCAAATCAAACACCTCATCGGCCTTGACCTCTGGAATTCCTTTTTTAGATGCGCCCTCTCTAAAAATAACCCTGTGCTCGGCCATTTCTTCGGGCTTCTTTTTGCCCATTGCTCGGCGCAGCAAATCCGCGCCACCCAAAGAGTATCCACCCAGGAGTTGAGCGACTTGCATGACCTGCTCTTGATACACCATGATGCCATAGGTTTCCGATAAGACGGCCTCGGCCAAGGGGTGCGGGTAAGCCACTTCCTCTCTTCCGTGCTTTCTAGCGACAAAACTAGGTATCAAGTCCATGGGGCCCGGACGGTAAAGTGCATTCAACGCAATCAAGTCCTCGAGCCGAGTTGGCTTTGCATCTCGCAACATGCCTTGCATGCCTCGGCTTTCAAACTGAAAAACCGCCTCAGTCTTTCCTTCTTGAAACAAACGATAGGTCTCTTTGTCATCAAGAGCAATCATTTCGTATGAAAAATCACACTCTGTGGGGTGCCTTTTAACAACCAAGTCTCTGGCGATGTTCAAAATCGTGAGTGTCGCCAACCCCAAAAAGTCAAACTTGACCAGCCCAGCCGCCTCAACATCATCTTTATCAAATTGACTGACAGCAGCTAGACTTCCAGGCTGCTGGTAAAGGGGGCAAAAGTCGGTCAATCTCCCTGGTGCAATCAAAACACCGCCCGCATGCATGCCCACATTGCGTGACAAACCCTCTAAGCGCTGAGCCATGGTCAACAATGTTTTGACATCCTCTTCTCTCTCAAACCGCTCAGCCAATGAGGGCACTTGCTCCAAGGCTTGAGCAATCGTGATGTGCTGCCCTGGCTTATTGGGTATTGAATTTGAGATGCCATCACAAAAGCCATAACTCATGTCCATGACACGTCCTACGTCGCGTATGGCAGCCCTTGCACCAAGGGTTCCAAAGGTCACAATTTGGCTGACAGCGTTGACCCCGTACTTTTGCTTGACATATTCAATCACCCGATCGCGATTGGTCTGGCAAAAATCGATATCAAAGTCAGGCATTGACACACGCTCAGGATTCAAGAAGCGCTCGAAAAGCAACTTGTATTGAAGTGGATCCAAGTCTGTGATTTTTAATGAATAGGCCACCAGTGAGCCAGCCCCTGAACCACGACCTGGTCCAACTGGACAGCCATTGGCTTTGGCCCATTGGATAAAATCACTCACAATCAAAAAGTATCCGGGAAAACCCATCTTCAAAATGGTGTTGATTTCAAAATCAAGTCTATCCACATACTCTTTTTGATTCAGCTGCAATTGAACAGGATCGGGAAATAAAAGAGCTAAGCGCTGCTCAAGCCCCTCGTTCGAGGCTTGGCGGAAATAGTCTTCAATGGGCATTCTTGCGCCATTGACAAGAGGTGTTGGGTAGTCAGGCAGCTGGGGCTTGCCCAAGACAAGGGTCAAGTTGCACCGCTTTGCAATCTCTACAGTATTGGCAATGGCACTGGGAACATCATGGAACTTGGCCACCATCTCTTGTTGGGTTAAAAAATACTGCTGCCTTGTGAACTTTCTGACACGTCTTGGGTTGGCCAAAATTTCACCCTCGGCGATACAAACACGCGCCTCATGAGCTTCGTAGTCATCCTCTTGGGTAAATTGAACCGGGTGGGTCGCCACAACAGGTAACTTCAACCGCTGAGCCAATTCAACAGCTGAACTCACATACAACTCATCATCTGTTCGACCAGCCCTTTGCAGTTCAATGTAAAAGCGGTGAGGAAACAGGCCAGCCAATTTCAAAGCAAGCTCACTGGCCTTGGTTAAGTCTTGCTGAAGCAGTGCCTGACCCAAGGGCCCAGCTTGCGTACCCGACAAAAGAATGAGTCCTTCAGACAACTCACTGAGCCAAGTCCATTTGACAAGAGCCAAGTCTTTGTGAACGTTTTGTGTCCAGGCCCGCGTGATCAATTCACAAAGATTCAAATACCCTTGATTGTTTTGTACCAGTAAAACGACTTTGGATGTATTTTGTAATGAGTCTGAGCTAGCAGACTCCAAGATCACTTCTGTTCCGATGATGGGTTTGACGCCCTTGGCCCTGGCTTCTTTGTAAAACTTAATTGCGCCAAACAAATTACCCAAATCCGTGACAGCCAATGCGGGTTGTTGATCTTTTTGCGCAAGCTCTACAACCGTCTCAATGCGATTGGTTCCGTCAATGATGGAGAATTCTGAATGAAGTCTTAGGTGAACAAACATGGATGGATTGTAGGCAAAAGCGGGCTTTATTTCAGAAACCCTCAAGTTTCAAAAAAATATTTTTTTGGTGATGCCAACCTATGGGGTGAATAATGAGAAAATTGAGGTTTTCTCTGACTTATTCAAAATTTAGCCTGAATAAATAGCGGCCACACTCAACGCAAGCCTTGTATTGATTCATTAGGCAAGATTTCAATCGGTTTTAATTGAAATACAAATCATATTTTCTGTGAACAATGTACTGAACATCTCTTGCTATAAGTTCATCACCTTGGATGATTTGACTGCACGTCAAACCAACTACTTGGAGAAAGCAAAAGAACTTTCACTCAAGGGAACCATTCTTTTATCGCTAGAAGGTATTAATTTCTTTCTAGCGGGTAGCGCCAAAGACATCAACTCTTTTGTAAATTACTTAAGAACCGATCCCAAATTGAGTGACGTCCGACCCAAAGAAAGTTGGTCTGAAGCTCAGCCTTTTAAAAAGATGTTGGTCAAAATCAAACGTGAAATCATTCGCATGAATCACCCAACGATCAAACCTGAAAACGCGAGAGCTCCCAGTGTTTCAGCCCGTCAACTTCAAGCTTGGCTCCAAGCGGGCAAGGACGATGAGGGTCGAGAGGTCGTCACCTTAGACACAAGAAACGACTATGAAGTTCTAGACGGTCGATTCAAAGACGCCATTGAATACAACATTGGACACTTCGGAGAATTCCCTGAAAAAGCCAAACAAAACATAGCCTCACTTCAAAACAAAACTGTTGTGAGCTATTGCACGGGTGGCATACGCTGTGAAAAGGCAGCTATTTATTTGCGGGAGTTGGGTCTTGAGCATGTTTACCAACTTGAAGGCGGCATTCTCAAGTATTTTGAAGAAGTCGGATCCGATCATTACGAGGGCAACTGCTTTGTCTTTGACGACAGACGTGCCGTAACGGCGAACCTCAAACCAGCCAACAATTAGGCCCCTGCTTTTTTGACAACTGCCGTAAAGCAGGAATCAAAAAACAAGACACTGAAGAGGGCGAAACTTTTAAATGTTCACCCTCTAAGCTGACTTAAGCTTTGAATTTTTGAGCAATGTCGGCAACTCTTTTACCGTAGGCTTTGGCTGTATCCAAATCCGACTGAGGAATTTCAGACGCACTTTCTGTTGCACCGACTTGGGCCATCACGCCAGAGTGTGAACCCAAGCGATTGACAAGACCGTCGTTCAAAGAAGATTGGCCTACCCACAGCATGCCATTTTGCATGGCCAAGGTGATGAAATACTGGAGGGTAGAGAACTTATCCCCACTTAAATTGGCAGAAATTGTGAATCCTCCGGCAACTTTATCGACCCAGGCCCGAGAGAACCATTTGCTGGATGTAGCATCTGCAAATTTTTTGAATTGCCAAGAGACCATCCCCATGTAAGTCGGAGAACCAAAAACAATTGCATCGGCGTCATCAAGCAAAGCCCAATCGGCCTCACTGACGTTGCCATCGGCATCGATCACGACCAACTTTGCGTTCGCACCTTCAGCAACAAATTGAGCCAAACGCTCCGTATGGCCATAGCCAGAATGATACACAACGACTGTCTTAGACATTTAAACTCCTGATATAAAAATAAAAATCTTCTTCCATGGGTCTCTACATTCACCGCTAAGCACTCAAATCAAACACCAAAACTTCAGCGCCAACACCCTTTTCTAAAACCAAAGCAGACTCTTTTTCAATCAACAAAGCATCGCCTGTCAACAAGATCTGCTCGTTCACGCTCAGTTGTCCCTTGACCAAATGCACATAGCAAAGACGACTCTGATTCAAATCCATGTTGAAGCGTTCGCCGGCGTCAAAAAGCCCTGCGTACAAGGACGCGTCTGCATGTATTTTGACAGCGTGCTCGTTAGGTCGGTTGGAGGCCAACAAAGCCAACCTCCCTTGCTTTGAGGCAAGTGGAACGGTTTTTTGCTCGTAACTGGGCTCAATGCTGAACTCGTTGGGTTGAATCCAAATTTGAAAAAAATGCGTGGTCTCTGAAGGCGCGTGATTGAACTCACTGTGCATCACACCAGAACCCGCGCTCATTCTTTGAATATCACCAGGTGGAATGGACACCACATTACCCATGTTGTCTTTGTGGGCCAACTCACCAGTCAAAACGTAACTGATGATCTCCATATCTCGGTGGCCATGGGTACCAAAACCTTTGCCTGGTTCAATGCGATCTTCGTTGATCACACGCAAATTGCCCCAGTTCATGTGATGGGCATCGTGATAGTCGGCAAAGGAGAAGCTGTGAAAGGACTTCAACCAACCGTGATCGGCAAAACCTCTTTCCGATGATTTTCTGATTTTGAGCATTTTGAGTCTCCCGTTTCAATTTAATGAGTTGATTTTGTGACTGTACAGGTATTCAAAGAAGGTGACACCGAGTAAATTTGATGGCATCATTCAATTTTTTTGAACGATAGAGACCTTTATGAACAGCAATGCTCGAAATGTTTTGACACCAGACTCCTTGTTCATGCTCAAAGTGATTGCGCAAAAGGGGAGCTTTGCTGGTGCTGCAAGAGCGCTGAATTTGGTCCCAAGTTCTCTGAGCTACCGAGTCAGACAAATTGAAGAGGCCCTGGATGTGCTCTTATTCGACCGCAAATCTAGACAAGCCAAACTCACCACGGCAGGACAATACCTCTTGAATGAGGGTGCGAGGGTTTTGATAGAAGTTGATGCCATCGCCAACAGGGTCAAAAGAATCGCCACGGGTTGGGAAAACGAATTCAGCATTGCCTTGGATTCTTTGATCGACAGAACAACGGTGATGGAGCTCTGCCAGTCCTTTTTTGCATTGTCTCCCCCCACCAAACTCAGGCTCATCGATGAAACTTTGACTGGAACGCTGCAGGCCCTCACTCAAGGCCATGCCGACTTGGCTTTGGGCATCTCATGGGACCTAGGCAATGTGGCGGGAATTGAGCACGAATCACTTGGAGAGGTCAGATTTCTATTTTGTGTTCACCCTAAACATCCATTGGCGCGCCTTAAAAATCCATTGACCGATGCTCAAATCCAAAAATACCGTGCGGTGGCTGTCGCAGATTCAACTCAAATGGGACAAGGCATGACAATTGGCTTACTTGAGGGTCAGGAGGTATTTACTGTTCCCTCAATGGAGGCTAAGCTACAAGCTCAGCTGTTGGGCTTGGGTGTTGGGTTTTTACCCGAGCCCCTTGTTGCTCCATACATCCAAAGGGGAGAATTCGTGACCTGTGAACTCCAAAGATCAAGAAGACCATCAAAGGTTGACTATGCTTGGCGAAAAGAGGATTCGACCAATCAGCAACTTCAATGTGGGCGCGCTCTAGGATGGTGGCTTGATCAGTTGAAAAACGAAAAAACCAGACATTCCTTGCTCATGCATCCCAATCACTCGATCCAACCCTCCAACATAAAGGTTCGCTAAAAATGAAAAACATCGCAATCATTGGAGCAGGTATGGCTGGCATTACTGCTGCGAGAACTTTGCTCAAAGCGGGACACAAAGTCACCCTTTTTGAGAAAAGTTTATCGGCTGGTGGTCGAATGGCAACCCGCTCAACCCTGCTTGGCAACTTTGATCATGGGGCCCAATACTTTACGGTCAGAGACCCAAGGTTTGAATTAGCGATCAACACCGTGCATGGAACGAAGGAATTGATCAAACCATGGAGCGTCACCTCTGTTCGTGTTCTAGACGCCCACGGCAGTGTCCTTGAGGCCGCTCGCCCTCCTCGGGAACCCCACTTTGTTGCCAAACCAGGGATGAATGCACTGCTAGAACATTGGAGCAAACCCATACCGGCCAAACACTTGCTGATGGGCGAACAAGTCAACACCATCCAAGTTGACCCGAAAGATTCAAAAAAATGGCTACTGAAGACTTCTTCTAAAAATAACAAGTTGAAGAATCACGCTGGCTTTGACCACGTGATCATGGCGATCCCTGCACCTCAAATCGTTGAACTCATGATGCAATCAACTCCAAAAATTCAAGAAACTGGATTCCTCAAAACGTTGAAACAAGTAGAGATGGGCCCTTGTTGGACCTTGATGATTGCATTCCCTCAGGCAAGTCAACCAGGACTTGCGCACTTGGGCCCCCAATGGAATGCTGCCAAAAGCACCCATCACCGAATTGCTTGGCTCAGCAGGGAATCTTCCAAACCCGCAAGAGGTTCCATTGAGCGCTGGACCATCCAAGCCAACACTGCGTGGTCGAGTGAACATTTGCACGATGATCCAAGTCGTGTCACGGCAAAATTGTCAAAGGGGTTTTCTGAATTAACTGGCATCTATGCTGAACCAGGACGCAGTGAATTGCACCGCTGGCTCTACGCCAAAACGATAAAACCTTTGGGACAATCCTTTTTATGGGATGCACAATTAGGCGTCGGAACTTGCGGAGATTGGCACATAGGGCACCGTGTTGAGGATGCCTTTGTCAGCGGCCTGTCACTGGCATTGGCCATCTAGGCTCAAGCTCAGCACACGCTTACACAAGGCAAAGCTACAACTTTGCAGTTGATCTTTGTTGACACGTGCGTTACATAGGCAGATTTGCTCCTTCACCGACTGGCCCTTTGCACATGGGCTCTTTGGTCGCGGCCTTGGCCAGCTGGCTAGATGCAAAAGCAAACCAGGGTCAATGGCTGATTCGCATAGAGGACATTGACAAAGAGCGTTGCCAACATCGTTACAGTCAATTGATCATTGAACAATTATCAAAGTGCGGCTTACGTCACGACGCAGAGATCGTGTACCAATCGCAAAGACAAAGGGTCTATGAGACCTACATCAAAAAACTCGAGCAGCAGCATGTGCTCTATCGTTGCCTGTGCTCCAGAGCAAATATATGGCGCGCTCTTAATCAGGCCAACGATCAGACCCGTACCCAGTCTTTGATCTATCCCGGAACTTGTCGAGAGAATTTATTACATGTTCCATCTTCAGAAAAAGAGCTTGGTATCACAGACAACGATAAGGTAGAAAAACCGTTTTCTCTTCGTATCAAAACCATGAATCAGCCCCTTCAATGGCACGACAGGCGAATGGGTGAGCAGATTCAAAATATTTTCACCCAGGTGGGTGACTTCGTCGTCAAACGCTCTGATGGACCTTACAGCTACCAACTCTGCGTGGTAGCGGATGACATCGAACAATCTGTGACACATGTCGTTAGAGGCGAAGACTTGTTGGATAATACCCCGAGACAAAATTACCTCTACCAACTGTTCAACCACACCCCACCCATTTACTTGCATGTACCCTTGGTGAAAAACAAACAAGGCGAAAAACTCTCCAAACAAAACTTTGCGCCCGCGATTGATTTGGCGTCACCACAAAGCACCTTGACAACGATGCGATCTGCAGCAATATTTCTGGGACTCCACCTTACGATCAAGCCCAACTCCTCTTTGAGTGAACACTTGCTAGATTGGACCCGTCAATGGTCCTTGAAATTTCCTCTTAACCTATCCAACGCCTGAGCCGTCCAATGAAACAACAAGATCTTTCTCAGGAAAACGGTGACCCTGAAGTCAAGCATCTCAAAAAAATCAAATCTTTTGTGATGCGAGCTGGTCGAACCACGCTAGGACAATTGAACGCCATTCAAACGCTGGGGCCCCAATTCGTCATCCCCTATAGCGAGAGTGACACTGCTCCAAATTCATGGTTCGGTGAAGATCGTGCCCATCAGCCCTTGATTTTCGAAATTGGTTTTGGCATGGGTGACGCCACCGCAAAAATTGCTCAATCCATGCCCGATCACAATTTTGTGGGCTGTGAAGTCCATCAACCTGGCGTAGGGGCTCTGCTGATGAAAATCCAAACCTTCAATTTGCAAAACCTGCGCATTGTCTCTCATGATGCCGTGGAGGTTCTCGAGAAAATGATCCCCGAACTTTCATTGGATGGGGTGCATATCTTCTTTCCTGACCCCTGGCACAAAACCAGGCATCATAAAAGGCGATTGTTACAAACTCAATTCTTAGAGCTGCTCATGAGTCGCTTAAAGCCAAATGGTTACATTCACTGTGCTACCGACTGGGAAAACTATGCACAACACATGCTCGACGTGTTCAATGCCATGCCTGGTCTGGTGAACCAAGGAGTTTTAGAACATGGCTACGCCAAGCGGCCTTTGTACCGACCCGTTACAAAATTTGAAACCCGAGGCTTGAAACTTGGACATGGCGTATGGGATCTGGTCTTTCGCCTACAGTCCAACTGAACTCTGCAATTTTGAGCCAAAGATCAAAGCATGGACTTTAACCATGGCAGCAAAGAATCCAGTGCTTTGTTCAATTCACCAGGCTGGGTCCCGCCGGCCATCGCCATATCGGGTTTACCGCCCCCTTTGCCACCGACTTGCTGGGCAACATAGTTGACCACATCTCCAGCTTTTGCTTTTGCAATTAAATCTTTGCTCACGGCACAGACCAATTGAACCTTGCCTTCTTGAACACTGGCCAAAAGAACAATGCAGGTTTTGAGTTTGTCCTTCAATAAATCAGCTGTATCTTTTAAAGCCTTGGTATCCAGTCCAGGTATCTCTTTGACAAGAATTTTGATGCCATTCAGATCCACTGCACTGGCCACAAGCTCATCGCTTTGGGATGCGGCCAATTGACTTTTAAGATGAGAAATTTCTTTCTCTAACGCTTTGTGATGCTCAAGGGTTTGTTTGACCTTGACCACCAAGTCATCCGCGGAGGTCTTCAGTAAGCCAGCAGCCTCACGCATACCACTTTGTAAATGATCGACATACTCCAGAGCCATGCCACCACAAACGGCCTCTATCCTTCTGACGCCAGCAGCTACACCGCTTTCAGACAGCACCTTAAAGAGTCCGATGTCCCCGGTAGCACGCACGTGCGTGCCCCCGCAAAGCTCTCGACTGTCTCCAATGCTTAAGACCCGAACCCTGTCCGAATACTTTTCTCCAAAAAGCATCATTGCACCTGTCTTCTTGGCGGACTCTAAATCCATCTCTTGTGATTGGGTGTCGTCATTGGTGAGAATGGCATGATTGACTTGATCCTCAATCGATTTGATCTGCACATCGGTCAGAGGCGCGTTGTGGGCAAAGTCAAAACGGGTTCTCTCTGGGGAAACCAAGGATCCCTTTTGTTGAACATGTTCCCCGAGCACGGCTCTAAGAGCAAGGTGCATCAAGTGTGTGGCCGAATGGTGCCTGGCTGTCGCAAGACGCGCGTCTTGGTTGACGCGAGCCTCGATGGTGTCACCGACTTTCAGTTGACCCTGGGACAAGACACCAAAATGTGCAAAGACATCGGACTTGATTTTTTGTGTATCCGAGACTTGGAAATGAACCGTCGCGTTGCTCAACAAACCTTGGTCTCCCACTTGCCCACCACTCTCAGCATAAAAAGGGGAGACATCCAAAACGATGCTTGCTTCTTGATGCTCACTGATCTGCTCAACGGGCTGAGAATTCACAAACATGGCCAGGACTTTCGCGCTCACTTTGAGGTCCTGATAGCCCACAAAATTTGTCGAGGGCCCTTGATAGTCCAAGGCCTTGTCCATTTTGAATTTACCGGCCATGCGAGCTTGAGACTTTTGACGATCCATGGCTTGATGAAATCCAATCTCATCAATTTCAATGCCTTTTTCTCGACAAACATCGGCACTCAAATCCAATGGAAATCCATAGGTATCGTGCAACTTGAATGCGACCTCACCAGGCAAAGTTTTCACACCATCGCTCAAGGATGCCTCTAAAATCTCCATCCCAATGTCTAAAGTTTCAAAGAATCTCTCCTCTTCAAGCTTTAAGGTTTGGATGATCTTTGCTTCATTTTTTCTTAAGCCAGGGTAGGCCTCTCCCATCACCCGGACCAAATCGGGCACCAATTTATGGAAGAAAGGAGTCTTTTTTCCCAATTTGTAACCATGTCGAATCGCTCGGCGAACGATGCGGCGCTGGACATAACCACGGCCTTCATTGCTAGGCACAACGCCGTCACTGACCAAAAAGGAAGTGGCACGTATGTGGTCTGCAATGACTTTGAGTGAATTGTTACCCAGGTCGCTGCAACCCGTTTCTCGAGCGGCAGCTTTGATCAACTCGACAAACAAATCGATCTCATAGTTGCTATGAACATGCTGCAAAATGGCCGCCAATCGCTCCAAGCCCATGCCCGTATCGACACAGGGAGCAGGTAATTTTTTAACGCTTCCATCGGCTTGCATGTCAAACTGCATGAACACGTTGTTCCAAATCTCAATGAAGCGATCTCCGTCCTCGTCAGGACTTCCAGGAGGACCGCCAGCGATTTGCGGGCCGTGGTCGTAAAATATCTCAGAACAAGGTCCGCAAGGCCCGGTATCAGCCATCATCCAAAAATTATCAGATTGATAACGTCCGCCTTTGTTGTCTCCAATTCGAATGACGCGCTCTGGCGGTAAACCAATCTCTTTGGTCCATATGTCATAAGCCTCGTCATCTTCAAAATACACCGTGACCCAAAGTCGCTCCTTTGGTAAGGCGTAAACATTGGTCAACAAGTCCCAAGCCCACTTCAAACTATCGGATTTAAAGTAATCCCCAAAACTCCAATTGCCCAACATTTCGAAAAAAGTATGGTGTCTGGCGGTGTACCCCACATTCTCTAAGTCGTTGTGTTTACCCCCTGCCCTCAAGCAAGCCTGTACCGATGTAGCGCGCACATAAGGCCTGCGATCTGCACCCAAGAAAACATCCTTGAATTGAACCATCCCAGAATTCGTGAACATCAAGGTGGGATCGTTGCCAGGAACCAAACCACTGGACTCAACCATGGTGTGACCGCGCGCTTCAAAAAAATCTAAAAACGTTTTACGAATTTCTGCAACTGACAGTTGAGCAATACTCATTGTGGGTGACCCATTGAAAAGGATAAAAAAACAGCTTTGCTGTGAATGTGCATGTTTGGGCAGCTACAACATGTTGCACTAAGTTGGGATGATTATATTTTGGGTTTGCAGCACACATGGCGCTTTGATGCGTTTCGGCCCCTTCAACCCCAGGACTTGAACATCTACGGCCAAACTCAGTGGTTCAAACGACGCCTCGATAGGCTCCAAGCTTTGAACGCAAGAGCCAAAAATGCATAAAAACTTAAAAAACCGTTAAAAAGTATATTTTTATACTCATTTATTGTAGATTATATGATAATTTATACCTATAATTAATTACTTTCAATGACAAAAGGAGATCAACAAATGAAATCAAATAACGCCTTTCTACACTTTTTGAACTTAACGGCCAGCTTTGAAAAGGAGCCCATTCATCAAATAGACCTTCAATCGAAAAAAATTCTAGAGACCATCGCTTGGCGCCATCAATCAGGGCAGGCACTGACAGTCACTCAGGCCATGCACATGGACCACATTGCTTCTGCGGCAACCATACATCGTAAATTGGATCATTTGAGAGAGTTGGGCCTGGTTCAAACCATCTACCAAGGCAACAACCGCCGAACTAAATTCATGGCACCTACAAAACTCAGCACTCGATATTTTGAGAAAATCAATAAAGTCATGCACAAGGCATGCAATGCCCATCAATCCATGGCGTGAAATTTGATTTGACCCACTTCGACCAAGCCGCTTGGGCTTATGGCAAGAGTTCTACGCCGGTCTTGCTTTGAACAAATTCAAAGCTCACGCCTTGCGCCAACTCTTGCACTTTAAGCCCTTGAGGTGTCACATCAAACACACCTAAATCGGTGATGATCCGGTCAACAACACCCACGCCAGTGAGCGGTAGCGTACAAGATTTGAGGATTTTGAAATCTTCGGTGCCGTCTTTTTTCTTCGCCACATGCTCCATGAGAACAATGACCCGTTTGACACCGGCCACCAAATCCATGGCACCGCCCATGCCTTTGACCAACTTGCCAGGAATCATCCAATTGGCCAAATCCCCTTGGGCACTCACTTGCATGGCACCAAGAATGGACAGATTGATCTTCCCACCCCTGATCATGGCAAAACTGTCGTGGCTTCCAAAAATGGAGGAGCCTTTGATGGTGGTCACCGTTTGCTTGCTTGCATTGATCAAGTCAGCATCGACCTCTTCATCCAGAGGGAAAGGGCCAATGCCAAGCATGCCATTCTCAGATTGAAGCCAGACCTCAATATTTGCTGGCACATGGTTGGCCACCAAGGTGGGTATCCCAATGCCTAAATTGACATAAAAACCATCTTCCAACTCTTTTGCAGCTCGCGCTGCCATTTGATCTTGATTCCACGGCATGATTAAACTCCAGCCTTATCTGTGATAGTTCTCTTTTCGATACGCTTTTCAGGATGTTGATTGACAACGATCCGATGGACATAAATACCAGGCAAATGAACTTGGTCGGGGTTCATCTCTCCAAGCTCAACCAAATGCTCAACTTCAACCACACAAATTTTCCCAGCCATGGCCGCTGCCGGATTGAAGTTTCTTGCGGTCAACCTGAACTGTAAATTTCCTGAAGTATCTGCTCTGTAAGCTTTGACCAATGCCACATCAGGGACCAAAGAGCGCTCCATCAAATACGTCTCGCCGTCAAAGTCCCTCGTCTCTTTGCCCTCAGCAACCAAGGTGCCAACACCTGTTTTGGTAAAAAATGCGGGGATCCCAGCTCCACCGGCTCTGAGTTTTTCTGCCAAGGTGCCTTGGGGTGTGAACTCCAATTCCAACTCTCCAGCTAGAAACTGACGTTCAAACTCTTTGTTTTCCCCGACGTAGGAAGCGATCATTTTTTTGATTTGATGCGTTTCAAGCAGTTTGCCCAAACCAAAGCCATCCACGCCCGCATTGTTTGAAATGACGGTAAGGTCTTTGACCCCAATGTCCTTGACAGCCTCAATCAAAGCCTCCGGAATGCCACACAGACCAAATCCGCCTACAGCCAACAATTGACCATCGGCAACAATGTCCTTCAAAGCGGTCATAGCTGAATCAAATACTTTATTCAAAACTCACTCCTCAACCAAAAAAAGACGTCAAACTTGGCCCGGTTCCTCCCTAGGCTCAAAGATACTTCTGTGGGAACACCTGCACGGACCATGGAAAATTGCAATGATTCTAACAACTTGTGACTAACTCACCATTTCAGTCACCCATTGGGGTAAATCTTGGGCCCTCCCTGTAGCCCAATTGAACCATACCACAGTTGCTCCTCCAGTCGCATAGATCTTGTCCGGCTGATCCATTCGTTCGATGGTGGTCCAAGACTCAAAAGTGGTCCGAGCGGGTCCACTTGCAAACAACTTTAAGCGCAAATCACCGGGGTAAAACAATTGATGGTGAAAATTGCAAAAGGTGTTCAATATCACAGCTCCAGAGCCTTTGGATTTGTTGTCCAGTCCCAAGCTGTGGAGCCAGTCCATTCGAAGGGATTCCATGAAACGAAAATACGACACGTTGTTGACGTGATTGAATGCGTCCATGTCACCCCATCTGATGGGCATCGTGATTTCGAAAAGGAATTTTTTTTCCTCAGGAATGATGAGTCTCACAAAGCAAATCCGTCATCAGCCGTGATGATCGCTCCGTTCACAAAATGACTTTGTTCCGAGCTCAACAACACAATCAAAGCGTCCAAATCTTTGGGTGTACCCACTCTCTTTCTGGGCAACATTTGAATGAGCTTTTGTCCCTTTTCAGTAGACCAGTGGTGGTGATTGATGTCTGTATCGATGTAGCCTGGACAAATGGCATTGACATTGATTCCAAAACGCCCCCACTCCAGAGCCATCGCCTTGGTCATTTGAATCACCGCGGCTTTGCTCATGGCATAAAGACCGATTTGGGGAAGCACACGGAGACCGGCAACGGAGGCAATGTTGATGATGCGTGCGCCAGGAAAGTTGTCTTTCTCCAAACCCATGGCCCTGCCAAGCATTCTCTTGCCGACCTCTTGAGCCACGAAAAAAGCACCCCTGACATTGGTGTTAAAGACAAAGTCAAAATCCTCCTGGATGACATCTTGAATTTTTTGTGTCGTGCTCACCCCTGAATTGTTGATCAAGATATCGATTGGGCCGACCTCGTTTTCAGCATGCTCTATGGCTTTTGCAACGCTGGATGTCGAAGTCACATCCAGTTGAACCACATGGGCTTGAAAGCCTTCAGACTCGAGTTGCGCCCGAAGATCCTTGAGCCGATCCATGCGTCTTGATGCAAGCACAACGGTGGCGCCGGCCTTAGCAAGGGTTGTTGCAAACTGTGCACCTAAACCGCCTGAGGCTCCTGTGATAAAGGCAACTCGGCCAGATAAATCGATTGTGTAAGCCATGATCTGTTCAGCCTTAAAAAAACATCATTGACGTTTAAAATGCAATTATTATGTCGTTCTAGACTTTATCTGGCAATTGAACGAAAAAATTGTTCAATTGCGCTCAAAAATTTCGAAATTAAGAACAAACCCCATGACTGAAACAGAAATTCTTGCTCAATTTGGCCCTAGAGAGTCCATGGATTACGACATTGTGATCGTGGGTGCAGGCCCCTCGGGCTTGGCCAGTGCCATTCATTTAAAGCAACTTGCTCAAAAAAATGGAACCGACATCTCCGTCGCTGTTTTAGAAAAAGGCGCGGAACCAGGGGCACATATTCTATCTGGCGCCATCATGGACCCCATAGCTTTGAGCGAGCTATTTCCCAACTGGCAAGAATTAGGTGCGCCACTTGAGCAAAAAGTCACCGATGATGCCTTTTTGTTTTTAACGCGTCATCATGGCTTTAGAACCCCGAAGTGGTTGTTACCGAACAATTTTCAAAACCATGGCAACTACATCGTCAGTTTAGGAGAAGTCACGCGCTGGTTGTCCGAACAAGCTGAGAGTTTGGGTGTAGAAATTTTCCCGGGCTTTAGTGCGGCTCATTTGCTGTTCAATGAGCAAGGCGCGATTCGTGGTGTTGCCACTGGCAACATGGGCATCTTGAAAGATGGGACACCAGGCCCCCAGTTTCAGATGGGCATGGAGATCAACGCCAAGTACACCTTCTTGGCAGAGGGCTCTCGTGGTCATTTGGGCAAACAAGTGATCTCTCACTTCAAGTTGGATCAAGACAGTGACCCGCAAAGCTACGGGATTGGCATCAAAGAGCTCTGGGAAATCGATCCCGCTCGCCATCAGCCTGGCCTGGCCCTGCACAGTGCAGGTTGGCCTCTTGAAAACAACACCTATGGCGGCTCGTTTCTTTACCATTTACCTGACAACAAGGTGTCCGTTGGCTTCATCGTAGGTCTTGACTATCAAAATCCATGGTTGAGCCCCTTTGAAGAATTCCAACGCTTTAAAACACACCCCAACATCAGATGGTATTTTGAAGGCGATGAAAGCAAAGGGATCAAAGCGGGCAAGCGTCTGGCCTATGGCGCAAGAGCCATCACCGCTGGTGGCTTACTGAGCCTACCCAAAACTGTCTTTCCAGGTGGTGCGCTCATTGGATGCGATGCGGGTTATTTAAATGCGAGTCGCATCAAAGGCTCACATGCAGCCATCAAATCTGGAATGCTTGCAGCTCAAGCAGCCTTTGAGGCCGTCTCAAACGAAAGGTCCCATGATGAGTTGAGTCTTTACCCCCAACTCTTTGAGCAAAGTTGGCTGCACCAAGAACTTAAAAAGTCTCGCAATTTTAAACAATGGTTCAAAAAAGGCTTCCTCATCGGCTCCATCATGACGGGCATAGAGCAGTGGCTGCTAGGTGGCCGCATGCCTTGGACCATTCACAAGACCGTACCCGATCATTTGGCCTTGAAGGATGCAAAGGATTGCCCTCCAATTGAATACCCAAAACCTGATGGCAAACTGAGCTTTGATCGATTGAGCAGTGTCTTTATCAGCAACACCAATCATGAGGAGAATCAACCCGCTCACCTGACACTGAAAGACCCAAGTGTGCCCTTGAACATCAACTATTCACGATTTGCTGGTCCCGAGGCCAGGTACTGCCC
>CAIMNS010000172.1 GCA_903842945.1 uncultured Burkholderiales bacterium
CACTTGAACACCTTACGGATGGTTGTTTTAAAGTGGAATCAATTGACGGATCAAGAAGAGGCATTGAATTATTTTGGCTATATCTTTTACCGCTTCCACAAGTACGGGCAAGCGCTGGTGGCTGAAAAGCTGAAATACCTAACGGATGTTTCGATCAAAAACGAAGATTCGCAGAGGCATTATTTTGTCCCCATTCGTGTGCGCGCTTGGTACCTTTCGCAGTACGGTGTGGGCGACAAGCTCTCCAACGATTTCTTTCACTTTGAGGATGCCGATCGGCTGACCTCGCCCTTGTCTGGGTATGCCCTGCATTTCAAGAAGAGCCATCACTACAATTTAAAACTGCCCTTTACAGTCTTGGACGCAGACATTGAGGTGCCCCTCGTCTCTGGCGGGAAAATGGTCACGGCTTGCCCACAATGCCAACAAAAATGCAGGGTGTCTCTTTTTGAAAAGATGGAGATCAAATGCCCCAAGTGCCAAGGGTCTTGGAAGCAAAGCGCCTAATGTTTAGCGTTGCTGTCTTTGACCACGTTGGCCCATTTGTCCTTGTCTTCTGAGATGAATTTGTTGAACTCACCCGTTGATGTGGGCATGGGCTCGAGCCCTGGGGCGAGCAGTTGAGCTTTGATCTCTCCTTCTTCCAAGATCTTGTTCAAGGTTGAGTAGAGTTTGTTGACCACTGGCAGGGGTACACCAGGAGAGGTCAGCATGCCATACCAAGTGCTTGCAGCGTAGCCAGGCAAACCCTTTTCATGGACGGTGGGTACTTCAGGAGCAAGTGAGGAGCGCTTCAAGCTTGTGACACTTCCACCCAAGCCCTTCGTGTGGATCGGCAACCCGTCGCTACACGTGAATCAGGCGAAGCGACCCTGGGCCAAGGTTTGCCTGAGTTGAAGCCTGATGAAGGCTTATGAGGCATAAAAAATACAATATTTGTATTCATTTACGCCTTAATTATAAAAAATACTGTAATTAAGTGTTATTTTTTGATATAAAATGTAACTTATAGTACTCTTTTGACTGTTTTTTCTTTCAAAGTTCTTCTTTTAGGCGCCTCAAATCAAACATCTCTAAGTCTTATGAAACCGTCATTTCAAACTCATGCATTGGAAGTCTCGCCCTATCAGCACATCCACCCCATCAGTCTTTCAATTCTCAAAGATCATGACAACCGATTGATGGGGTACCTCAAATACGACAGGACCTCCTATGGGATCGAGTCCTTGGGTGTCTATTGTTGTGTAAGGATTGAAAAACCCCATGGCCATTGGCGGATGTTTTTGACGCAAAGCAGCACAGAGGACATGCTTGTGCTTTCTGGTTTCATTGAAGAGATGAACTGTGTGGTTTTTGAGGAGTTGCGCATCGATTTTGATGAGTGCGCACAAACCTTGCGAGAGTTTGAGAGAAGGCATGTCTTTTTTGATGGGGTTGATATCAAAGTCAATGGTACAAAGATGTCAAGCATCGATGGTTCAAGAGAAAGAAAAAAAGTAAATCCTCGCTCCTTGATTTCAAAAGTGCTCAGTCGGACCATTTTTTTCAGTGTCTAAGGGCTATTTTCTTGAGTTAGATCAAACGCGTTGAAGGACTCTTTTTGCACAATGCATGGGTGACATGTATCCATTGTCAACATCAGGAATCCAAATGTTTCAACATGTTTTATGTGCAACCGACGGCTCGGCCGCGTCTGAACACGCGACTCTTTTGGCCATCGACATGGCTTCTAAATATGGTGCAAAGTTAACTTCGCTGTTTGTCATTGATCCCTATCCTTTTTTGGGCATCGGCTCAGCCAATCCAATGGCTTTTGAGGCTTATGTCAATGCGGCCAAAGCCATGTCCTTTTCCATCCAGGAAAAGACGCAGGCCTTGGGTGCGAAGTCCAGTCCCCCGGTGCACATTGAAGTGGTGACCGTGGAGGAGGTGAGTGTTGCTGCAGGCATCTTAAAAGCGGCCAGTGACTTGGGGTGCGATTTGATTGTTTTAGGCTCTCACGGTCGAGGTGCCGTTGAACGCATGATACTTGGTAGTGTTGCAAGCAAAATTGTGAATTCAGCCAAGGTTCCCGTGTTGATCACTCGGTGATGGCCTACCTTTTGTCCATGGGCTTGGACTTGGTGAAGTTTTTCAAGCTTCATGCCCAAAGAATTCTATGGATCTTGTTGCTCCTGCTGGTTTTGGTCTTTTTCTTTCATAGGTGGTATGCGGGCTCATCTGTGGTGGTGTTTGAGGTCAAAGCGAAAAACTTTGTGCAATCCGTGGTTGCAAGCGGTCAAGTTCAGAACCCACATCGAATTGATGTGGGTGTTCAAATCACTGGAACGGTTTCAAACATTCCTGTTCAAGAGGGTCAAGATGTGAACAAAGGGGATGTGCTGATTGAACTTGAGTCCACAGAGCTGCGTGCGGCTTTGAGGCAAGCTCAATTGAATGTCGAACTTGCCCGTGTCAAATTGCTTCAGCTGCACCAATTGCTTGAGCCCGTTGCCCTTCAAACCTTCATTCAAGCACAGGCCAACAACGACAATGCGCTCAAAACCTTAAAGAGAAACAAAGAGTTGGTGGGAAAAAACTTCATCGGACTGGCTGCCCTGGATGAGTCCATTCGCGCTCAACTCATCACCCAAGCCATTTGGTTCAGTAGCAAAAGCCAATGGGAGAGCTTCAAGCCTGGTGGAAGCGAGTATTTAAGTGCCCAATCGGCCCTTTCTTTGGCGCAATCGGTTGAGCAAGGCGCGCTATCAAGACTTGGGTATGCAAGGGTGCTTGCAAAAGCATCAGGCGTTTTGATTTCTAGAAACGCTGAGACAGGTGATGTGGTTCAACCGGGCAAGACCTTGATGCGCTTATCTCCGAGGGGGCCAACTCACTTGGTCGTTCAAATTGATGAAAAAAATCTGAACAAATTAAAAACAGGTCAAAAGGCCTTGGCCTCGGCCGATGCCTATTCAAGCCAAAAATTTGAAGCCACACTGGTGTACATCAACACCAGTGTGGACCCGCAACGCGGCTCCGTCGAGGTTAAATTGCTGGTGCCCGATGCACCCAGTTATTTAAAGCAAGACATGACCGTCTCTGTTGATATTGAAGTCGCAAAAACCTTGGACGCCCACCCCATACCCCTTCTTGGTGTTCATGGCGCGGCAAGCTTGCAACCGTGGGTCTACAAAGTGCAAGGTGGCAGATTGATCCATCAAGATGTGGTTTTGGGCTTGAGCAGTGCTGGCTTGGTCGATGTGCTTGAAGGTTTGATAGAGGGTGATCTGGTGACCATGGATGCATTGATGCCTCTTGCAGCCACTCAAAGGGTCAGCCCCCAATTGCAGCCAACTTCTCCATGAGTGAGGACCGTGTGATGGATCAGGGGAGTTGGGTGCCTTTTGAGCCCTTCGTTGCGATCCGATTTTTAAAAGAAGGCTTGGTTCAAACGCTGTTCATCATTGGCGGCATTTCAATTGGGGTTGGCGTGATCATCTTCATGTCTGCCTTGCTCACAGGCTTGAAGTCCAATTTCGTCAACCGGGTGTTGACGGGTCAAGCACACATCCAGGTCATTGCACCCAAAGAAGTGGTCCGAGCCATGAGAAGTTCTGGAGACAGGGATGTTGTGCAGTCGACCCTTCAGTCTCCCCTTCAGCGCCTCAAAAGCATCGATCAGTGGCAAAGCATCGCGGCTCAAATCGCCCAAATGCCATGGGTGAGTGTGGTCTCACCGGCGGCAACAGGAGCGGCTTTGGTCATTCGAGGCAGTGCGAGTCAGTCGGTCAATTTGATGGGCATCGTCCCTGACTTGTATTACCAAATCGTTCCCTTACCAGAAAAAATCGTTCAAGGCCGTGCCGTGTTGAGCGGTGAAGACGTGCTGATTGGCACGGAGTTGGCCAGCATCTTGGGGGTGACTGTGGGCGACAAGATCAGCTTGTCCTCCGCCACGGGCAGTTTCAATGTGTTGACCTTAAGAGGTATTTTTGACTTGGGTAACAAGGGGGCAAACACCAGGACCGTCTATGTCGCGATGCGTTCAGCTCAAAGTTTATTGAATTTGACGGGTGTGGCCACCGTTTTGGATGTCACGCTCCAAGATGTCTACCAAGCAGAGAACATTGCACAAAAAATCACCGCCATGACGCAAATGCAAGCGGACAGTTGGATCAAAACCAACGAGCAATTTTTTACCGCCATTGGCGCTCAAACCACGGCCAACACCGCTATTCGTTTCTTTGTGGCCTTGTCGGTGGGTTTTGGTATCGCAAGTGTCTTGGTCGTCTCCGTTGTACAGCGCTCCAGTGACATTGGGATCTTGCGTGCGATGGGCATCAAACGCAGTCAAATTTTGCGGATTTTTTTGATCCAAGGAGGTTTGCTTGGATTGGGTGGTGCGCTGGTGGGTGCATGCCTTGGCGCCAGTGCTTTGCTGCTTTGGGAGGTGTTCATGCGAAATGCAGACGGAACGGTCATGTTTGTGCTCGAACTCGATGGGGCCCTCTTTTTGCAAGCTTTGGCCTTGGCGACACTCACGGGACTGTTGGCCGCTTTTGCGCCAGCCCTAAGAGCTGCAAGACTAGACCCTGTGGTCGCCATGAGGGGATGAGATGAGCAGCGTGGTCCATATCGATGTTGCAAGGCCTGTGTTGGAGCTCAAAGGCATCAAGAAGTCTTTTAATCTAGGGCAAAGCAATGAGACTGAGGTCTTGCATGGCATTGACTTCGGTTTGAGCCGGGGAGAATTCTGCGCGATTGTGGGTCCTTCGGGGTCGGGCAAAAGCACCCTCTTGAACATTGTGGGTTTGCTTGACCGACCCAGCAGTGGGAGTTTGTGCATGACTGGAAAAGAGACCACCTTGCTGGGCGACGATGACTTGACGCAATTGAGAGGTTTTACCATTGGATTTGTTTTTCAGTACCATCACTTGATCAGTGCATTTTCTGCGCTCGAAAACGTGATGATGCCGATGATTGGCGCCCACGGTCATGCCAGCCGAGATATTGAGCAGCGGGCTTTGGATCTCTTGGACAGCGTGGGCCTCAGACCTTGGGCCCATGCCCAGTCCACCAGGTTGTCAGGTGGGCAGCAGCAACGTGTGGCCATTGCACGGGCCTTGGCGATGAAGCCGTCCTTGTTGTTGGCTGACGAGCCCACGGGTAATTTGGACACGCAAAGTGCGCAAACTGTTTTTGATCTCTTAAGATCCATCTCCAAGCAGCAGGGCACGAGTGTCTTGTTTGTCACGCACAACCCGGCTTTGGCTGCACTTTGTGACAAGACCATCCAAGTGGTGGATGGGATGATTCGTTAAAGAGCGTGCTCATGGATGCGAAGCACAGTTTTGTACTCTTGAATTTCTCGCTTCAGCAGAACGATTTCCCTCAAATACTGAACGCAGATGACCACACTGAACAAGTCCAAATCGTAATCGGTGCGTTGTCGACATGCGACTTTTAAAATCTCAAGTGTTTGTGGGGAGTAAAAATCCTCTTGGTTCACCGAGTAGTCTGGCTTGATGGCCCCGTAATCGATCAACTCCTCCGTCTCTTGGGCGCTCAAGGCGCACAATTTTGATATTTCTAAAAATGAAAAATGCTCGACAGGTTCAATGTCAATGACATCAATGGTATGCAGTGTCATGGTGTGACTCCTTGGGCAATGGGGGTACGAGGGTTGACGTTGGAGAGCTTGGCCAACTGTTGGTAGAGGTCCATCTCCTGCTCGCTTGGGTGAAGGGGGGTTTCGATGTGGACCACGGCAAATAAATCCCCTCTGGCACCCATTGGAATACCAAGTCCTCGTGATTTGATCCGCAGCTTTTGCCCATTTCGCGTGTGTGCGGGTACGCTCAAGATGACGGGGTCTTCAAGTGTAGGGATTTCAATCTCTGCGCCCAAGACCGCCTCCCAAGGGGTGAGGGCCAAATCAAAATACAAATCTTGGCCCAGGGGTTTGAAAAGTGGGTGGGCTTGGAGTTGAATGTGCAAGTACAGATCGCCTTGGGCGCCGCCATTCAAGCCCTTTGTCCCCAAGCCCTTCAGGCGCAGTTTTTTACCCATGTTGACCCCGGCAGGAATGCGCACCTCCAGTTCCTTTTCATGGCCCTGTTCAAAGACTTTGAATCGCACCATGGTACCTAGCAAAGCATCCTTCAAACTGATCTCGACGGTGTTTTCCAAGTCCTGTCCCGACATGGCTTGAGTGCTTCGATAGGGGTGTGAAGACCTCTTGCTCAAAGAGTCCAGCAAATCTGCCAAATCCATCTGATCAAAAGACGTGGGTCCATCTTGGTACCGGTCCTGCCAAGTCGGTGGAGGCGTGAAGTTGCCACCGACACCCACTTGACCCAAGGCATCGTAAGCTTGGCGTTTTTCAGGGTTTTTAAGCGTGTTGTAAGCCTCGGCAACCTCTTTGAATTGGGCCTCTGCGTCGCTCTTCTTGGACAAATCTGGGTGGTGTGTGCGCGCGAGTTTGCGATAGGCTTTTTTGATCTGTTCCAAATCGGCATCTTTGGCCACACCAAGCACGGCGTAGTAATCTTTGTATTTCATGTCTTGGCGCTCAGCTTGCGTGAGAACTGAGCCAAAAGGCCCAGTTCATGGCCTGAGCTTGAAGGGGTGTGTGATGCATGCCTTGACCATAAGTCAAAGCTTTTGAACGGATTTGACAAATGTCAAGCTCTTGCCAATTGAGCTCCATTCAAAGAAAAGTTTTTTGCTGTGCTTGGGTCAGGCTCTGACAAGGATTCAGGTTCGGGCAAAGAAGCCATTTGCACTTGTTGGACGAGTGGTCAGCCACTTGTAAAAAAGTTGTTTAGCCACTTCCACAAAAAACAGGTAGATAAAAATCAAAACCATCAACATGCCATAAAAGCTCGCTGGAAGCGCAACAAAACCAAAGAAGGTGCCCAAGGCCGTCATGGGTAATCCTAGAGCGATCAAAACAATCCCTAGGGAGGTCAAACTGAGCAAGGGGTGTGGCTTACTGAGGAAGGGGTTTTTTCGGGTTCGTATGATAAAGATGACCAAAACCTGGGTGCACAAAGACTCCACAAACCAACCTGTTTGAAAGAGCTTTTCGTCGGCGTTCAAGATCTCCAGCAAGACATAGAAAGTCAAGAAGTCGAACAAGGAGCTGATGGGGCCAATGATGAGCATGAAGCTTCGGATGAAGGCCAAGTCAAGTGTTCTGGGCTTGAGGGTTTCATCCCGATCGACCTCATCCAATGGAATCGGAATTTCAGAGATGTCGTACAAAATGTTGTTGAGTAAAATTTGTGTGGGCAGCATGGGCAAAAAAGGTAAAAACAAAGAGGCACCAGCCATGCTGAACATGTTGCCAAAGTTCGAGCTGGTTCCCATCATGATGTATTTCATGATGTTGCCAAAGGTGCGTCGCCCCTCTAAAACTCCTGCGTGAATGACACTCAAATCTTGTTCAAGCAAAATGATATCGGCGGCCGATTTGGCCACATCCACGGCCGTGTCAACTGAGAGGCCCACATCTGCACTGTGAAGCGATGGGGCATCGTTGATGCCATCCCCCATGTAGCCCACCACGTGTCCATTGGCCTTCAAAGCCATGATGATGCGCTGCTTTTGACTGGGGTTGGCTCGACAAAAGAGGTTGACATTTTCTACCCGCCTTTGTAAAGCGATGTCGTCAAGTTCAGAGATCTCTTTGCCCAAAAGAATGCCCTTGACTTCAAGCCCCAATTGTTGGCACACGTGTTGGGTGACCAAGGGGCTGTCGCCGGTGATGACTTTGATATGGACGCCCAATTGTTGCAACTCTGCCAAGGCTGGCCCTGCGCTGAGCTTTGGGGGGTCTAAGAAAGCGGTAAACCCTGCCAGGGTCAAGGCTTGTTCGTCGCTCAAGGTTGCCAAAGCATGGTCTCGTGGGACTTCTCTCCAAGCAATCCCTAAGACCCTAAGACCATCCCTCTCAAGGCCATGGTATTGCTCTTGCAGAGTTGTCATGGTGTCTGCATCGATGGGAAAACTCTTTTGCTCTCCTTGGTCTTGCACATGACCACACAGTTGGATCACATCTTCTGCGGCTCCTTTGACGACCAGCCAGCGCTTGTCTGCATGGTCGATCAAGACCGAGACGCATCGGCGTTCAAAGTCAAAGGGGATCTCATCGATTTTGGTCCATGCGCTCACGTCCATGTCCCCAGTTTCGAGGATGGCTTCGTCCAAGGGACTTTTGAGTCCGGTTTCAAAGTGGCTGTTGAGGTAAGCCAACTCCAAGACCAAGGGAAAGACCTCGCCCTTGATGTCGATGTGGTGTTCCAGTCGGATTTTGGCCTGGGTCAAGGTGCCTGTCTTGTCGGTACAAAAGGTATCCATGGAGCCCAAGTCCTGAATGGAGGATTGTCTTTTGACAATCATCTTCAGCTTTGCCAATCGCAAAGCGCCTTTAGAAAGCGTGACCGACACCACCATGGGCAGGAGTTCTGGCGTCAGTCCAACCGCCAGTGCCACGGCAAAGAGAAAGGATTCAAGCCAAGGCTTGTGAAACCATGCATTGACCAACAAGACAAAGAGGACCAACACGATGGTGAGCCACATGATGAGCATGCCAAATCGCCTGGTGCCAACTTCAAAGGAGGTGTTGGTGTTGGATTTTTGGATGCTTTGTGCGATTTCGCCAATGAAGGTGTTCATGGCGGTATGGACGACATAAATTTTGGCGCTCCCACCAATGACCGATGTTCCCATGAAGACCGCGTTGCTTGCATCGTGCAATTCAGTGGCTGTGGCGGCGAGGGGGGAGGCCGTTTTTTCAACGGGAAAAGCCTCCCCAGTGAGCAAGGATTGGTTGACAAAAAAATCTCTGGCTTGAACGATCAAGGCGTCAGCGGGCACCAAATCACCTGCTCTTAAATGGACCACATCGCCTGGAACGACTTGCTCAACGGGGATCTCAAAGGTTTGCCCATTTCGTTCAACCGTGGTGTGGACACGCACGGTGAGGCGAAGTTTTTCTGCGCTGGCATTGGCTTTGTACTCTTGAACAAAGTCCAGTGTGACGCTCATCAACACCATCACACTGATGATGGCAAAGTTGGCAATTTCCCCCGTCATGGCGGAGACAAAACTGGCGATCAATAAAATCACCACCAAGGGGTTCTTGAATCGCTGCAAGAACTGAATGATCAAGGACAAGGAAGGGTGGGCTTGAAGCGAGTTTGGACCATGTTGCTCTAGGCGTTCACTGGCCTCTTGATCGTTCAGTCCAGGTGAAGGTGTGCTGACGGTCTTGAGCAATGCTTCATCTAGCCACCAAGGTGCACGGGCTGGGGTGGTTTTGTGGTGAGTTGGGTAACTGGAGGCGGGCTTTAAGAGATGGAGCATGTTGTAGGCTTTGAAGACTTGATGTTGAAGTGCTTTTGACAAAACCTAAAAAGAGGGGGTGAATCAACTTAGGCTTTTTCAGCTGCTTTTTTCTTGCTCGGTCGATGATGGGGACTTTTTGTCTTGAAGTGCTCGGCCGCTGATTGTTGATAGCGTTTGGCGATGTTGTCACAAACCAAATCGCACATGGTGTAGATCGAAGGGTCGGCGATTCGATAAAAGGCACTCACACCACGACTTTCTCGCGCGACGATGCCATTTTGTGCCAGCAGGGCCAAATGCCTTGAAATGTTGGCCATCGAGTAGCCACTCAATTCAGCCAAAGAGCCCACGTTGTATTCGCGTTCACGCAGTAAATTTAAAATTTTCAGTCGCGTGGGCTCAGCAAAGACTTGAAAATAGTTGGCTATTTCTTCAAGTGCCTGCTCGGGCAAATTCTTCATGGCTTGACTCCGTTGAAATAAAAAATCATTTTAGTGCTTGTCGCTGGTCCTTATTTATTGTATTATTGCATAAATACGCAAATAAGCAAGCAAATAGATGTTTTCGAAGAGAGTGACTGTATGAATAAATTTTGGCTGTTATGGTTCGGTGCGGTGTTGACATTGGTCTTCCAAGTGGCTCATTCTGAGCCCACGCTCAGCGACCTCAAGACATGGACTGTTGGCGCCCATGATGGTGCCTCAAGGTCTGAGCTCATCCTTGAGGGTCATGTTGAGGCGCTTCGCGATGCGACGCTATCGAGTCAAGTTCCTGGGGCTGTGGTCAGTTTGAGTGTCAAAGCTGGTGACTGGGTGCAAAGAGGACAAGAGTTGCTCCGAGTTGATGCACGTGCCGCGCACCAGCAAGTGCTCTCAAGCCAAGCGCAAATGGAGGCGGCCAAAGCAAGCCTCAAGCTCGCAGGTAAGGAGTTGGAGCGGCAAAAACAGCTTTTTCAGAAACAATACATCAGTCAAGGAGCCTTGGACCGCGTTCAAGCTCAATTTGAGTCTGCCCAAGCTCAAGTGCAATCTCTTCAAGCTCAAGCTTTGGCCGCTCAAGCCCAATCTGGCTTTTACGTCATCAGCGCACCGTTCTCGGGTTGGGTGAGCGAGGTCAACATCACCTTAGGGGACATGGCCATGCCAGCCAAACCTTTGCTGAGCATGTATGACCCAAGTGCACTCAGAATCACTGCCTTGCTATCACAAACCTTGATGACGCAGATGAACCCCAGCAAAGCGGTTCTTCGGTATGAAGTCACTGGACTCGCGGGCTCTCATGGCGTGTCTCCTTCAAGCGTTAAATTGTTGCCCTCCATGGACAAGAGCACCCATTCGGGCCAATTGAGGTTGGAGGTGAAAGAGGAAGATGCCCGCTTGGTTCCGGGTATGTTTGCCAAGGTCTTTGTGTCTCAAATGGCCAATGCATCAAACGCTTTGAGCGAGAAAATTCGTATTCCTGAGCGTTGTCTGGTCTACCGCGCTGAAATGGCTGGTGTTTATGTGCTTGACCCACAAAACAAGCCCCGCCTTCGACAAGTCAGGCCAGGACCAAGCGCTGCAGGTGAGGTGGAGATTTTAACGGGCTTGTCGTTGGGCGACAGGGTCGTCCTAGACCCTGCCCAAGTTGTCTTGAACAAGTGAGAAGACAGCCATGAGCATCGATAAAAAATTGGGTATGTCGGGTCGATTGGCCGAACGCTTTCAAAGCGCTCAAATCACACCTTTGCTGGCGCTTGTGGCCTTGCTGCTTGGTGTGTTTGCTGTGCTGGTGACGCCTCGAGAGGAGGAGCCTCAGATCAATGTCACGATGGCCAATGTCATCACGTCTTTTCCTGGAGCTTCGGTCAAAGATGTTGAGCAAATGGTCTCGATTCCAAGCGAACAGGTCTTGTCCAAGATGGCTGGCGTCGACCATGTCTTTTCCGTCTCTAAAGCGGGTGTCTCGATCCTGACGGTGCAGTTCAAGGTCGGTATCCCACGCACGGAGGCCTTGGTCCGATTGCACGATACGATCAAAGAAAATGCAGATTTGATGCCTAAAAACCTGGGCGTGATGGAGGCTTTGATCAAGCCCAAAGGCATCGATGATGTACCCATCATGGCCTTGACCTTGCATGGCCAGACACCTGAGATGAGTGCTTATGATTTAGAGCGGGTGGCACATAGTCTTGAGATTGAGATCAAGCGAGTACGTGGCACACGTGATGTGGTGACTTTAGGCGGGCCAGCTCGTAGCGCATTGATCCAATTGGACCCACAACGCATGGCGGGCTTTGGGGTCACCGTTGCACAAATGCGCAGTGCTTTGCAATCGGCCAATCAAGGCTCACCGGTCGGTGAGCTCTTAGGTGGCAATCAAAGCGTTGCGATTGAAACAGGCCCCTACCTTGCCAAGATCAGCGAACTTGAAGAGGTGGTGATTCACGTCAAAGATTCAAAATTGGTTTACTTAAGAGATGTGGCCGATGTCAAGCTCGGCCCCCCGCCTGCCAACCGCTATGTCTGGCATGGAGAGAGTGAAAAAGACGGGGGGCAACAGTACCCTGCAGTCACCCTCTCAGTGACAAAAAAGACCGGTGAAAACGCCATAGATGTTGCCAGCCAAATCATGGCCAGAGTTGAACAACTCAAAGGCACGGTGATTCCTGATGATGTTGTGCTGGTGGAGACCAGAAACTATGGGGCCAGTGCCAATGAAAAGGCCCAAAAGCTGATTCACAAATTGATGTTTGCAACCGCTTTGGTGGTGATCTTGGTCTTTTTTGCTTTGGGTCAAAGAGAGGCCTTGATCGTGGGTTGTGCTGTCGTCTTGACTTTGACGGTCACCCTTTTTGCATCTTGGGCTTGGGGTTTCACCTTGAACCGTGTCTCCCTTTTTGCTTTGATCTTTTCGATCGGTATTTTGGTGGACGATGCCATTGTGGTGGTCGAGAACATACACCGCCACCAGCTTCTGTATCCAGAAAAATCTTTAAAGTCGATCATCCCCCATGCGGTGAATGAGGTAGGGGGACCGACCATTTTGGCCACCTTCACAGTGATTGCTGCCCTCTTGCCCATGGCCTTTGTCAGTGGATTGATGGGGCCGTACATGAGTCCCATTCCCATCAATGCCAGCATGGGCATGGTTTTGTCCTTGATCATTGCATTTGTCGTCACGCCATGGCTTGCTTTGATTTGGATGAAACAACTCAATCCGTCGGCAGTGAATTCGAGCGCCTCTCACGATCGAATCACCGAGCGTCTACAACCCTTTTTCGAAAGTGTCTTTGCGCCCTTGTTGGATGTTCACAAAGGAGCGGCCAACCGCCTTCGCCTGGGCCTTGCTGTGGTCGTCCTTTTGGTGTTCAGCGTTTTATTGCCTGCAAGTGGCTGGGTTGTTTTGAAAATGCTGCCCTTTGACAACAAGTCTGAATTTCAAGTGGTGGTGGACATGCCTGCGGGCACCTCCCTTGAGAAAACATCGGCTGCATTGCAAGAGATGGGACATTACCTGGCTGGTGTGCCTGAGGTGACCCATTACCAAGTCTATGCAGGGATGTCAGCCCCCATCAATTTCAATGGTTTGGTGAGACAGTACTACCATCGCTTGGGAGCTGAGTTCGGCGATATCCAGGTCAACTTGGTCGACAAAGACCACCGGGCTGATCAAAGCCATGTGATTGCCACGCGTTTGCGCCCAGATTTGCAAAAGATGGGCTTGCCCTATGGCGCCAATGTGAAAGTGGTTGAAGTACCGCCAGGCCCGCCCGTGATGTCGCCCATCGTGGCTGAAATTTATGGCCCCGATGAACAAGGGCGGCGTGAAGTCGCAAAAGCGCTCAGAGCCGTGTTTGAGCAAACACCGGGTGTGGTCGACATCGATGACAGCAGTCCTGTGCAAGCCCCGAAAAAAATGCTTTTGATCGACCAAAGAAAAGCCGCTCAGTTGGGGGTTTCGCAACAAGAAATTGCCTACACCTTGCGAGCAGGACTTGCAGGCGAGGCCGTCACGTATTTGCACGATGGCAGCAAATATCCCAATTCAGCTTGGATTCAATTGCCGCCTCAAAAGCATGGTGATTTGACGGCCTTGTTACAACTGGGTGTGAAGAACAGTGCGGGCAAAGTGGTGCCCATCAGTGAGCTTGTGACCTTGTCGGAGGGTTATCGAGACCAGCCCATCATCCACAAAGACTTGTTGCCCGTTAACTTCGTGACCGCAGATACCGCTGGCGTGATCGATAGCCCTTTGTACGGCATTTTTAAAATGCGCAGTGAGCTTGCAAAAATCAAAACCCCCAATGGCCAAGGTTTGGATGAATTTTTTATCCAACCACCACTTGATGCATGGAGGACCTACAGCGTCAAGTGGGATGGAGAGCTTCAAATCACATACGAGACCTTTCGGGACATGGCAGAAGCCTATGCAGTAGGTTTGATTTTGATTTACCTGTTGGTCGTTGTTCAGTTTGGCTCTTACTTGTTGCCTTTGATCATCATGGCACCCATCCCTTTGACGATCATTGGCGTCATGCCAGGCCATGCGTTGTTTGGCGCTCAATACACTGCAACCAGCATGATTGGCATGATTGCCTTGGCTGGCATCATTGTCAGGAACTCGATTCTCTTGGTCGACTTTATCAATTTGCAGTTGACGCAAGGCGTTCAGCTCAAACGCGCCATTGTTCAATCTGCTGTCACCCGAGCCAAACCGATCGCTTTGACGGGGCTAGCAGCCATGCTGGGAGCTTTGTTCATTCTTGATGATCCTATTTTTAATGGTTTGGCCATTTCCTTGATATTTGGTATTTTGGTGTCCACACTCCTTACCTTGGTGGTCATTCCCGTTTTGTACTTCATGGCTTATAGGCATGAACATGAGGTTTAATTTTTTCACTCAGGAGGATAAATCATGAAATCTTGGCAATTGGTCCGTTTAATCGCAGGCCTCTTTATATTGGCGTCGCTTGGCATGGGCATTGAGGGCAGCCCCTTGTTTGTGAATTCGTGGTGGTTGGCTTTCACCGGATTTGTCGGTCTTAATTTGGCTCAAAGTGCCGTGACGAAATGGTGTTTGATGGAGTCCATATTGAGGAAAATGGGCTTAGAGCAAGGTTACTAAGGAGCACAACATGCATTTGATTTGTCCCTCGTGTGGAAGCAAAAATCGGGTACCTGAAGAAAAGTTGGAACAAGACATCCGGTGTGGGCGTTGCCAACATGACCTGATGGCAAGCGAGCCCGTGGTCTTGAAGGATGACAATCTCTTGCCCTTTTTAGAGGGCACCGAGCTGCCCGTTGTGGTCGATTTTTGGGCGCCGTGGTGTGGCCCTTGTAAGACGATGGCACCACAGTTTGCAGCTGCGGCCAAGGCGACACCCAAAGTGCGGTTTGTCAAAGTGGACACGGATGCTTCACCCGTGGTGTCAAGGAAGTTTGCGATAAGAAGCATACCCAGCATTGTTTTATTCAAGCACGGACAAGAGATCGATCGACGGTTGGGGGCCATGTCTGCGGCCGAATTGTCCAGCTGGATCAGCACCAAGACATGAAAGCATTTTTATGAAAAAGCGGGTTTCAACCAAAATCTTAAGTGTTTTAACTGTTGCTTCGTTGGCGCTTGTCTCCAACGTCCGCGCTTTTGACTTGCTGCAAGCATGGGAGATGGCCTCTGAGCACGACCCTCAACAAGCGATGTCAAAAGCCAGTGTCAAAAGTGCTCAAGCCCTTCAAGAGCAAGCTCAAGCTTTGTGGAAGCCCATCGTGTTTGCCAATGC
>CAIMNS010000173.1 GCA_903842945.1 uncultured Burkholderiales bacterium
ACTCGCAAACCCGATGTGTACTCGGATTGTGCAGCCGTTGGCGTCGAAATATTCAAGTCTCGCCAATGAATCACCACACCCTGTCATTGAAAGGTCTTCGCTTCAATGCAAGCCTCGGTATTCTTGATGCTGAAAAAAAAGCCCCCCAACCCATACAAGTGGATGCTGAACTGAACCTGGGCGAGCAGCCCCTGTTGCCATCCGACGATGACATCATGCGCGTCCTTGATTACCGCAAAGTGCGCCAAATCATCATCAACGAGTGCACGGCAGAGCACATCAATTTACTCGAAACCTTGATCGGTAAAGTGGCCACTCGCTTGATGCAATTGACCGGGGTCATCGGGGTTAAAGTTAAGATTGCAAAGCTTGAGATATTTGAGGATTGCGAAGTCGCTATAGAGGTGAAAGTGGGTCAATGGCCCATTCATTGAGCATAGATGGTTTTAAGGAACCCGAAGCTTTCACCTTGATTTCTTGGCTGTAAAGCGTTAAAAAAGTGCAAAGACTTCTCATGGGCCGCTTTTCATGGCAAGTCGAATCTTACAAATCAACCTTCAAACCCAAGAGCGAAGTCATCTATCAGTTCTTTGAGTCCTGTAAATCCGGATTTAGACTGCAACTACTAATTCTTTAATCGTTGAATCTGTGCCTTGATATGCCACAGATCTAGGATGCTGAAGTATGTTTATTTAGTTCTTTAGATGACCTACTTAGACAAGCGAGTCCAATCTCAGACGCCTCTAAGGCAGAAGAAACTTTACAAATTGCGTCTTTTGTACTAACATTGAGCCCATTGTACACCTATGGAGAATTCGTCATGACCACTGCAACGGCCACTCGAACAGCTAGGATTGGACTACGCGCGACACCTGAACAGGAAACCGTTTTGCGGCGCGCAGCCGATGTCGCACACAAATCTTTGACTGATTTCATTCTTGATGCAGCCTACCAAGCGGCCGAGAATACCTTACTCGACCAGAGATTGTTCATGGTTTCCGCTAGCCAATACGATGCGCTCATGGATATGCTGGACAGACCAGAAACTGACAATCCTGGACTGGCCAGCTTATTATCGAGGCCATCGGTATGGACCAATAAATGAGCCTATCGGCACCCAAGGCGCTGAATGCAGATCATCGGTTGGAAGATTTTGAATGCGGAAAACCAGCACTTACCACTTGGCTAATTCGACATGCTCGCCAAGCACAAAGTAGCGGATCTGCGAAAACATTCGTTGTCAGCGATGGACTAAGGGTTACAGGGTACTTCAGTTTGACTGTTGGCCAAATCGATACAGCCGACGCTCCTGATCGAATTCGCCGTGGTATGGGTCAATATCCGATTCCGCTGGTGATCTTGACTAGGCTGGCTGTTGATATTGATTACCAAAGACAAGGTCTAGGCTACAGCCTATTGCAAGATGCTATTCTAGGAATTCTTGTAATTGCTGATCATGCGGGTATTCGAGCTTTATTGACACATCCGATCGACAAAGACGCTGAAGCGTTCTATCGACACTTTGGCTTTGAATCAACACCAGCAAATGATAGACAACTCATTTTGCTACTCAAAGATGCACGACGTTACGCTGGAGCGCTGAAATAAATTCAAATGCGAACAACATGCTTATTAAAAATTTAAGTGCGCCATTGACCAACCTCTGAGTAATTAATTGAGAATGTGCATACCAATCTACCACTTGATCATTACAAGCTTTTATTCTCAACTGATTTCTAGATTCTGGACTCACCCATAAAGTCATCAGATACTGCGTGTCCGTGTAAAAAGAAGTTGTCCCAAGTGTTTTCAAGGGGTGTAATGATTCCCTAGCGACCTCAAATACGGACCATCACTTTTTTACTTCATCAGGCAATCGAGCCTCGGCTGGCAATCTGGCCGATTGGCCTTCCATATCGGCAAATAAAGTTGTAATCGCGATTGTCATGATGTACCCCTCTTTGTATTTACCTCTTAGACGTTGGATTTTCTTAAGTGAAATTTTAATCCAACGATTTCTTGGGTTCAATTATTTTCATTAAAAAATTGCGCATACTTTCTGCTCGCATCAAGTTTGAAAATCCAAGAGTGAACCAGCATTTCATTTAGATTTACGCAAACTGATCAAATAAAGTCTCACGCACCGGTCAACTGGAGACTTACGCTCTTGAAATTCATGTAGTTTTCTTAAAATACATTCCATCTTGAATTATTAGATAATCGCAATATCCTAAGTGTAAGTTTTTCAACGTCCGATTTGGCTTGGCTTTTTTACCCGGTTCAAGTCTTTGCCATTTAAAATACGATCTCAATTGACCTTACCTATGTTGCCCTCCTCTCATACCGATTCAATTTCCGCCAATGTTCTCGAAGTGATTTCTACCAAAGAAAGCATGACCGAGGTGTATTCACATGCAACGCGCACCAAGCATGAGCGTGAGATGCACAAACTTGAGAAAAGGCTTTGCCGCTTGATGGGTCAAGCCATTGTGGACTTCAACATGATTGAAGAAGGTGACCGCGTCATGGTGTGTGTTTCTGGGGGCAAAGACAGTTACTCCATGCTCGATATTTTGTTGAAACTTCAAGCCAGGGCTCCCGTTCATTTCGAGTTGATTGCCGTCAATTTGGATCAAAAGCAGCCTGGGTTTCCCGAGCACATCTTGCCTGAATACTTAAAGTCGCGTGGTGTGGCCTATCACATCGAAGAGCAAGACACCTACTCGATTGTGAAGCGCGTGATCAAAGAGGGCAAAACCATGTGCAGCCTTTGTAGCCGACTCAGAAGAGGAGCTCTTTACAAAGTGGCGGGTCAATTGGGGGCCAACAAAATTGCCCTTGGACACCACCGAGATGATATTTTGCAAACCTTCTTGTTGAATTTATTTTTTGGCGGACGACTCAAAAGCATGCCGCCAAAACTTTTAAGCGATGAAGGCAACCACATCGTCATTCGGCCTATGGCCTATGTGAGCGAAACCGATCTTCAAGCTTGGGCAGACCACCAAGCCTTTCCGATCATTCCTTGTACCCTTTGCGGCAGCCAAGAAAACCTTCAAAGAAAACAGGTCGGCAACC
>CAIMNS010000174.1 GCA_903842945.1 uncultured Burkholderiales bacterium
TGGAGACGACTTTCGATTTGGTAAACAAAGAGTCGGCGACCACCACATGCTCACCCAAATCGGTCAACCCTTGGGCTTGGATGTAGGAAAAATGAACAGCTATCAAATCTCCTTGCCTAGAAGTCACGCTTTTGAATCAACTCCCACGACTGCTGCGCCCAAGATGCCTGCGCAGCACAACGACGCCCTTCGTGTCTCAAGCTCCGCTGTGCGCTTGGCTCTTAGCAAAGGACAAATGGACGAAGCCTCGCAATTGCTTGGGCGTCCCTATGCGATCTCTGGGCATGTGGTCTTTGGGCGTCAATTGGGCAGAAGCCTCGATGCCAGAACCCTCAACATTCGCTTTAAAGCCAAAAGTGCGGCAACACAGGGTATTTTTGTGGTTTTAGCGCATGGCCTGGCGCCAACAGCTTTGCACGGCGTGGCCAATTTTGGCGTTCGCCCGACGCTGGACGCCAACGATGTCAATGGCGGACAAATCTTACTTGAAACACATTGCTTGGATTGGCCAAGAGGACTCTCAATGGAGGGCGGCTACGGTAAAATCGTCAAAATTGAATTGCTCCATAAACTCCACGACGAATTGAAATACGACAGTTTGGCGTCCTTGCAAAAGGGCATCCAAGAAGACTGCGATCTTGCTCGTGAGTGGTTTCAAAGCCATCCGAACACCTAAAAAGCGTCACTTGTCCCCATACGCAGCTCGCGCACACTAGATTTTATTTGACCTCTACCCTTCTCTCATTTCCTCTTTCATGAATCAAAACACCGATTACAGAAAAACACTCAATTTGCCCGACACGCCATTTCCGATGCGAGGTGACTTGCCTAAGCGCGAGCCGGCTTGGGTTGAAAATTGGTCCTCAGAGGGAACCTATCAAAAACTTCGCTTGGCCAGACACGGTGCGCCTTTGTTTGTCTTGCACGACGGCCCGCCCTATGCCAATGGCAAACTGCACATCGGTCACGCTTTGAACAAAGTTCTTAAAGACATGATTGTTAAATCCAAGCAACTGGCTGGTTTTGACGCGCAATACATCCCTGGCTGGGATTGCCACGGTTTGCCCATTGAAAACGCCATCGAGAAATTGCACGGCCGTCAACTCAGTCGAGACGACATGCAAAGCAAGAGCCGAGCATATGCCAACGAGCAAATTGATCAGCAGCGTGAAGATTTCCAACGCTTAGGCGTGCTAGGGGACTGGAAGCGTCCCTATAGAACCATGGACCCTGTCAACGAGTCGGGCCAACTCAGGGCCTTTAAACGGGTCATCGAAAACGGCTTTGTTTACCGAGGTTTGAAACCTGTTTATTGGTGTTTTGATTGCGCATCATCACTTGCAGAGTTTGAAATTGAGTACGCCGACAAAAAAAGTGACACCTTGGATGTGGCCTTCCTGTGCGCTCAACCTGAGAAACTTGCACAGGCCTTTGGACTGCCCAATTTGAGCAAGCCTGCTTATGCCGTCATTTGGACCACCACCGCGTGGACCATCCCAGCCAACCAGGCTTTGAATTTGAATGCAGAGCTCGATTACGCCTTGATCGATACCGAAAAAGGCATCCTGTTGGTGGCCAGTGATTTGGTTGAGAAATGCCTTGAACGCTGGGCTTTATCTGGAACAGTTTTGGCCACCACCAAAGGGCAAAGCCTCGCTGATCTTGAGTTTGAACACCCTTTGGCTCAAGAGCATGAAGGCTATAAGAGGCACGCTCCCATTTACCTGGCCGACTATGCCACAGCCAACGAAGGCACTGGCATCGTGCACTCCGCACCGGCCTATGGGGTGGATGACTTTAACAGTTGCAAATCCCATGGCATGAGCTATGACGACATCTTGAATCCCGTTCAAGCCAATGGTGTTTATTCGCTAGATTTCCCGCTCTTTGGTGGACAACATATTTGGAAAGCCATTCCAAGCATCTTGAACACCCTCAGGCAAGCGAATCGCCTCCTCGCAACGCACACCATCACCCACAGTTACCCTCATTGCTGGCGGCACAAAACGCCAGTGATTTACCGAGCAGCCGCTCAGTGGTTCATTCGCATGGACGAAGGTGAGGGTGTTTTTACCCAACACAAATCCCCAAAAACTTTGCGAAACTTGGCACTTGATGCCATTGAACAGACCACTTTTTATCCCGCCAATGGTAAAACGCGTCTGAGGGACATGATTGCCAATCGCCCCGATTGGTGCATCTCCAGGCAACGCAGTTGGGGAGTGCCTTTGCCCTTTTTTATTCACCAAGAGACCAACGAGCTGCATCCCAACACGCTTGAGATTTTGGATCAAGCCGCTGATGTGATCGAGGCGGGCGGCATTGAGGCGTGGAGTCGGTTGAGCAATGTTGACATCTTGGGCCCGGACGCAGGACCCCTCTACACCAAAAGCACCGACATCTTGGAAGTCTGGTTCGACTCAGGCTCTACCTTTGAACACGTGCTCAGAGGTTCACACGCGCTCGCCTATGACCGAGCGCCCTTTCACGACAGTGGACCAGAAGCGGACTTGTATTTAGAAGGACACGATCAACACCGTGGCTGGTTTCACAGTTCATTGCTTTTGGGCTGCGCCTTGTACGGAAGAGCCCCTTACAAGGGCTTGCTCACACACGGCTTTGCCACGGATGGTCAAGGTCGAAAGATGAGCAAATCTTTGGGGAATGTGGTCATTCCCCAGGAAGTGACCGACAAACTGGGTGCTGAAATTGTGCGCTTGTGGGTGGCCTCTACCGACTACTCTGGGGACCTCAACATCGACGACAAGATCTTGGCCCGAGTGGTCGATGCTTACCGACGCATTCGAAACACACTTCGCTTTTTAATGGCCAACATCAGTGACTTTGATGTTCAAAATGAGTGCGTTGACTTCAAAGACTTGCTAGAAATTGATCAATACGCCCTGCAGCGCTTGGCGCAATTGCAACGTGAAATCACAGGTAACTTTGACGTGAGCAAAGGCGTCTTTGAAGGCGGTCTATTTGGTCAATACGAGTTTCATCCGGTGGTCAGCAAGTTGCAGGTGTACTGCTCTGAGGACTTAGGGGCGTTTTACCTAGACATCCTCAAGGACAGGTTGTACACCACCGCACAAAAATCTCATGCCAGGCTCAGCGCCCAGACCACGCTTTGGCACATCACACAGTCTTTGTTGCGCTTGATGTCACCCTTTTTAAGCTTCACCGCAGAAGAGGCATGGGCTGTCTTGGGACACACCGAGAGCATCTTCACTGAAAAATTCCAACCCATGGATACCAGCGAGTCTTTGATCCATAAATGGAACAGGATTCGCGACATCAGAGATTCGGTCAACAAAGAGATTGAAACGCTCAGGGCCAAAGGCGAGGTGGGTGCCTCTTTGCAAGCTGAGGTGGACTTGACCTTGAATGCTGAAGATCACACGCTGCTAAGTTCTTTAAAAGAGGATTTAAAGTTTGTGATGATCACATCAAGCATTCAGCTGCATGTGGGCTCAGCTTTGAAAGTCTCACCCAAAGCCAGCACCCACCTGAAATGCGAACGCTGTTGGCATTATCAACCTGATGTGGGCTCACACGCCGAGCACCCTGGGCTTTGCTCCAGATGCTTTGGCAATTTATTCAGTAGCGGTGAAACCCGACAATTTGCATGAGCCTCGATCACGACAAAGACGCACCGCCCTCTCGCGTGTTGCATTGCTTGGGACTCTCTTTGCTTGTGATTGCATTGGACCAACTGAGCAAATACATGGTTGTTCAGGAGTTTGTGTATGCTCAAAGTCAAGAGATCGTCTCATTTTTTAATCTCGTTCGGGTCCACAACACGGGGGCCGCCTTTTCTTTTTTGGCCTCCGATGGGGGTTGGCAGAGGTGGTTCTTTACCCTCTTAGGTGTTGCTGCCAGTTTGCTGATGTACCGATTGATCTACACGAACAAGAACCAAGCTTTGTTTTGCTGGTCTCTGGCTTTGATTGCGGGGGGCGCTTTGGGCAATGTGATGGACCGTTTGGTCTATGGATACGTGGTTGATTTTTTGGATTTTCATTGGTCCACATGGCACTTCCCAGCTTTTAACTTGGCTGACAGCGCCATCACCGTGGGCGCAACACTTTTGATCTTGGATGAACTCATGAAGTCCAGAGATCTTGGATACCCGCCTGATGAAAAAAAGGACGTCCAGCCCTAAAGCCACGACGCCCTTTTTTGCGATCGATCTTGGATCAGGCTAGAACGCCTTCAGTGCCAAAGAACGGTCTTGTCCAAAGGCGGCAAACGTCAAAGCGTCAAAATGGTACATCCCGTGGTTTTGCGTGCTTCTAGGTCTTTGTGTGCGGCTTGAATCTCGGCCAAGGGATAGCGCTGATCGATTCTGATCTTGATCACACCGCTCTTGACCTTATCAAAAAGATCGTCGGCCATGGCCTGTGTACTTTCGCGAGAGCTGATGTGTGAGAAAAGCGTCTGACGAGTCACATACAGCGAACCCTTGCCAGCCAAGATACCCGGAGAAAAATCAGGCACTGGACCCGATGAATTTCCAAAACTGGCAAGTAAGCCAAATGGTGCCAAACAATCCAAAGACTTGTCCCAAGTGTCCTTGCCTACCGAGTCATAAACTGCCTTGACGCCTTTGCCTTGCGTGATCTCCTTGACCCGAACAGCAAAATCCTCTTTCGAGTAGTTGATCATGTAGGAAGCGCCAAGGTCTTTGGCCAATTGGCATTTTTGGTCTGTACCTGCCGTACCAATCAACTGCAAGCCCAAGGCTTTGGCCCATTGGCAAACAATCAGGCCAACGCCACCGGCAGCGGCATGGAACAAAATAAAGTCCCCCTTGTTCAAGCCGCCTTGAGGCAAGGTTCGGTTCAGCAAGTATTGTGCGGTCAGGCCCTTGAGCATCATCGCAGCACCGGTTTCAAAGTCGATGGCATCTGGCAACTTGCACACACATTTGGCGGGCATCACCCGCTCTTCGCAATAGCTGCCAGGCGGTTGGCTTGCATACGCAGCACGGTCCCCAACTTTCAAGTGCGTCACACCTTCGCCCACGGCTTCTATCACGCCAGAGGCCTCCATGCCCATGCTCAAGGGCATTTGCATGGGGTACAAACCCATGCGCTGATACACATCGATGTAATTGAGTCCGATGGCTTTGTGCTTGATGCGGATCTCACCATGAGCTGGCTCGCCAATGGGCACGTCATCAAGTCTCAACTGCTCTGCACCACCGTGCTGATGGATGCGAATGGCTTTGACGGTTCTGCTCATGAAGTTTTCTCCTGCTGTGATTTGAATAAATTTGGCTTTGACGTGTGGTTGAAAGGTGTCTTTGACGAAAAGGCTCGCCACAAGTCAGCACGAATCAATGCGTTCCCTTGTAGGCCCCGCCATCGATCAAAATGTTTTGGCCGGTGATGTAACTGGCGTGTTGGCTGCATAAAAATGCACACGTCGATCCAAATTCATCGGTGTTGCCAAAACGTCCACTGGGTATGGTTTTGGCTCGCATTTGAGCGACCTCTTCCATGGATTTACCAGTTTTTTCGACCAAGCCTTTCATGGTTTCTCGAATTCGATCGGTGTCAAACGCACCGGGCAACAAATTATTGATCGTGACGTTGTTGCCGGCCATTTTCTCTGTTCTGGCCAATCCAGCCACGAAGCCCGTCAAGCCACTTCTGGCTCCATTGGAGAGGCCCAAGTTGTCAATGGGCGCTTTGACCGAGCCAGAGGTGATGTTGATGATTCGACCAAATCCTCTTTCGGCCATTTTGTCAACCGTGGCTTTGATCAACTCTATGGGGGTCAACATGTTGGCATCCAGTGCTTTCACCCATGCTATGCGGTCCCAATTTCTAAAGTCCCCTGGCGGGGGACCACCTGCATTGGTGACCACAATATCGTAATCTTTTCCAGGGCCATGGGGCACGTTCCAAACGCTTTCGCGCCCCTCTTCGGAGGTAATGTCCGCCGCCACACCCAAAACTGTGGCCGTAGGATTCAAGGCCTTCAAGGCGCTGAGCGCTTCATTCAAAGGCCCAAGCGTTCTCGCCACGATACACACATTCACACCCTCCAAGACCAGCGCTTTGGCGCATCCAAAACCTAAACCCTTGGAGGCTCCGCCCACCAAAGCCCATTTTCCTTTGATCCCTAAATCCATTATTTAACTCCTAACTTTGAAACCATGAACACGCCTCCCATGACCAAGAGAGTGCCTAATCCTATCACTGCCTGAATGGGTTCATTTAAAAACCAGTAGCCCATGATCACCGTTGACATGGGCCCAATCATGCCGATTTGCGAGGTCAAGGATGGACCTAAGCGCTCAATGGCAAACATGACAAATAAAATCGGGGCGACCGTGCAAAACAACGCGTTCATCACAGAGTATCCCAATACAGCATCATCGACATGCATCATATCAATGGGTCTTAAAAGCAAAAATTGAGCGATGCAACATATACACGCTACCGTACTCGCCCAACCCACGAGTCTCAATGAATCCATTTTTTTTAGCATGTGCTCACTAAAAACCAAATAGCATGCGTAGAGCAAGGCACTTAAAAAAACCAACACGGAACCCGTCAGTACGTCGGGTCCCGCAGACAACACCTCAAACCCAAAAACCAACAAAACACCCGAATAACTGACGGCCATGGCCATGAAACGCTTGGGCGGCACTTTGCGCTTGTACAAAATCCAGCCCAAAAGCAAAACCATGGTGGGGTTCAAATATAGGATCAGTCGCTCAAGGCTGACGGAGACAAATTGCAAGCCCAAGAAATCCAAATAGCTTGAAAAATAGTATCCAATGAACCCCAAGACCATGACGCCTAGGATGTCCTTTTTACCCAAACAATGACCTTGTCGCCGAGCGCGTCTTTCTGCGTAAATCGCCATGCACAGAAAAAAGGGCAAAGAAAACAGCATCCTGAACATGATCAAGGTCATTGCATCGACCTGGTGCAAATAACTGAGCTTGATCAAGATGCCCTTGCCGCTAAAAGCAATAGCACCCAAAATCGCATAAACATAACCAGCGTTGATAGGGTGCATCAAATTCGAATCTAATTAGCAGCTGTCAGCAAGTTGATGCAAAGATGTCCCGACATTTTATGAAAAAGTCCCTCAACACCATCAGCCTTATAGACCCACTCCATCTCGGAACCTCTAGCTCAGCGGATTGAGGCCTTATTCGGGCTTGATGTTGGCGACTTTAACCACAACACTCCACTTGGCCGCTTCTGACTTGATCAAGGCGTTGAATTCTTCGGGTGTACCGCCACCCATTTCATTGCCCTGCTCAAGCATCAAGGTCCTGAGTTTAGGGTCCTTCAAAACCTCATTGGCCGCTGCATTCAATTTGTCGACGATCGCTTTGGGTGTTCCCTTTGGCGCCACCAAGCCTTGCCAATTCAACACTTTGACTTTGGGCAAACCCATTTCCGCAAAACTGGGTACATCGGGAAGCAGGGGTGAGCGTTTTTCACTGGTGATCGCTATGGGTCGAAGCTTGCCCGCCTTGATGCTGGGCATGGCCGAATACATTTGATCAAACATCATGTTCACATTGCCTGCCATCAAATCCATCAAGCCAGCGGATCCACTTTTATAGGGCACATGAATCATATCGATGTCGGTGCTCTGCTTAAAAAGCTCAGCGGACAATTGATGCGAACCTCCGATACCACCCGACGCAAAAGTCAACTCCCCTGGCTTGGCTTTGGCTGCAGTGACTATGTCTTGAATTGTCTTGAAACTGGAGCTCGTGTTCACAGACAAGACCAATGGCCCTTTCTCAATCAACATGATGGGCGTGAGATCTGATTCAGGGTCGTAACGCAAATTGCCAAACAAGGTCTTGTTGACTGCCAAGGGTGCAAAGTTGCCCATACCAATGACATAACCATCTGGCGCCGCACGTGCAATGAACTCTGTCCCTATATTTCCACCCGCACCAGCTCTGTTCTCCACCACGATGGGTTGCTTTAAGAGCACGCTCATGCCTTGCGCAATTTGTCTGCTGCGTGAATCAGCGCCACCACCCGCACCATAGGGCACGATAAAGTTGATGGCCTTGTTGGGATAAGTGGCTTGAGCATGCACGCTCAAGCCCATGTGCATCGCCAAGATCAATATGAGAAGTTTTGGTAGAAATGGCTTCAACATGGTTTCATTCTATAAGTATAAAAAAACCCACTCTTCTTTGAAAAAGAGTGGGTGTTAGTTTTTCAATTGACTGAAAAGACGAGCGCCATGTTTAAAGGCAATCTCAAGTCAAGCCAATGTCAATTCATTACTCTTCCACGAAAGCTTCTTCTCGTTTGGATTTGACGGATGGCAACAGCACGACCACCAACAAAATCAAAGCCACAAAAAGCAAACTGCCTGATAAAGGACGCGTCGCAAACACGGTCCAGTCGCCCCTTGACAAGAGCAATGCACGACGCAAGTTCTCTTCCATCATGGGGCCCAAAATGAATCCCAATAAAAGTGGCTGAGGCTCACAACCAAGTTTCACAAACACATACCCAATGAAACCAAAGATCGCTACCATCCAAATATCGAATGAGTTGTTGTTGGTTGAATAAACACCGACCGCGCAGAACAAAATGATCGCAGGGAACAAGAAACGATAAGGCACGGTCAACAACTTGATCCACATGCCAATGAGTGGTAGATTCAAGATGATCAACATCAAGTTTCCTAGCCACATGGATGCAATCAAACCCCAGAACAATTCTGGGTTGCTCGTCATCACCTGAGGGCCTGGCTGCACATTGTGAATCGTCATCGCTCCCACCATCAATGCCATCACCGCGTTAGGCGGAATGCCTAATGTGAGCAATGGAATGAAAGAGGTCTGTGCACCCGCATTGTTGGCAGACTCTGGAGCGGCAACGCCGCGAATGTTACCCTGACCGAAAGGTACTTCCCCAGGACGTAATTTCGTTTTCTTCTCCACCGTGTAGGCTGCAAAAGCCGCCAACAAGGCGCCACCACCAGGTAAAACACCCAAAATAGAACCCAAGGCTGTACCTCTCAATACAGCAGGGATCATGTTCTTGAAGTCTTCAGCCGTTGGAAACAAGCCCGTCACACCAGATGTAAAGACTTCACGTTCATCCTCAGGCAAGGACAGGTTGGAGATGATTTCCCCGTATCCAAATACACCCATTGCAATCACTACAAAGCCAACACCGTCGGTCAACTCGGGGATGTCCATACTAAAGCGTGCAACGCCAGAGTTCACATCGGTACCGATCAAGCCCATCAGGAGACCCA
Organism: uncultured Burkholderiales bacterium; assembly: GCA_903842945.1. Lineage (GTDB taxonomy): Bacteria > Pseudomonadota > Gammaproteobacteria > Burkholderiales > Burkholderiaceae_C > Limnohabitans. The sequence continues at coordinate 9,268 of CAIMNS010000174.1, forward strand.
GAATAATCATCGCAATGGCTTTGATCAACGAGCCTGAGGCCAAAACCACAGCACCAATCAAGCCCAAAACCATCAATGAGAAATATTCGGCAGGCCCGAATTTGAAGGCCAGCTCTGTCAATGGGGGCGCGAATGCGGCCAAAATCAAAGTTCCAACGCAACCTGCGAAAAATGAACCCAAGCCAGCAGCAGCCAAGGCAGGGCCAGCGCGGCCTCGTCTGGCCATTTGATAGCCGTCAATGGTGGTCACCACTGAAGAAGCTTCACCAGGCAAGTTCACCAAAATCGCGGTGGTTGAACCACCGTATTGTGCGCCGTAATAAATACCAGCCAACATGATCAACGCCGCCACGGGTGGCAGGGCATACGTTGCTGGCAACAGCATGGCAATGGTCGCAACGGGACCAACGCCTGGCAACACGCCAATCAAAGTACCCAACAAACAACCAATAAAGCAGTAAACCAAATTTAAAGGAGTTGCAGCAACACTAAAGCCCAGTGCAA
>CAIMNS010000175.1 GCA_903842945.1 uncultured Burkholderiales bacterium
CACCATCACTTGCTGGCCCAAATTGGCATTGAGCTTTGTTGCCAAGGCACGCGCCAGCGCATCGGACACACCGCCACTCACATAGGGAACCACGATGGAGATGGATTTTTGTGGGTAAGTGCTTTGTGCATGAGCACAGCAACACACCAACATCATGAAGCCAAATTTTTTGAGGGGTGTGAGCTTGAATTGCATTGGAGGCCTTGCTTGCGTCGTTGTTGGGCAACAGTCTAATGGGTTTTCGCTTTCTCGCAAAGCAACCCAAGCCCTTCAGGGTTTACCCGATGATTTGTGCTGAAGGCCAGCACAAAAGACGCCAAGGGCCTTGCAGGCAGCTGTTAAAATCTGGCTCTTCTCTCAAACATCTGTCATGAAACTCATCAACTTCAACAACAACATTTTTGGTCTTGTCCTTGACGACAAAATCTATGATTTAACGCATGCCCAACAAGTCCACACCTTCACGGACGCGCTCCATTGGCTCCAAGGCAAAGATGAGCAACAGATTCAAAGCATCAAAGCGAGTGCTCAAAGCTTTGAACTGAAGGACGTACAGATCAATAGCCCCGTGCCTCATCCTGGAAAGGTCGTGGCGGCCCCGATCAATTACAAAGCGCACATTGAAGAAATGAAAAACAATGGCCAAGCTTTTGGTCATATCCTTACCGATATCCGTCAAGCGGGGCTTTTCTTGAAGGCCTCCTCCTCGGTCGTTGGATTGAGCCAAGGCATAGCGCAGCGCTTCTTAGACCGCAGGACCGATCATGAGATTGAGTTGTGTGTGGTCATTGGCAAGTTGTGTGACCATGTTAAAAAAGAAGAAGCCTTGTCCTATGTCGCAGGCTATTGCCTGGGTTTGGACATCACCATTCGAGGCACCGAGGACAGAAGTTTCAGAAAATCCTTGGATTCGTACACGGTCTTTGGGCCCTGGATGACGATCAATCATCCACAATTCGATCCTCAAAACATCGATCTTGAGTTGAAGGTCAATGAGGAGTTGAGGCAGCAGACCAGCACCCAAGACATGGTGATGTCGGTGGTGGAGTTGATTGAATATGCCTCATCCTTTTACACCCTCTACCCCGGCGATGTGATCATGACGGGAACCCCACAAGGGGTAGGTCCGATCAGGCCGGGTGACACCTTGCATGCCAAAGGCAGTGGCCTGGGCCAAATGAGTGTGAAAGTCCGTGCCGCTTGATGTGTTGAGTCCGTTTCTTTATTTTTTAGGTTTGCTATGTCATTAAAGCCCTTTCATGTTTCGTCTTTTGATGGCGTACAAATCCATGTGACACCGTTCAAGGCGTCCAACTCTTCCCATCGGCCTGTGGTGTTTTTGCATGCCTTGGCCATGAGTGCGGCCATGTGGCGTGAGTTCGCTGATCATTTGAACATCGATGCGCCCATGTACGCCATTGATTTGCGTGGTCATGGCGCGTCCGAGCGTGCAAAAGGACCCTACAGCACCGAACAATTTGCCAAGGATGTGTTACAGGTCTTGGATCATCTGAAGATCGATAAAGTCAACTTGGTCGGCTGCTCGATGGGGGGCACGGTCGCCATGGCCTTCGCTGGGGCATATGCCCACCGTGTGCAATCCTTGAGCTTGATCGACACAACCGCTTGTTATGGAGCAGATGCCAAAGCATCCTGGGAAAAAAGAGGCCAGCAAGGTTTCACCCAAGGATTGGCTTCTTTGCTGGGCTTTCAAGTTGAGAGGTGGTTCAGTGCTTCTTATGCAGAGCAGCACCCAAGCGTTGTGAAGTTTTACCAAGACATCTTTGTAAAAAATGAAGCGGCTTGTTATTTGGAAACTTGTCGCATGTTGGGCCAAGCCGATGAGCGCGCCCAATTGCCCAATTACAAAGGCCCATGCAGTGTGGTGGTGGGAGAGGAGGACTATGCAACCCCTGTCGCCATGGCCGAAGAAATTGCTAGCATCTTGCCTCAAGCCCAATTGACGGTCTTGAAAGCGGTGAGACATTATTCACCCATTCAAGCGCCTGCAGAAGTCGCCCAGTGCATCGTCTCGTCGATGGCTTGAACGCGCCCCCCGAGCTTGCCCATGAGCGTCGCTCAAGGGTTCATTCAATGCTGATTTTTCTTTGCTTGATCACCTGAGACCACTTGAGGGACTCTTTGTTCATCCAATCGGCAAAGCCGTCAGGACTCGAGCCCACGACTTCAACACCCTGAGAGGTGAATTTTTCCTTGAACTCTGAAGAGTTCAAGGCCTTGAGCAAAGCGGCATTCAATTTGTCAATGATCGCTTTGGGCGTGCCCACTGGGGCCACCATCCCCGTCCACGATTGGGCTTCAAAGCCTGGGAAGGTGTCTGCGATCGGTGGTACATCTGGCAGTTGCGCAATGCGCTTAGAAGACGACACCGCAATCGGTGTCAAGCGTCCACTTTGGATGTGTTGAAGCACCAAACTCACCGAAACAATCATGGCATTGACCTGGCCACCTAAGAGGTCGGTCATGGCCTGCGAGCCACCTTTGTAGGTGACCAAGGTGGAGTCGATGCCGGCGTATTGTTTGAACAGTTCTGTAGAAAGCCGACTTGAGGTGCCAGCACCTGGGGTTGCAAATGAGAAGTGATCCGCTTTTGCCCTGGCCATTTTGAGCAAATCGGCCATGTTCTTGATGCCAGTTCCTGGAAAGACGACCAAGACCTGTGGGCTTTTGACCATCAGAGAGATGGGCGCAAAGTCTTTTAACGGGTCGTGTTGTACACCTTTGTACATGAAGGGGTTGGTGGCAAAGCTATCAAATGCGCTCATCAAGGTGTAGCCATCTGCGGGCATCTTGGCCATGGCATTGGTCGCCACCACCCCACCTGCAGCGGGTTGATTTTCTACAATGATGGCTTGACCAAACGCCTCACTCATCTTGGCGCTCACAGCCCTGGTGGCCATGTCGGTCACGCCTCCCGGTGGGTAGGGGACGATCATTTTGATGGGCTTGGTGGGATAGTCTTGCGCAAAAAGACAACTCGAGCAGGCCATCAAAAGAGCAATGAAGGTTTTTTTCATGTTTTTAAATCGGTAAATACTGATGCAACCAGTCTTTCACAATGTTCCATACGCGTTGGTTGCCTTCGGCCAGCATGAAATGATCGGTGTCTGCAAAAAGATGCAAATCGGTGGGCTTGCCTGCACGCTTGAACATCTCCAAGGACTGCTCGGTTGGGGTGACGGAGTCCACAGAGCTGTGAAGCAACAAGAGAGGCCTGGGCGATATTTGTGACACCACGTCTTCGGCTTTGAAGTCAAACATGCTTTGAGCCGTTTCAGCCGTGAACTCTTGCAAAGAACCAGGCACGATTTGTCGTTTGAGGCCTGTAGGGATGGGGACGATGTCCATTCGAGGCACCATCAGGGACTGGCCTGTTTTTGCAAAGTGCTCCTTGCCTCTTTGCAGCATGGAGGTGAATTTGTCCCAGGCCTGTGGTGTCGGGTGTTGGCCTTTGAATTTTCTCTCTCCATGACCCCATCCGCCAGAAGAAATGGTGGCAGCAACACGCGTGTCGATGGCGCCAGTGTAGACGGCAACGGCTGCGCCAAAGCTCGATCCCATCAAGGCGATTTGATCGGCTTTCACATGGGGGTGCGTGCTCAAGAAGGTCAAAGCATCTTGGGTGTTGTGAACTTGATCCATGCAGATCAAGTTGCCTCTTGTGCCATCGCTCTCGCCGCACCCTAAAAAATCAAAGCGCAAGGTGATGTAGCCCAAGGACTCCAGAACTGCGCATGGGCCCAATACATTTTCAGCACTTTTGTTGCTGCCAAAGCCATGAAGCACCACGATGGCTGGGCGTTTCTCGTTGTTCTTCAAGTCTTTGGGCAAGCGAACAATGCCGACCAAATTGGCGTCTTTGGAGGAAAAGGATATTTTTTGCTCTGTCATTTTGTAGCTTTCATCGGCGCGGCCATTTCATTTTTCTTTTGTTGCTCGATCTCCCTCGCACCCTTCAAGGAGGGGCGAAGTTTGCCATCGTCTTTGAGTTCAATGCCATTGTTCAAATGCCATTCCGAGAATCGGTTCACTCGGTAATGATGGGGCTTCCATTTTTCAGTCACAAAGTCTGCGTCGCAAAAGTACTCCACCGCGCCACCCAAGGGGTTTTTGAAATACCAAAAATAGGCCGATGAAATGGGGTGGCGACCTGGTCCAACTTCTGTGGGGAACCCCTTTTGGGAAAATGCAAGACCACCGCCTAACACCTCATGAATGCTGTCGACTTCAAAAGCAATGTGGTGAAGAGCCAGGCCACTGGTGCGACTTTTTACAAAAAACAAATTGTGGTGCTCGCTTTTTTTGGCCCATCGCAAGAAGACGCCCGCACCACCTACATAACGATCAGATAGCCAAAAGCCAAGCCTTTGTCGGTAAAAGTTCTCGGCCACTTGGGTGTCCGGTACAAAGAAAACGATATGACCCATTTTAAAAGGATGGGCTTGGGTGTACACACTGCTCACCACGTCGACACGCTTTTTGTGTGCGGGAGAGTTCCATAGGGTGTCGCTGGGACGTGCTCTTGGTTTCTCACGCACCCAGCGAAACCCAATCGGAATGCCCGAGTCGTCCACCGTGTGCATGATGCCCTCGTCATCGACCTCTACACAACGATCCGCGCTGAGGTTTTGATGGATGTGGTCGAAGTCGCTTTGCTTGGCCAAGCCGTAGATGACTTCCCTGAACTCTTGATGGTCTGCCATTTTGGGAGGGAGTGACTTGTCGTCACTACGCTTGACCATGACTTGGTTGCCGTTGCCCGTCTCAAACATCAATGCTTTTGATGTTTTGGACTTTCTAACAAGCCCCCATTGGGTAAAAAATTCATTGGCTTTTACTAAATCCGTCGCTCCAAACACCACGCGATCAATGCCTAAAAAATCCATGCTCTCTTCCTTCGACTGCAGTTGACGTTCATGTCCTTGTTGCGTCATGTTGACCTTGACACTGGCTTGATCATGGTATTGTTTTTTTTCTTAAAGTTAGGCGGGGAATACCACTAAGGAGCCCGTTGAATTGTTCTCGTTGACCATGGCTTCTAAAGGGTGGTATTTATATTGAAAATTCAGTCAACCGAGTGGAAACCCGAGGGGGTTCAAACCATTTATCTGCTATCTTCAAAACATAATTTTCAACAGACATGGAGTATCAAATGCGTTTAAAGTCTACTTTCGTTCAGCCTGTTCTTGGCGCTCTCATTTTGAGTGCGTGTGGCATGAGCTTCGCTCAAAAGGCGGGTGATTGGATCGGTTATGCCGGTGTAGCGAGCATCAATCCAAGTGCATCCGTCGGCCCATTGAGCTCAGTTGGCCCAGCGGCAGCAACTTTTGGTCCAGTGACAGCAGGTGCAAGTGCATCCATTGGCAAAACCAGCACCACGACCTTGAGCGCTTTGTACATGTTCACCGACAATGTGGGTGCTGAATTCACCATTGGCGTACCCCCTACGATGACCGTCGACGTACAACTCACCTCTGGCCCCAAACCAGGTGCTTCTAGTGCAAAAGCACTCTTTCCTTCAGCTGTAGCGAAATACTTGTTCAACTCACCCAGTGACGCCGTCAGACCCTATTTGGGCGTGGGTATCACGAGCACCAGTTTTACAAGTGCCACTGCCAACAACGATCCCTTGGTTCAAAAATTGGCGGGCACTTCAGTGTCGTTGAGCTCGAGCTTCAACCCTGTTATAAGTGGGGGCGCAGTGGTGAACATCAACGATCGTTGGTCGCTCAATGGCTCTGTCAGTTATGTTCCCATGAAATCCAACGCAACCTTTGTTGGAACAGGGACCACCACCACAGGTACACTCACGATCAACCCCACCGAGTACGTTCTTCGAGTTGGGTACAAGTTTTAAGTCGCCTTCAAGCTGTAAAGGAGCCGATGATCTCATCGGCTTTTTTTTGTTCAGTTTTCTGGAAAAGGCAAGGCTTGCCCACTTGGAGGCAATTCATTGCCTAAACTCAACAGCATCGCGACGGTCACATAGGTTCCACTGACGGCGATCAGGTCGACGAGTTGCTGCTCAGTGAAAATATGTTTTGCTTTTTGAAACAACTCTTCGCTCAATCGATGTTCGTTGATCATTGCGATTGAAATGTCATAGACCATGGCCTCTTGAACGCTCATGTGTCTTGGCCGAATACCTGATTTCAAGTCGTCTGCAACGCTTTGGGGCAGACCGGCTTTGAGCGCAATCGGGTAGTGAGCAAACCACTCCACTTGGGACTTCCATGTGTAGCCTTGAATCAGAATGGCAAATTCATTCAAGCTCATGGGAAGGGAGGACTCAAAGCGCAAATAATCCAGTAATTTTTTCATGCGCTCAGCAAACACGGGGCTTCTGAACATCACGTTGTAGGGGCCTCCAAGTCCAACGCTAGAGAATTTGAGGATCTCTTGAGCTGTGATTTTGGCTTGACCTTCAAGTTGATCGATGTGCAGTTGATCAAATCTTCGCTGGCCGTTGAGCGTGTTTTCCATAGGTGAGTGCTTTCAAACGTTGCTGGGCCATGCCCATGGGTTCAATCGACTTTCATGCCCACCGCTTTAGCGATGGCGCCGTATTTGTTGATGTCCAATTTGACCCGTTCATTGAACTCAGATGCATTCAGGGGCAAGCTAGAACATCCAACTCGAGACAAGGATTGGATCAATCCGCTATTTTGCGACAGTTCACTGACGGACCCATTGAGGGCTGCCACGATAGGTGGGGGGGTGCTCGATGAAACGGCCAAACCATACCAAAAACTTTCATTAAAGTCTTTCAAACCTTGTTCGCTCAAAGTGGGTACGTTGGGCAGTTGCTCCATGCGATTGAGGGTCGTCACACCCAAGGCTTTCAGGCGTGACGTTTGCACGGGGCCGATGATGGGCGAGGGGGTTCCAATGTAGATCATGGGCCCTTGGTTGCTCAAAACATATTGGACCGCTGGCGCTTCACCCTTAAAGGGAATGTGGGTCATGCTCACCCCCGTTTTTGCCTTGAGCATTTCCAGTAAAAGGTGTGAAAACGAGCCGTTGCCACTGGAGGCACCAAAAGAGGCGTTGGGGTGGGTTTTGGCATAGCTTAGAAATTCATTGAGGTTGTTGACTTCAAGTGCTGTATTGGCAATCATCACCAAGGGCACTTCACACAGTGAGCCCAGGACTTTGAGGTCGCGCAAAGCGTCGTAATTGAGCTTGGTGTACACCGCAGGCGTGATGGCCATCAAAGAGGTGAAGACCAACAAGAGATGATGCCCGTCATTGGGCGAATGCATCAAGGCATCTACACCAACACCTCCATTGGTGCCAGGCTTGTTGTCCGCTATGACGGGTTGTCCTAGTTTGTCGGACAAGCCTTGTGCAATCACCCGCCCGATGGTGTCAGCTCCTCCGCCAGCGACTTGGGGGATGATGAGCCGAAGGGGTTTGGACGGAGTCCAATTTTGAGCTTGAACGTTCCATGAGCAAGCGCAAAGTATCCATAAAATCCATGCACGCATGGAGGATCGATACAAGGGGACGGGATAGGGTGTCTTCATGCCGACTTCTCCAAGGGATTGAACTGGAAGAAAAACTCGATGGCTCAGCCCTCCTTTATCATGGATTTAGAAGCTTTGTACCATTGTGATAAACCCCTTGGTGCTTGAGACAACCCATGGCAATGGGTTGGATGCCAAGGTTTCGCTGATCTTGAAGTTTGGTGTTTTTGGGGTTCACATCATGCTCTTCGCTCCAGTCTTGGACCCTGGCTTGTCTTGGTCCTCATGACGCGTTCTTGAAGTTCGACCTCAAAGTTTTTTTTGAGGCATGGTCTGACCTTGTCTCACATTCTCATGGTGAACCCTTAGGTCTAAGGTCGCCAGTTCAAGAGATACTGAAGATCCTAGAACCTACGAACCCATGGAAGTCCAGCCTTAAATCCACGTCGATTGGGCTTGAGGCTTGTCAGCAAGATGCCCATGAATCATTTTTGAGGAGCGCAAATGAAGTTGATGTCGTTTATCCATCATGGACGCGAAACCTTTGGTGCTGTTGTCTTTGAGGATGTGTTTGATCTTGGTGCCATCATGCCGCAACACTCAGGCTTGGTTGATTACATTGCATCCCAAGACTATCTGAAAGCAGCCGATCACATCAAAGGCAGAAAGCCTGATTTAAAGCTCGCTGGGGTGAAGTATTTGCCTGTCATTCCAAGGCCAGAGAAAATCATTTGTGCAGTTAGAAACTACATGGACCACCACCAAGAAGTGCTAGCCGCAGGCATGCACCGAGAGCTGTCAGAGCATCCCCCGATCTTCCTTCGTGTTTGGAGGTCGCAGTGCGCGCACAACGAGCCCATTGTGTTGCCCAAGGTTTCTGACTCTTTGGACTGGGAGGGTGAGTTGGCTGTGATCATTGGCAAAGGCGGAAGAAATATTGCTGAAGCAGATGCGTTTGATCATGTGGCGGGCTATTCTTGTTACAACGATGGCAGCATTCGTGAATGGCAATTTCATGCCAAACAAATTGCATCGGGCAAGAACTTCGAATCGACTGGCGGTTTTGGCCCGTGGATGGTGAGCGCCGATGAAATTGCACCCAACAGAGAGCTCAAACTGGAGGTCCGATTGAATGGGGAGGTGGTTCAATCCAGTCATACGGGGCATATGATTTTTAGCATTGCGCAGTTGATCAGTTATGCCTCAGCTATTTTTACGCTCAGTCCAGGGGATGTGATTGCGACTGGGACGCCTGCTGGCGTGGGTTGGAGTCGCAAACCACCTAAATTCATGAAACATGGCGACGTTTGTGAGGTTGAAATCGAGGGCATTGGCACCTTGGTCAATCCCATCGTCAATCAGGTATAGCTTGGGACTCATAGGGCGAAGGAGGATAAAAATGATCAAAAAAATCAAGCCATGGTTCATAGGACTTTGTTTTGGAGTTTCGTGTTGGAGTGCTGTCTCGCAAACGTATCCAGATCATGCGATCAAAATTTTGCAAGGCTTTGCTCCTGGTGGTAATGCGGACAACATTGCCAGAGCCATTGGGCTTGAGATCTCCAAAAGCATGGCTCAAAGTGTGGTGGTCGAAGCGCAAACGGGCGCGGGCGGTACGATTGCATCGGCCAGTGTGGCCAGAGCCAAGCCCGATGGCTACACACTCTTGTTGGCAACAGGTGGGCATGCGGTGGCAGGGGCTTTGTACAACAGTTTGCCCTACAAAACGGTTGCTGATTATGAAATGATCTCGACCCTCACCTATTTTCCTTTTTTGATTGTGACCTCAGCCGAGTCAAAGTTCAAAAACTTTAGCGACTTGTTGGATGCAGCAAGAAATTCGCCAAACGGGCTGACGTACGGTTCAGCTGGCATTGGTTCAACGCACCATTTGGCCGGCGAGTTGTTGGGCAAAATGGGACACATGAATTTGGTGCACATCCCCTACCGGGGAGACGCGGCATCCATCACGGCACTTTTGGCCAATGATGTGAATTTCATCATTGCCCCTCCAACTGCGGTCATGTCAAACATCAAGTCTGGCAAACTCAGGGCCTTGGCCACCACGGGCCCTCAGCGCTGGAGCGGTTTACCAGACTTGTCCACCGTCGCTGAACAAGGTGTCAGCAGTTACGATGTGAGGTCTTGGGCTGGTTTGATGGCGCCTGCAGGAACGCCAAAGACCGTGGTGGATAAACTCAATGTTGAAACCAACAAGGCCTTGCAGTTGAGCTCTGTCAAGTCCCGACTTGAGGACATGGGCGGCGAGGCCAGGGGCAGTACACCTGAGGAGATGCGGCAAATGGTCAGCGCTGAATTGCAACGCTGGACGCAAGTCATCAACGATGCAAAGATCCCCAAACAGTGAGGCTCACAACCAGCAACTCAGTTATAGAAAGACGCAAATGGACATCAAAATTCGCAAACGCAGTTTAACCATTGAGACCACTTATCACGAGGGCGGACCTCTAGCATCAAGTCCTTTGAAATTGGCGGCGGCCTGTGCAGTGATCGAAAATCCTTATGCAGGTCGCTACGAACCTGACTTGATGCCCTTCATGGCTCAACTAAGAAGTCTTGGAACGCTGTTGGCGCAAGAATTGATCGATACCTTGGGCAAAGAAAATGTGGAGGTTTATAGCAAGGCCGCCATCGTTGGCGTGGACGGCGAGATGGAGCACGGTGCGGTCTGGCATGAGGCTGGTGGCTGGGCCATGCGGACCTTGTTGGGAGAGCCCAAGGCCATTGTTCCTGCCTCCAAGGCGGTGGCGCATTGTGGTTACCGATTGATGGTGCCGTTTCACTACATCCACGCCTCCTACGTTCGCAGCCATTTCAATTCGATGGAGGTGGGTATCCAAGATGCACCGCGACCTAAAGAGATCTTGTTTGCCCTTCTCATGGGAACAGGAGGGCGTGTGCATTCAAGATTGGGCGGACTTCTGAAAGAAAATGTGAGCGTGCACGACGGTCAGCGTTGATGGAATTTTTGCTGATTTGAAGCCGATCTATAGCATAGTTCTTGTTCAAAGTTATTCACACTTCAAGTGGATAAGTCGCGTTCAAAACAGCCAAAAACCTTGAATTCATTGACTTGTTCTGCGCTGATTAAAAATTGCGCACTCCAAGCCTTGATGCATTTAAATTAAATATTTATTTATACTTCTCCGATTGTTTTTTTTCATTTTTATGCTATGAAATTGTTCCTAAGACTGGTCTTGGCTGTTGGCATGGGTGTTGGCGTTGCATGCGTTTGTGCGCAATACCCAGACCGTCCCATCAAATTGATTGTGCCCTTTGCCCCAGCTGGAACCGTGGACGGCATTGCAAGGCTGTTTGCCAGTGAGTTCAGCAAGAACGTGGGTCAAGCCGTTGTCGTAGAAAACAAAGCTGGTTCTGGCGGTGTGTTGGGCATTGTTGCCGCAAGCACGGCGCCAGCTGACGGCTACACGCTTTTGCTTGGCAACATAGCAACCGCTTCCTCGCCCGCCTTGTACCCGAAGATGGGGGTCAATTTAAAACTTTTGGATCCCATCACCTTGATCGGTCGCTCAGCGTATGTGTTGGTGGTGAGAAACGACTTTCCAGCCAAAAATCTCAATGAATTGATTGCGTTTCTCAAAGCCAATCCAGGTAAATACAACTACTCATCTGCGGGAGCAGGGTCGGCGATACATTTGGCCGCTGAGCTCTTCAAGAGCAAGGCAGCGGTTGACATGCTGCATGTCCCCTACAAGGGAGCGGGTCCAGCGATGAATGCCCTTTTCTCGGCAGATGTGGAGATGATGTTCGGATCTGTCTCGGAGCTCAAGCCGCACATCATCGCAAAAAAGATGCGGCCCATGGCGGTGACTTCTTTGAGTCGTTCAAGTGCCTTGCCAGAGGTGCCTAGTTTTGCGGAGTCAGGCATCAAAGATTATGATGTGCCTGGGTGGTATGGCGTATATGTGCCTGTGCGCGCGCCGGTTGATGTTTTAAAGCGCTTAAGAGATGCGGCCGATGCCACCTTAAAATCCCCTGGCCTACAACAACTCCTCAAACGCTACGACATGGAGCCGGTTTTGGGGGGTCCGCGGGAGGCCGGGGAACTGTTGGACACAGAGGCAAGACGCTGGAGTGAAGTGATCAACAAGGCCAACATCACAGCTGAGTAACGAATTAAGGGACATTTGATGGGTATGCACATTAGGCAAGTGGGAGACGCCACTTACACGGAAGACTTTGCTAAAAAAATTTCTGAAACCCAATTCGAGGACTTGTCTGATCAAACCATCCACTCGGCCAAACGTGGGCTCTTGGATTGGCTGGGATGTGCATTGATGGGTTCAAAGCATCCCACACCTGATATTTTAATTCAAACCCTTTTGGAAAATGGGCCCAGTGAGCAGAGCATCGTGCTGGGCAAACGCAAGCGACTGTCCTTTTTGGATGCGGCTTTGGTCAATGGTCAGATGGGGCATATTTTAGATTTTGACGATACGCACATGGGGGGCGTGGTTTTGCATGCAAGCTCTCCTACCTTGTCGGCCTTGATGTCTGAGTCTCAAAGAACCAGGACATCACCCACCGATTTTCTGCTCGCCTATGTTTGTGGTTTTGAAGCCGGTGTACGGGTTGGGCAATCCTCCCCAGATCACCATGCGGGTGGATGGCATCTGACGGGCACGCTTGGGCATTTTGCAGCCAGCGTTGCGGTCGGCAAATTGATCGGTTTGAATGCACAGCAAATGAGTCACGCCATGGGCATCGCTGCAACACAGGCCTGTGGCATGCAACAAAACAGGGGCACCATGTGCAAGTCCTTTCACGCAGGACGCGCAGCCTCCAATGGCCTCTTGGCGGCCAGGTTGGCTTTAAAAGGATTCAACAGCAGCTTGGAAATTGTGGAAGGTAAAAGGGGTTTCAGTCGAATTTACAGTGCCCGCTCTGAGCCTTCAAAAATGGTGGATCAATTGGGTGTTCTTTGGGAAATTGATCGCAATGGTTTTAAGCCTTACGCTTGCGGCGTGGTTTTGCATCCAGCCATTGATGCGATGATCGAGCTTCATCGACTGGGCGTTTGCGCTTTAGAAGACATCGATCGAATTGAGGTCTTCGTCCACCCCTTGGTGGTCTCTATCACCGGCACGAAAGTCCCCGCCAATGGTTTGCATTCAAAGTTCAGCATCTATCACAGTGTGGCGATTGCATTGGTGGACGGCCAAGCAGGCCTGGCTCAATACTCAGACGACCGTGTATCGGACTTGGTGGTGGAGCAAATTCGTCAAAAAATCAAAGTGCAAGTTGATGAGACGCTTGAGCGTGATCAAGCCCGCGCCAGCCTGTTCTATCAAGGTCAGCACCAAGAGGTGTTCATCGAGCATGCCACTGGCACCATCGGCCACCCCATGAGCGACGCCGATTTGGAGCGAAAGTTTGTCTCCAATGCTGAGCCGGTCGTGGGCGCAAAGAGGGCCGCAAAGATGGTCCAGCTGATGGGGTCGCTTGAGTCACTCCCAGAGATGTCTGCTTTATGGGAATTGTGTGAGTAAGTCTCCCTTTCTCAACCTCTCAAGTCAATGATTTTTTTAAATGGATTTCAATATGTCAGAGCTTGAACCAAGCGCTTCAGTGATGCCCGTCATTGCTGAGTACATCGGCACCGCAATGACCAAAGAGTTGCCCCTAGAGGTCTTGGAGAAAACCAAGTTTCATTTTTTGGACACCGTGGCCTCCATGGTCTCAGGTTCACGCATGTTGGCCGGTGAGCGGGCGATTGGGTTTTTGCAAGCGCAAGGTCCAAGCGCCCCGCAATCGAGCGTTTTAGGAACCCGCTTGAAGGGAACGGCGATCAATGTTGCCATGGTCAATGGGATGTTTGGCCATGCCGATGAGACCGATGATTCGCATGCAGAGTCGCTGACCCATCCGGGGTGCGGCATTGTGGCGAGTGTGTTGGCGTGTGCTGAGTTGTACCAAAGGCGTGGGCTTGACATGCTCAAGGCCATGGCGCTTGGCTATGATGTGTGTTGTCGCTTGACCAAGTCGCTTCATGCCTATCAATTCAGAGTGGATGGGCATTCCTCTCACACCTTTGGTCCCAATTTTGGTGCCGCCGCCGCCGCGGGTGCGTTGGCTGGTGTGAACGCGAGACAAGCCAGGTATCTGTTGTCCTATGCCGCTCAACAGGCCTCAGGGGTGGCGTGTTGGATGCGAGACAAGGATCACATTGAGAAGGCCTTTGATTTTGGCGGCATGCCTGCGAGAAATGGCGTGAGCGCTGCGCTCATGGTGATCCATGGCTTCACGGGCGTTGAGGACGTCTTTTCAGGCGAGCGTAATTTTTACGATGCCTATGGTGTCGATCCGCTTCGCCACGCTTTGGGAGAAGCATTGGGTTCGCGCTATGAAATCATGCGCACCAGCATCAAGCGTTGGACCGTCGGCTCTCCCATCCAGGCTCCGTTGGACAGTTTGGATACCTTGATGCTGGAGCATCCTTCCTTGACCGCTCAATGGGACCGCATCAAGGCCATTCGTGTGCAGATTGCGAACGAGTCTTTGAGCATCGTGAACAACCGAGAGATGCCAGAGATTTGTCTTCAGCATTTGTTGGCTTTGATGCTTTTAGACCGTGAGATGAACTTTGAATTGGCCCATGACCGCACACGAATGCTGGACCCCCGGGTGTTGCAACTCAGGTCTTTGATCCATTTGAGTGGAAGCGATGAGCTCTCTAAAGAGATGCCTACTCGGCAAGGGATCGTGGAGATCGAGTTTTTATCGGGTGAGCGTCTTCTTCATCACACCAAGGACGTCAAAGGTACGCCAGACAATCCCATGACTCGGCAAGAACTTGATCGAAAGTGCATCCAGTTGATGGCGCCTGTTTTGGGGCAAGATCGCTCTGCTGAAATTTGTCATGAAGTTTGGTGCTTAGAGCATTTAAAAGAAGCCAGCACACTGGCGCAACTGCTGCAAACCCCTTGAAGGCGTCTTTGGCCCTGAATGAGTTCATGTGAAAGCGCTCTTTGCCACTGAAGTCCTTTGCGCGAACTGGGAGGAAGGGCAGACGGCTTGGATCCAGCGGGACCCCTGTTTATTTTGCAAGGTCTTCAATTACCGATTGCATTTGAAAAAGATGTTCCTATAATTGGTTCTTACGTGAATCAATGTTTAACCTATAAAACATCTTTTTATGAATGCTTTGCCAACCCCGCAGCCTGCCATTGAGTTCATCGGCGTTGATAAACGCTTTGCAGCCAAAGGCAAAAGTGTGGAGGTGTTGGCTGCAACCCAAGTGAATTTGTCCATCCGTCCCGCAGAGGTGGTCTCTTTGATCGGTCCATCGGGCTGCGGCAAGAGCACCTTGTTGAACATGGGGGCGGGTTTGTCCAAGCCCACCCTGGGGGTGGTCAAGGTCAATGGGCAAGAGGTGACGGGGCCGAACCCCCATGTGGCGTTCATGCTTCAAAAAGATTTGCTCATGCCTTGGCGCACCATTTTGGAAAACATTGAACTGGGCCTTGAGTTCAGGCATGTGCCCAAGCATCAAAGAAGAGACGTTTCAGAGAAGTTGCTCAGTCAATGTCACTTGAGTGGATTTGGTGACAGTTACCCTCACCAGCTCTCCGGTGGCATGAGGCAAAGAGCCGCCATGGCCAGAACCCTGGCCGTGGATCCCTTGGTCTTGCTCATGGACGAGCCCTTTTCTGCCTTGGATGCCCAAACGAAGATGATCTTGCAACAAGATCTGGCCCAAAGTGTTGCCTTGCAGGGTAAAACAGTCTTGTTCATCACGCATGACTTGGCGGAGGCGGTGGCCATGTCAGACCGCATTTTGGTCATGAGCGAGAGGCCTGGAACCATCGTTCAAGAGATCGAGGTTCAGATGCCAGACAGAGACAACCCCATGCGCAGAAGGAAGTTGCCTGAACTGGGTGTCTATGTTTCACAACTGATGGACCTCTTGCGCTTGGATGCACACGCTGACATGCATTGATGGATGTTCGGAGATTTTTTTTTGTTGGTCAATATTTTTTGGAGTGTTAAATGTCAAATACTTTTTTTTCTTTGATGACCTCACGTCGATGGATCTTGGCCTTTGGCCTGGCCATGTCTTTGGGTGTTCAAGCGCAATCGAGCCTGAAAGAAATCACCTACTTGCTGCCTGCGCCTGCCAATTTGCCAGCCTTCGGTCCTTGGATGATTGCGCAAGCCAAGGGCTACTATGAAAAAGAGGGTCTGAAGGTCAATTTTGTGGCCGGCCGAGGTGGGGTGGATGTGGCCAAACAAGTGGGCGCTGGAAATGCGGTCATTGGAGGCGCCATTGGAGACACCCCAATCATTGCTCGCGCACAGGGCATCCCTGTCAAAGCGGTGGCCGTTTTGGGCTCGGGTTCATTGACGCAATTGGTCAGTCACAAAGATGAAAAAATAGAAAGTCCCCGTGAGCTCAAGGGTAAAACCGTCACCGTGCTTGCCTATACCGACACCACGTACTATGCACTTTTGGGCATGCTCAGCAAAGTGGGTTTGACCAAGAACGACGTCAACATCCAGGCTGCAGGACCCACAGGGGTTTGGCAACAATTCACCGATAAAAAGGCCGCCGCCATGGCGGGCGTCCCAGATTGGACCGTGAGCGCCATGCAAGCAGGTGCTCAAGTGGACATCTTACCCAGCGATGTGTATTTCAAAAGCATGGCTCAAGCAATATTGGCCTCGGACGAAACCATTGAAAAAAATCCTCAGTTGATCCAAAAATTGGTGTCGGCCACTTTAAAGGGGATGAAAGACATCATGCTGGATCCGAAAGCTGCAACAGCCGTTTATGTGAAACAAGTGCCAAGCTACGTTGGCAAAGAGGCTCAAATTCAAAAGACCTTTGAGTTGTACAACCAATACGTCTACAGCGCTCAAAAGGTGCCTGGCATGATGGACGAGAGCAGACTTTCTGATTTGCAAAAGTTCTACGTCACCAATGCCATTGTTCCCAAGGAAGCCCCTTTGAAAGATCTTTACACCAACCAATTCATCGGCAAGTGATGGACGTGTTGTTGCACCTTCAAATCCTCTGCTGCATGATGAAGCGCGATCCAAGATGAAGCTGGTCAAACAGCACAGCACGGTTCTTTGGAGTCTCTTGCTCTTGGTGGTGAGCATGCTTGCATGGGAGCATGGACCCAAGGCCTTGGGGATTCCCGAGTTCGTGCTGCCCAGTCTGTCCAAGGTGGTCTTGGAAATGATCCGCATTTGGGAGGCGGAGCGGCTTCTTTGGCACAGCGCGATCACCGGGTTTGAGGTCTTGGTGGGCTTTGTGTTGGGATCTCTTTTAGGGGCCGGGATCGGTTATCTGTTGGGGAGCTCTCCAGAGCTTGAAGCTGTGCTCTCGCCCTATTTGTTGGCCCTTCAAATTGCGCCAAAAGTGGCCTTTGCCCCTCTTTTTGTGATGTGGTTGGGCTACACCATGTACCCCAAAATTTTGGTGGCTGTTTTGATCGTATTTTTTCCAGTGCTGATCAATGTCCTGTCTTCGATGCGAACCATGGACCAAGATTTGATGAACTTGGCCAGATCGTTCTCGGGCACCTCGATGCAACTTTTTCTGAACGTTCAATTCCCAAGCACCTTGCCCGCTTTGTTTTCTGGTTTGAGAATTGCCAGCACCTTGGCGGTCATTGGTGTGGTGGTGGGTGAGTTGGTTGGAGGCAATATGGGTTTGGGCTATTTGCTGGTTTATTTTGAAGGCCAAGGCAACACCGCCGCTGTTTTTGTGGTCATTGCTGCCTTGACCGTGATTGGCCTGGTGGCTTATTACGCCGTGGTGTGGGCGGAGAAAAAAGTCCTGCATTATTTGCCCAGTTCAGAAAGAGCCTTTGCATGAAAGACGCCCATGTTTCAAGTCCGGAGTTCAATCTAACGGGCCGCAAGGTGCTGATCACGGGTGCGGCCAGAGGCCTTGGTGCAAGCTTTGCAAAGGCCTTGATTGAAGCTGGCGCCAGCGTGGTGGTGAGCGATATTTTGATCGATGAGGGGCAGGCCATGGTCAAATCCTTGGGGCCACGCGCGCACTTCATGGAGATGAACAACGCCGAACCTCTCAGCATTGAGCGCGGCGTGAAGGAGGCTGCAAGTTGGTTGGGTGGTTTGGATGGGTTGGTCAACAACGCGGCCATCACCAACTCTGGGGGCGTGAGTCATGATCAGTTGAGCATCGACACATGGGACCGTGTCATGCAAGTCAATGTCAGAGGCACTTGGCTCACCACGTTGGCAGCCAGGCCTTTTTTGATCGAATCGCAAAGGGGTCGCGTGGTCAACATGGCCAGTGACACGGCCCTTTGGGGTGCGCCTCAGTTGTTGGCCTATGTGGCGAGCAAAGGGGCTGTGATGTCGATGACCAAATCCTTGGCCAGAGAGTTGGGTGAGCACGGGGTGACGGTGAACGCCATTGCGCCAGGTTTGACCCTGGTCAAGGCCACCGAATATGTGCCTCAACAAAGACATGACTTTTACCAACAAGGCCGAGCCATCAAATCACCCCAAATGCCCTCTGATGTGAATGGAGCTGTGTTGTTTTTGTTGAGTGCAAGCAGCGCCTACATCACCGGGCAAGTTTTGGCGGTGAATGGTGGTTTCGTGATGCATTGATGCGTCGGTGATGGATCCATGCAAATGATTTTTGATTGAAGTGATTTAAAGGGTGAGAAGATGTCAACATCGCATATCGATAACAAGCAAGTGGCGGCCAACCAAGCTGTCTTCAATGAAGTGGGCCTCATGGATGCGAGGATTCCCAGCGAGACGAGTATCCAGCGTTCCATGCTGCGTCAAACGGATCAGTCGTTCTCAGATTGGATGAAGAGTCGAATTGCTTTGAAGTCCACTCGGCAATATGACTGGGACGCACTGAAGTTCCAAGCTGACTTTGATCCCAAATACCGACGTGCACAAATGCGCTATGTTGGTACCGGTGGCACAGGCGTTGGAAAAGATCAAAACACGGTGCCCACGGCGCACTTTACATTTTCAACCATGCTCATCCCCGCTGGCAACATTGGCCCGTCTCACATTCATTACGACGTCGAGGAGATCTTCTTTGTCATGCGTGGCTCGATGAAGGTCATCTGTGAAAAAGAGGGCGAACGCTTTGAAGCCATCCTTGGAGAGCGTGATTTGATCTCTGTACCGCCTGGTGTATACCGTGAAGAGCACAACATTGGGGATGAAGATGCCCTCATGTGCGTCATGTTGGGCTCTCCTCAACCCATCACGCCCACCTATCCTCCAGACTCACCTTTGGCAAAAATCAAACGTTAAAGAAGTGACACCACCATGAATCCGAGAATCATTCATTCAGAAGGCCAAAGTATTCAATATTTTTGCTCAGGCAAGGCCCAAACCGTGTCTCATGTTTTGTTGCACGGCATTGGCTCCAGCATGAGGAGTTGGTCGGATCAATTGGAAAGGGTCAAGGCCTCCAATGAGCATTTGGTGCTTGCTTGGAATGCCCCTGGGTATGGCTCCAGTTCCAAGCTTGGGATGGATGCGCCAAAAGCTGAAGATTATGCTTCTCGCTTTTGGCAATGGTTGGATTTCATGGGCGTGAAGGCCCCAGTTGTGTTGGTGGGACATTCTTTGGGATGTTTGATGGCAGCCAGTGCTGCACGCTTGAGCGCCTCTCGCGTGAGTCAATTGATCTTGCTCTCACCTGCCAGAGGTTATGGGGCTGCAAGCAAGGACGTTCGAGAGCAAAAATTAAATGCTCGTTTGACCAACTTGATCGAGCACGGCCCCCTTGGCATGGCCAAACTCAGAGCGCATGCCATGCTCTCAGCCCATGCACCTGAGGCCCTGCGATTGAGGGTTCAAGACATCATGTCCCAGGTGGACCCCAAAGGTTATACCCAAGCCGCTCACATGTTGGCCAACGCTGATTTGTGCTGGGAGCTCACGCACCCCAAGCCCAGTTGTCAAGTGTTGGTGGCCAGTGGCCATTTGGACAGCATCACCCCTCCTGAGGAATGTGCTTTGGTGGCTCAAGCGATTGGACAAGAGTTGCTCGACCTGGGTCCTGTGGGCCACGCCTGTTCCATTGAAGCGCCACAGAAGGTGAGCCAGCTCATCGGTTGGGTGTGAGAGGATGAAAGCTTTGAAGGTGGAACCCCCCAGCATCGCAACAAGGACATTGGAGGCTCAAGCCGCGAGCGAGGAGCGCTACATGGTTCCTGCTTTACTGAGGGGTCTTCAACTCCTCAAGCAATTCAATGCGCTGAACAAAGTCTTGACCGGTGCTGAACTCTCAAGGCGCTTGCAGCTTCCCAGGGCCTCGGTTTTTAGAATGTTACAAACGCTTGAACACGAGGGCTTCGTCGAGCGTGTGGGCGACTCGGTGGGCTACAAGCTCAGTCTGGGTGTCTTGAGGTTGGGCTTTGAGTACTTGGCCTCACTCGAGTTGACCGAGCACGGCAAGTCTGTGGTGCAGCGGCTCAGAGACGAAAGCGGCTTTGCCGCTCACTTGGCGGTTCGGGATGCCAGAGAGGTGGTGTTTGTTCATAAAGCGCCCGGTGTGAATGCCTCCTTTCACTCGATCCAAGTGGGTGCACGCTTGCCTGCGCATGCAACGGTTCTTGGACGAATGCTCTTGAGCGATTTGAGCTTAGAAGCCCTTAAAATTCTTTATCCTGAACCTGAGCTTGAGCGTTTCACCAACCAAACACCTAAAAACACTCAAGAACTTAAACGCATGATGGATCAAGAAAGGTCGCAAGGCTACAGCTTGAGTCAAGGTGGCTTTGAGGATGCGATCTCCACGCTAGCTGCCCCAGTGATGGACGATGAGCGCCATGTGATGGCTGCTTTGAGCATCACCATTCCATCTGCCAAGTTGCCCGATTTGGAGCTTCAAAGTTTGATCTCCTTGGTTCAATCTTGTGCCCAGGAGCTCACCGCTCGCTTGAGCCGCACGCCTTAACAACATTCACACCATGAACGCTTCCTCATCACATCACATCACCGTTGGGGAGTTGATCGCGCGGTTTTTGGAAGGTGCGAAGGTCAAATCAGCCTTTGGGGTGATATCCATTCACAACATGCCTATTTTGGACGCCTTTCACCGTCGTCAAAACCTGCGTTTTATCTCCTCACGCGGAGAGGCTGGGGCGTGCAACATGGCCGATGCATATGCCCGTGCAACGGGTGGCCTTGGGGTCTTTGTCACCAGCACTGGAACGGGCGCAGGCAATGCGGCGGGTGGGCTCATTGAGGCCTACACGGCGGGTACGCCATTGATGCATTTGACCGGTCAAATTGAGTCTGAATTTGTCGATCAAGACCTGGGTTACATTCACGAAGCACCTGCACAATTGGCCATGCTCAAAGCCGTGGGCAAAGGGGCCTTTCGCATCAGAAATGCTGCAAGCGCCTTGTCCGTCTTGCAAGAGGCTTATCGCTTGGCCATGACGGCGCCAAGAGGGCCGGTCAGCATTGAAATTCCAATTGATGTTCAAGCTCGACTTTTGCAGGTGCCTCTGGACCTTGAGCCTCCAGTGCTGAGTCCCATGCTGCCAGATCCGGCGAAGTTGAACTTGCTTTATGAAGAGTTGCGCAAAGCCAAGAGACCTTTGTTGTGGCTTGGCGGTGGAGCAAGGGGCGCCTCGAGTGGCGTTCAACGCTTGGTTCGACTGGGCTTTGGCGTTGTCACCTCTGTTCAAGGCCGAGGCATTCTAGAGGAAAGCCATCCCCACACCTTGGGCTCCTACAATTTACAAAAACCCGTGGAGTTGTTTTATCAAACTTGCGACGCTTTGTTGGTCGTGGGCTCAAGACTCAGAAGCAATGAAACGCTGAAATATCAACTTCGATTTCCCAAGCGCTTGTACCGCATCGATGCAGATGCCTTGGCGCAAAACAAGGGGTATGAAAGTGACCTGTTTGTGCTGGGGGACGCGGCTTTAAGTTTGAACGCCTTGGCCGATCTCCTTGAGCAAGGTTTGCCCATGCAAATCGACAAAGACTTGATCAAAGACTTGGCGAAAGCCAAGCAAGAAGCTCAGGCGCAAGTCGACGACGCTTTGGGACCCTACTGCGTTTTGAAACAAGCGGTTCAAAACGTGGCTCAAAAGGGACTTTGGTGGGTGAGAGACATCACCCTCTCCAACACCATGTGGGGCAACAGGGCGCCGGCGCTGCATCACCCTAGAGCTGGTGTCCATGCTTTGGGGGGCGGTATTGGTCAAGGTCTGCCCATGGCCATTGGTGTGAGCGTTGCCAATGAAGATCTGGATTTAAAAAGACAGACCTTGCTCTTGTGTGGCGATGGTGGACTGGTTTTGAACATGGGGGAGTTGGCCTGTGCGGTACAAGAGCGCGCGCAGATGGTGATTTTGTTGATGAATGACAAAAGCTATGGCGTCATTCGCAACATTCAAGACGATATCTATGGCGCTCGCCACTGCTATGTCGATTTGCACAACCCAAATTTTGAGACCTTGTGTGAGAGTCTGGGTCTTGGGTTTTACCGTTTGGACAAAGACGGTGATGTTCAATCTGTGCTGGAGAAAGCCTTCCAACAAACCCAAGCCATCCAAGCCCCAGTGTTGGTTGAGGTGGACATGAATGCTTGGGGGCCCTTCAAGATCAAATTTGCAGGCCCTATTTTGAAGAAAGATCAGGATGAAAAATAATTCACAAAAGAGCTTGACCATGCTGGGCTTTGGTGCCATTGGCCAAGCTGTCCTAGAGGGGTTGAGACTTCGTCAAGACTTGGCCATCTCCCACATCGTGGTCAGGGCTGACAGAATGGAGCAGGTTCAAGCGCAAGTGAATGCTTTGAGCCCAACACCGATGGTGGTGTGTTCTCATGTGCCCGAAGACGCATCCCTTCTTTTGGAATGTGCAGGGCACTCGGCGCTTAAAGAGCATGTGCTGCCCGCATTGAGGCGAGGGCTGGATTGTGCCATTCTCTCGATTGGGGCACTCTCTGAGTTGGGTTTGTACGAGGACTTGGAGCAAGCTGCCTTGGTGGGCCACGCACAACTTCATTTGCTGAGTGGTGCGATTGGTGGGATTGATGCCTTGGCAGCGGCCAAATTGGCTGGCCTCAAGGCGGTGCGGTACACAGCTCGTAAACCCCCTTTAGGTTGGCTCGGCACCGCAGCAGAAGACACCCTGGATTTGAAGCGCTTGACCCATGCACAGGTGATTTTGCAAGACACGGCAAGGCAAGCTGCCAGGCTCTACCCTAAAAATGCAAATGTTGCGGCGACCATTTCACTGGCCGGCCTGGGACTGGATCAGACACAGGTCTGTTTGATGGCAGATCCTGGGGTCACACAAAATATCCATGAGATTTTTGCAGAAGGTGACTTTGGTGAAATGCATGTCACCATGATGGGCAAACCCTTGGCGAGCAATCCCAAGACGTCAGCGCTCACGGTCTTGAGTGCACTTCGATTTTTAAACAACCAAGTCGCAAGTGTGACCCTTTGAGTCAACTTGGATGGCAGGGGGCTGTGTGCATGTGCAGTTCAATGAATTTTTTATAGGGTGGTTCGCATGTCTTCTTTCATTCAAAGAACTGGGTTGATCTTGAGTTTATGTGGTTGGCTTTCAAGTGCCCATGCGCAAAACACCAACAACGCCTGGTCGCCAGTTGAAAAAGCTCTGGCCTCGGATAAATTCACCCTTGTGGCCCCTTTCCCGCCAGGTGGCCCCGTGGACTTGCTGGCGAGAATGTTGGCAGAGGGTTTGCAAAAAATCTATTCACAAACCGCTTTGGTGGAAAACTTACCCGGTGCTCAAGGTAACCTTGGGATGGACAAAGTCAAAAGAGCCAAGCCCGATGGCCATACGCTTCTCGTGATTCCGGCGGGCAACTTGACCATCAATCCGACGTTGATGAAGAATTTTCCCTTTCAAATCGATCGTGATTTTGCGGCGATCACGATGATCGCCAAGGCCCCCAATGTGCTGGTCGCAAGTGCGCAAGTGCAGGTGAGAAGCGTGAAAGAGTTGTTGGAGTTGGCCAAACTCAAACCCAACACCTTGTCGTACGCCTCTCCCGGCATAGGAAGCGGTTTGCATTTGGCCGGAGAGTTGTTCAAACAGCAAGCCGGCTTGGATTTGCTTCATGTGCCCTACAAGGGCACAGCGCCCGCTTTGAACGATGTCTTGGGTGGTAGCGTTCCGTTGATGTTCAGTAATTTACCCGCCACCTTGCCGCACATCAGGAGTGGAAAGTTGGTGGCCTTGGGTATCACAGATAGCGTGCGTTCAAGTGTCGCACCTGATTTACCCACCTTGCAAGAGCAAGGCGTCAAAGGCGTGGTGGTGACCTCTTGGTATGGTTTATTGGCCTCTTCGGGAACGCCTGCAGAGATCACGTCCCAATTGGCCAAGGATGCGGTGTGGATCTTCAGTCAAACCCCCATCAAGGATCAACTCAAAGCACAAGGCTTGAGCGAGGTCTTACAAAAGCCCGATGAGTTTGCGGCCTACATCGCTCAAGAGACCTTGACCTGGGCCAAAATCATTCGATCCAAACACATCGAGGCCGAGTAATGGATTTGGGCATTTCAGGTAAAAAAGCGCTGGTGTGCGGTGCCTCCCAAGGCTTGGGTTTTGCTTGCGCACAGTCCTTGGTCAATGAGGGCGTGGAAGTGGTGATTGCGGCGCGGACTTGGGAGAATTTGCAAAAGGCTCAACTGTTCCTTGAGCGTGAACAAGGGCAATGGGCGGAGAACAACAACTCAAAGGCTTTTGGTGTTCATGTGGTGTGTGTGGATGTCACAAGTCCAAAGGGGCGTGAGCAAATCAAATCGAATCACCCAGAGATTGATATTTTGGTCACCAATGCGGGCGGCCCTGCCTCAGGAGACTTTAGGAACTGGCAGCGCGGTGATTGGCTTGAAGCCTTGGATGCCAATATGCTGAGTCCTATAGAGTTGATCAAGGCTTATCTTGATCCCATGATGGCCAAGGGATTTGGTCGAATCATCAACATCACCTCCAGTGCGGTCAAGTCCCCTTTGCATGCGCTTGGCTTGTCGAATGGTGCTCGGGCGGGTTTGACGGGTTTTGTGGCGGGTTTGGCCAGACAAAGCGTTTCAAGAGGCGTCACGATCAACAATTTGTTGCCTGGTACGTTTGAGACGCAAAGACTCAAAGCCAATTTCACGCATCAAGCCAAGCTTCAAGGCTTGCCCTACGAGACAGTGATTCAGGAGCGCTTGGACAAGCACCCTGCCAAGCGTTTTGGTCAGGCCCATGAGTTGGGTCAAGCCTGTGCTTTTTTATGCGGCATTCATTCGGGCTACATCAATGGACAAAATGTGTTGATCGATGGGGGCTCGTTTTTAGGAAGTTGATCAAGGTGTGGTCTGGCGTCAGGTCCAGGGCCCAGTCCAAAGCCAAGGCTAGGATAAGGCTAGGATAAGGCTAGGATAAGGCGAGGATAAGGCTAGGATAAGGCTAGGATAAGGCTAGGATAAGGCTAGGATAAGGCTAGGATAAGGCTTAGAGATCAAGCTCTATCAAAGG
>CAIMNS010000176.1 GCA_903842945.1 uncultured Burkholderiales bacterium
AAATCCATCTGGCCATAGACATCGTAGGGCTGTTGCTTTCTCAAGTCCCATGCAATGCCTGAGCCACGCAACATGGCACCAGTAAAACCTAAATTCTTAGCTCTCTCTGGAGAGACCACACCGACGCCAACCGTTCTTTGCTTCCAAATTCTATTGTCGGTAAGTAAGGTCTCATACTCATCCACCAACTTAGGGAATCGGTTGGTAAAGTCTTCGATGAAATCAAGCAAGGAGCCTTGCCTGTTCTCGTTCAACCTTGCAATGGTCTTTGCATTTTTGATTTTGCTGGCTTGGTACTGCGGCATGGCGGCAGGCAAATCTCTGTACACCCCACCTGGCCTGAAGTAGGCTGCGTGCATGCGAGCCCCCGACACTGCCTCGTACATGTCAAAGAGGTCTTCTCTCTCTCTAAAGCAATAGATCAAAATGTTCATGGCACCGCAATCAAAGCCATGGCACCCCAGCCAAAGCAAATGATTCAAGAGCCGAGTGATCTCAGCAAACATGACGCGAATGTACTGAGCTCGAACGGGGACATCCAAACCCATCATGCGTTCAATGGCCAAACAATAAGCGTGCTCGTTGCTCATCATGGAGACATAGTCCAAACGATCCATGTAGGGCAAAGACTGGATGTACGTTTTGCTTTCAGCCAACTTCTCTGTCGCACGGTGAAGCAATCCAATGTGTGGATCGGCACGTTGGACGACCTCACCATCCAATTCCAAAACCAAACGAAGTACGCCATGGGCAGCAGGATGCTGCGGCCCTAAGTTAAGCGTGTAATTTTTAATTTCGGCCATTTTGTTCTCTTATCACAATCCACCGTAATGCTCTTCACGAACAATACGTGGCGTATTCTCGCGTGGCTCAATCGTGACAGCTTGATAGACCACTCTCGATTGCTCAGAGTCATACCTCATCTCAACATGACCCGACAAAGGAAAGTCTTTTCTAAAGGGATGCCCAATAAATCCGTAGTCAGTCAAGATGCGACGTAAATCTTCGTGCCCTTCAAAAATTAATCCAAATAAATCAAATGCCTCACGTTCAAACCAATTGACCGAAGACCAGATGGAACATACCGAGGGCAAAATAGGCATCTCATCATCAGGCGCAAATACTCTTAAGCGAATTCGCCAATTGTGAACCACCGACAACAGATGTGAAACAGCAGCAAACCTAGGTCCCGATGAAAACGTACTTTCATGACCCGGCTTGTAATCGGAATAATCAACGCCGCACAGATCCATCAATTGCTCAAAGGCCAAATCTGGATGTGTCTTGAGCGTTTGCGCAACATGCAAATAATCCTCAGACCCTACCGTTAGGGTGACTTCATTCAGGCAATACTGAAGGTCCTTCACGCGATCCCCAAAAATCTGGTTGACCAAAGCGCAGAGTTGTTGGTTGGGTGAGCTCATTGTTTAATTACCTTGACTCATCTAGCGATCGTGTTTTCACGACGAATTTTGGTTTGCAATTGAAGCACACCATACAAAAGTGCCTCTGCCGTAGGTGGACAACCTGGAACATAGACATCAACAGGCACAATTCTGTCGCACCCCCGCACCACGGAATAACTGTAGTGGTAGTAGCCCCCACCGTTTGCGCATGAGCCCATAGAGAGCACCCAACGCGGCTCAGACATTTGGTCGTAGACCTTTCTAAGTGCAGGTGCCATTTTGTTACACAAAGTACCCGCCACAATCATCAAATCAGACTGCCTGGGACTTGGACGAAACAGCATACCAAAACGATCGATGTCATACCTTGCTGCGCCCGCATGCATCATCTCAACCGCACAACAAGCCAAACCAAACGTCATCGGCCACAAAGAGCCTGTCTTGGCCCAATTGACCACGGAGTCAACCGACGTCGTGATAAAACCCTCTTTGATTACACCATCCATAGACATGTTTTTATTCCCAGTCGAGTGCGCCTTTTTTCCACTCATAGGCAAATCCAACCACCAAAATACCCAAGAACACCATCATGGCCCAAAAGCCAACTGCGCCAATTTGCTTTAAAGAAACCGCCCAGGGGAACAGAAATGCAATTTCAAGATCAAAAAGAATGAACAAAATTGCAACCAAATAATAACGAACGTCAAACTTCATGCGAGCATCTTCAAATGCTTCGAAGCCACACTCATAAGGGGAGTTTTTAGATGCGTAAGGACGCTTGGGGCCAAAAAGGTAGCCTAATAGCTGGGGCACCACGCCAACAGCAAGCCCCACAAGAATGAACAATAAAACTGGCAAGTAAGCGTAAAGGTTCATCTCAATCTCAAATTATGACTTCTTGATCAACCTGCAGTGTGCACGAACTGGTTGACACCAGGGTTACAAACACTTGATTTGGTGCCGTCGGCGAGACTCGAACTCGCACAGCTTTCGCCACTACCCCCTCAAGATAGCGTGTCTACCAATTTCACCACGACGGCCAAATAAATGCTAAAACTCTACTCAGCCAAGAGGAATAAGGCCAATCAAGTCAACTGATGAGTTTACCTCGAAAACACAAAATAAGTGGTTCACCAAGTCTTTTTTTGGATATTTTATCGCTCACTTTGACGGAATTTGAGAGGATGAGACAGGTGCTTTTTCAGCTGTCGACTTGCTCAATGGCATCGTAGGAACCGAAGCATCCGACTGGGAACCCACATTTGACTTGGCATCGTCCTTTGGCGTTGGAATGAGCGAGTCTGGAGCGGCGGTTTTATCAACAGGTGAGCTTTGAATTTGAACACTCTCCAAAACACTTCCTGAAGGCGCATCTTTTTTGGCTCCCCCAAGATAGGCCAAGGCCAGTGTGGCCATAAAGAAGACCCCAGCCAACACCGCAGTGCTGCGAGAGAGAAAATTTGCACCTCCCGTCGCCCCAAACAGACTGCCTGAACCGCCAGAACCAAATGCGGCACCCATGTCAGCGCCTTTTCCGTGTTGTATCAATATCAAACCGATCATGGCCAAAGCTGAAAGAATTTGAACCAGTAATATGATGTTGGTGATCATTGCCATCTTGTTGTTACTCCGTGATTTCTTTTGTTAGTTTCTAAGTGTGCCAATAAACAATTGCTTCAAATACCCGCAGCGAGGATGATTTTTACAAAGTCTTGCGTGACCAAAGACGCCCCACCAATTAGACCCCCATCCACATCGGGCTGACTCAATAAAGAGGAGGCATTTTGCGCATTCATGCTCCCGCCATAGAGGATTTTTAAGGCATTGGCATGACGCGTTTTTTGGCTCAACTGCTCGCGAATAAAAGCATGCACCTCTTGTGCTTGCTCTGGACTTGCAGTGAGGCCTGTTCCAATGGCCCAGACGGGCTCATAAGCCACAACAAGTCGCTCAAAATCTGGATCCAACACATCCATGACCGCCTTTAATTGAGTTGCGATCACGCTTTGGGTTTGACCCGCAAGCCTTTGCTCCTGCGTCTCGCCCAAGCAGACAATGGGCATCAAAGATGAAGAGATGGTGGCTTTGACTTTTTTTGCAACCATCGCATCGTTTTCAGCATGGTAAGCACGTCGCTCAGAATGACCAATGATGACCGCTTGAGCACCCAGGTCTTCCAACATGCTCAGAGAAACCTCCCCCGTATAGGCGCCCTTGTCAAATGCACTTACATCTTGTGCACCTAGGGCCAACTGCGAACCTTTGAGCAAGTCACTCATTTGTGACAAATAAGGCGACGGTACACAAACCATGACAGCTGCTTGTGATTGAGTTACGCATTGAGACATGGCCTCATTGAAACCCTTGACCCAGTTCGCATTGAAGGACCTTGAGCCATTCATTTTCCAATTGCCAGCTATTAACTTTTGTCGCATTTTTTTAATCTCAGGTCCACAAAAGAACCAACTTGCCCATGTGCTGATTGGACTCCATCAACGCGTGAGCCAGTGCGCCCGCCTCAGGCAAATGAGCATCAAAGTGTTTGAAAATAACGGGCTTGATCACCCCTTCTTCAAGCAAAGGCCAAATGTTACTTTTCAAGTCCTTCGCGATTTGGGCTTTGAACTCCACGGGTCGAGGTCTTAGAGTTGAGCCCGTGATCGTCAAACGTTTTCTCAACACCAAGCCCGCATTGAACTTGGATTCAATACCACCTTGAACGGCGATGATCACCAAGCGCCCATCCTCGGCCAAAAGTTCGA
>CAIMNS010000177.1 GCA_903842945.1 uncultured Burkholderiales bacterium
CTGCCAACGGTGGTTCGCAAAGGCATTGGCAATTTCTTCAGCAATCAGAGCGATGTCATGTCGTTCTTCAACAGCTTGGCGCAAATGAAACTCCAGGCGGCCTCTAAAAGTGCCATGCGTGTGGGCATCAACACCACCCTGGGCTTGGGCGGCATCATTGATTGGGCCACCGAATTGAAGATCGACAAACACAAAGAAGACTTTGGACAAACCATGGCGTTTTGGGGTGTTTCGTCGGGCCCCTATGTGGTCTTGCCATTTTTTGGACCCTCCACCATTCGGGACAGCTTTGGCCTCTACATCGACAACAAAACCGATGTGAACCAACAACTGAAAGACACGGCGGCTAGAAACACGCTGACCTTGTTGCGCCTGACCGACAAGCGGGAGCGCTATTTGTCCTTGTCTGACGCTGTCAAACAGGCCTCGTTAGACCCCTACACATTCACTCGAGATGCCTATTTGCAAAAACGCTTGAACGACATTTACGACGGCAACCCGCCCATGGTGGACGACTTTGAAGATCCGGACCAACCGGCACCCATGGTGGCTCCCAACCGGCCAAGCGCCTCGGGCAATCAGATGCCCTTGCCTCAGACGCCCAAACCCTAACAGCCTTGGGGCAAAGAAGAATTGAACTTGGTGGTTTAATCAACTTTTTGGTAGCTCGCGCGTTAAAGAGTTAAACGCTCTTTATGATCTCACCCTATGAATCGCAAATTCTTCATTTATTTATGGCCTGTTGTCTGGGCCTTGGGTTTCTCCTTGAGTTCAGCTCCCGTTTTGGCGGCCGATGAGGCGCCAGACGCTTTTGTGAAACGCATTTCCAACGAAACTTTGGATGCCGTTCGCTCCGACAAAAGCATCAAGGGTGGCGACATCAACAAGATCATGCAATTGGTCGACAGCAAGTTGATGCAGCATGTCAATTTCCGCCGCATGACCGCGCTGGCCACAGGTCCAGGCTGGCGCAAAGCCACCCCTGAGCAGCAAGAACGCTTGCAAGAAGAGTTCAAGTTGCTGCTCATTCGCACCTATTCCGGCGCACTCAGCCAAATCAATGACCAGTCCATTGAGATCAAGCCTTTGCGCGGTGCCACAGATGACAAAAATCTGGTGGTCCAAACCGAAATCAGAGGCAAAGGCGAGCCTATTCAGCTGGACTACCGCCTAGAAAAAACACCGGGTGAAGGTGCTGGCTGGAAAATTTTTGACCTCAATGTCTTGGGCATTTGGTTGGTTGAAAACTACCGCTCGCAATTTTCCAAAGAAATCAATGCGGGTGGCGTGGATGGCTTGATCAAGAGCTTGTCTGATCGCAACAAGTCGAATGCTAAAAAAGCTTAATTCAGTGCCGCATTCAGCGCCTCATGCATGTCCGCTGCCCTTTTAATTTTGCCCCCCGATTTGCGTCACAGCAATGCTGCGGCTTGCTTGGCCAAGCTGCAGGCGCAAATTCGCAACTGCCCAGATACAGAGGTCGAAATCCAAGCTGGGCAGTTGACTGATTTCGACTCCGCAGCACTCGCCGTGCTCTTGGCTTGTCGCCGAGAAGCCGAAAGTTTGTCAAAAACTTTGAAATTCAAGCAATTCCCAGCCAAATTACGCGAATTGGCCCTGCTTTATGGGGTGTCTGAGCTCTTGGTCGAAAGCGCATGACCGTAAAATAGGGGGCTCATGCCCGCCATCTCTTTTCAATCCGTCTCCAAAACTTACC
>CAIMNS010000178.1 GCA_903842945.1 uncultured Burkholderiales bacterium
AGCATGTCTTCTCGCACCGTGATCTACAAGGGCTTGCTCTTGGCCGATCAAGTGGGCACTTACTTTCTGGACTTGCAAGATGCGAGATGCGTCTCTGCTCTAGGTTTGGTGCACCAGCGCTTCTCCACCAACACCTTCCCCGAGTGGCCCCTTGCACACCCCTATCGCTATGTGGCGCACAATGGTGAAATCAACACCGTCAAAGGCAACTACAACTGGATGAAAGCCAGAGAGGGTGTCATGTCTTCCCCAGTTTTGGGTGAGGACTTGCACAAGCTCTACCCCATCAGTTTTGCCGATCAATCCGACACCGCAACGTTTGACAATTGCTTAGAGCTCTTGACCATGTCAGGCTACCCGATCTCTCAAGCGGTGATGATGATGATTCCCGAGCCCTGGGAGCAGCACACCACCATGGACGAGCGCAGACGCGCTTTCTACGAATACCATGCCGCCATGCTGGAGCCTTGGGATGGACCAGCTTCGATCGTCTTCACCGACGGTCGTCAAATTGGGGCCACCTTGGACAGGAATGGCCTGCGTCCATCTCGTTATTGCATCACCGATGAAGACCTGGTGATCATGGGTTCTGAGTCAGGCGTTTTGCCCGTGCCTGAGAGCAAAATTGTTCGCAAATGGCGCTTGCAACCGGGCAAGATGTTCTTGATCGATTTGGAGCAAGGGCGCATGATCGATGACGAGGAGCTCAAAGCCGGTTTGGCCAACTCCAAGCCCTACAAACAGTGGATTGAAAATCTTCGCATTCGTTTGGACGACATCCAAGCTCAAACCCTTGCCAACGATTCAGCTACACCCCGTCCCACGAAAGACAGCCTCCTTGATGTGCAACAAGCCTTTGGCTACACCCAAGAGGACATCAAATTTTTGATGGCCCCCATGGCCTCCTTTGGCGAGGAGGGCATTGGCTCCATGGGCAACGACAGTCCATTGGCGGTCTTGTCGAGCAAAAACAAGCCACTCTACAACTACTTTAAACAGCTTTTTGCGCAAGTGACCAACCCGCCCATCGACCCGATTCGCGAAGCGATCGTGATGTCTTTGGTGTCCTTCATTGGACCCAAGCCCAATTTGTTGGACATCAACCAAGTCAATCCACCGATGCGACTCGAGGTCTCGCAACCGGTTTTGGACATGGCCGACATGGAGAAGTTGCGCCACATTGAGGACCACACCCATGGCAAGTTCAAAAGCATCACCTTGGACATCACCTACCCCTTGAGTTGGGGACAAGAAGGGGTCGAGGCCAAGTTGGCCTCTCTTTGCGCATCCGCCGTGGATGCGATCAAAGGGGGCCGCAACATCTTGATCATCAGCGACAAGGCTGTGAGTGCCACGCAAGTGGCCGTACCCGCTTTGCTTGCCTTGTCCGCCATCCACCAGCATTTGGTGCGTGAAGGTTTGAGGACCTCGGCGGGCTTGGTGGTGGAAACCGGTTCGGCCAAAGAGGTTCATCATTTTGCGGTCCTGGCTGGTTATGGCGCCGAAGCCGTGAACCCCTATTTGGCCTTACAGACCCTGCAAACCATCCACCAAGATTTGCCCGGTGACTTGTCCGCTGACAAAGCCGTTGACAACTATGTCAAAGCGATTGGCAAGGGCCTCTCCAAAATCATGTCCAAGATGGGGGTGTCCACGTACATGAGCTACTG